>CAYNHK010000163.1:0-11229 GCA_964396875.1 uncultured Acidobacteriota bacterium | reverse complement strand
GTCTCATCCGCCTGACCCGCGCCGACGAAGGCACGCGGTACTTCTCGTTCGATGGATTGGGCTCAGTGACGAGCCTGACGACGTTGAGCGGCACGGTAGCGGCCTCGTACCGCCTCGACGCCTGGGGCCAGTTCAGGTTTGAAGCCGACCTGGCGCCGAGCAAGAACCGCTTCGGCTACACCGGCCATTACTGGGACAACGAGTCCAGCCTTTACTACGCAAAGGCCCGCTACTACGACCCGTTCACCGCGAGATTCACGCAGTCGGATTCGTTCCTTGGAAACATCGACGATCCGCCCAGCCTGCATCGCTACTTCTACGCTGCCGCCAATCCGACCTTCTATGTCGACCCGACGGGACACGCTTATACGCAAGAGCAGATTCGTGAGATCGCCGGTCGCTTCAAAACGACTACGGACGCAGCAGGCCGAATGGGCGGTCGCCTCGCCCTGGTGGGCGGAACAGTGGTGACCGGTGGTGCTCTTGCTACCGCGGGTGCCGTCGGCATCGCCGGATCAACGGCGATCGGCGCTGGTGGCGGATTCGCGGTCGGGTACGGAAATGCCCGGATCGACGGTGGCACTCATGACGACGCCGTCGACTCCGGGAACATCGGTGCGCTCCAGTCATCGATTGCCGCACCCTTCAGCCACCTCGGTGGGCTAGCTGGTTCAGCATTCGCTGCCGCGCGCCAGTGGAGCGGCAAGACGGTGGGCACGATCGCCGCTGCGACGAGCGGTTTCGTCGGCGACCTCGCTGCACAGGGAACGATGATCGCGGCGCGTGTGCAAGAGAAGTACGACGCGGGCATGGGCGTATTCAATGCCGCGCTCGGTGGCGTACTCGGGCGACGTGGCGTCACAGTCGAAGAGCCGCGTAACAGCATGGAGAGCCTTGCGAACGACCTTCAAGGCGAAGCACTTTCGCGGGCGTTGGCAAGGCAGGTCGAGCAAGCGGCGATTCGAGCACGTGTGGATAAGGCGATTCAGACGAGCGCGAGCGAAAGAACGGCAGCAGGTTCAGGCTTCCTGAAGCACGTTGAGCGAACAGGGCCGGTAGCCGACCCGAAGAAGGGACCGGTCGAATTTACTCATCCGGAGGGCGCCACACCGGAGCAGATTGCGCAGGTCAAGGCATATTGTGATGGCTGCAATGCGGCGCTCGGCGCGGGAGCCTTGTCTCCGACTGGTAGAGTGTCAACAAAGGGGCGTTTACGCGCAGATGCGAGTCGGAGCGCGGCATTGGCCCGTACGCGTACGCCACGGATCTTCGAGAACCAGCACGCTGGTCACGTACCGGACACGACTTGGACGAACAATCCACAGCCTCTCTTCTATATGCCCCTTGATCCGGTCGTGAACATGAGCTTGGGTTCTCAGGCCAAGAAATACCCCGTTGGGTATCAGCCAACTGTGTTTCTCTACGTCCCGAAGAAGCGATGACCGAGAACTGGCCAGTCCTGATTGGGACCTTGGTCCAGGTTCAGCAGGCCCTGGCACAGGTCGACGGCGGCCTTTGGCCGCATCACTACCCAGAGGTCAAGGCGGGAAAACACCAGGTTGACCATGCCGAGCAGAAGCTGGGCTTCTCGTTGCCTTCCTCGTATCGCGACTTTTTGCTTCACGCGGACGGATGGAAAGGCTTTTTTCAGTCGATTGACCTGTTTGGGTGCGGTGAGCTTGTGGGCGGGAAGCATCGCGAATACTTTGAAGCGACGTATGGGCGGCTTAATTCGGCTCAGTGGGGCGCACTGACTCTTTCGCCAGAGGCGGTCCTTCCGATTGCCTTGACGCTTGAGGACAAAGATGCTTTGGTGCTCGACCTACGGAGTCGCCACGACGACGAATTCAGGATAGTGTGGCTAGCCGGTGAGCCAATCGACGAGTGGCCGTCGTTCGCGGAATGTTTCACGTCGATGATCGAGTACAACCGTCACGAGGTTCGCCGCTTCTCCCAGGGGTAGGCCTCTAATGGGACGTCGTGCGCACGGCAACGCGCGAATGGGAGTAGGCGATTCAGGAAATACGCAGCCTGTTGAGCACGCGTTGTCCTGTCCGCACTGTCCGCGGGGTGCTCTCCTGTGAAATGGGGCAAGAATTGGCGCGAGTATCGATCGATTCGCCCGATTCTCCGCGGACACCGTGATTCAGTGCGGCGTTTCTCGGCTGTCTCGTCGTAGGTCAGGCGGTCCACGCGCCGAGATACACCTATCCCGTCGATGGGTGCGGACGATTGCGGGATAGCGACCTCGCATCACGTCGGCCGGCCGAAACCAGCCAGGATCCCATTCCAGGCCGAGAAGAAACGAAGGGGTTGCGTGCCAGTCCGTCCTGCCCAGACCTCGGCGGGAGTGATGCCGGCGAGCCCCTGATGCAGCCGGATGTGGTTGTACCAGACGCGGAGGACGTCGAGCTCCCGCTGAACCTCACTCGGAATGCCTGTTTCCTCCCACCATCGGTGGATTCGCTCCTTAATCGTCCCGAAGAAGCGTTCGATTCGCCCGTTCTGCCAGGGACAAAAAGGGTCGCTCAGTTGATGGCGAACGCCCAGAGCCCAGAGTGCCCCGGTCAGGACTGGCGACGAGAAGATGCTCTCGTTGTCCGTTCGGAAGAATCTGGGCCGTCCGAATCGTTCGAACAGATCGAGCAAGACACGCGGAACGGCAATCGTGCTTCTTGCCCGCATCTCGGCCAGGTACAGGTTCGCTCGAGTGCCGTGATCGAGGACGCCGAGTACGGGCCGATCGGTTTCCGGAAGGAAGGTCAGGTCGGCGGCCCAGGTGAGGTTTCGTGGGCCGCGTCGGGTGATCCGATTCTTGAGCTTCTTGCGAAGACTGAGGATGGCCAGGCCCCGTCGTTTGAACTGCTGTCGTGGCTTGCGTCGCGGCCACAGGACCAGAAGGCAGACAAGCGCGGCCACCGCGGGATCCGCGTCGAGGTGAAGCAGAGAGCGGTTCGGTGAGCGAGAGGTCGGACACGAGTTGTTTGGCTGCTTTTCCACCTACAATCCACGCCATGGTCATCGTCACGCGAACCGTGGCCGATTTCGCGCCCACCGGGGTCCCGACCCTCGATCCGTCGACCGGAGCCTGAGTGATGCGTCGGCGAGCGACCTTCATGAGCGTGGCGCTCCTCGCGTCATCGCTCATGCGGGGAGACGCAACCGCAGGCCCCGCGGCTCCCGACCTCGCGAAGCTCGATGCCGCCGTTCATTCCTTCATGGCGCGTGAGACGATCGGAGCCGCGCACGTCACTGTGTTCCGCCGCGACGAGATGCTCCTTGAACGCGGCTACGGTTCCGTAAGCCCCGGCTCGGGTCCGCCAGACTCGCAGTCGGTGTTTCCGATCGGGTCGATCTCGAAGCAGTTCACGGCCGCCGCCATCGTCGCGCTGGCGGAACACGGCCGGGTGCGCCTCGAGGCGCCCGTCGGCGACTACCTTCCAGAGTGGTTTGCCGGCGATCGGGAACTCCGGGTTTCCCACCTGCTGACGCACACGTCGGGGATCGCTGACTTCCTGTGGCTGGAGGGCTATCGACCGCTCGCCGATGATCCCGCGACGCCGAAGTCCGCCTTCATCGCGCTCGCCGCCAAAGCACCTCGCCGCTTTCCGCCGGGAGAGCGTTGGGCCTACAGCAACACAAACTTCAAAACGCTCGCGCTGATTGCGGAGCGCGTGGAGGGCAAGCCCTTCGACACCGTGGTCGAGGAGCGTGTGCTGCGTCCGGCAGGCATCGAGGGGATCAGGCCGTGCCACGACATCGCGCCCGGAGGGTTCGTTGCCGGTTATGCGCCGACCGGCAAACTCGCGCCGCTCGACGCGAGCCGCGCTGCTTACGCGGGTGACGGCGGCCTTTGTTCCACCGCCGCCGGCCTCGTGGACTGGATCCGCAAGGGCATGGTCGCCCGCGGGAAGGCGAAGGCAAAGCTTGCCCTGCTCGCCAGGCCCACACGGCTTAGCTCCGGCCAGCTCGTGCCCTACGGCTTCGGCCTTTCGATTCGCGAATTCCTGGGCCACGCGATGATCTGGCACGGCGGCAACGTCGACGGGCACAGTTCGCTCATCGCTTACGCGCCGAAGGACGACCTCGGAATCGTGGTCCTGACCAACAAGGGGTTCGTCTGGCTGACCGAGCTGTTTCCTGCGTGGATCGGAGAACCCGTGCTCAAGCGCACTCCTGCGAAGGGTGTGCCCCCGCTCGGGCGATTCGAGGACGCCCTGTTTCGCTTCGACCTCGCCAAAGACGGCGAGGATCTCCTGGTGCGGATCGACCTGCTCGGGCCGCTGACCTTCGTCCCGGCCGGCGCGAACCGCTACATCGCCCGCGACTACCCGGCCACGTTCATGATCCAGTTTCCACGCGACGCATCCCGCGATTCGTTCGAGTTCAACTGGGGCGAGGTGCGCTCCTACGCCCGCCGCGTGCGAAACCTGCAATAGCGCCGCCCAAAAGTGTTCGACACAGGGATCAATGTCTGGCTCCAATCGATGGGGTCGGCGGCTGCGACCGCGCTGCTCACGGGCGTTACGTCCCTCGGATACCTGCCGTTCCACGCTTTCCTGATTGTGACCCTCGCCTTTGGCGTCCGGTTGCGTCCGGGCCTCGCCGTGCTGGGGGCCGTCCTGCTGACCGGGCTCGTCACGGATGGGGCCAAAGAGGTCGTCGCGCTTCCGCGGCCCGACCAGATCGACGACCGGTTGATGAGGACCACCGCCTCGCGCGGAGAGGCGATCGTCGCGCGTGGAAGCGCTCCGGGGTTCTGGTCGCTGCCGTCGCCCGCGGTCATCGAGAAGGTCCGCGAGCAGGCCCGGGTGCGCGACCACGGCGGGTACGGATTTCCTTCCGGGCATGTGAGTGCCACCACCGCGCTCCTCGTCTGCAGCGCATGGTTCCTGCGCCTCCGGTGGTTGTATGTGTTCGCCGCGGCCTGGGTGCCGCTGATGGCCCTCTCCAGAATGTACCTGGGGAGGCATTTCCTCGCCGACGTGCTGGGCGGGTTTGTCATCGCCCTCGGCGTCTCCGCGGTCTGGCTCCGGCTGTTCGGCTCCTCCGACTCGCCCGAAGGGAAGTGGCCCCCGAGGTGGCCGCTGCGTGGGCTCTGGCTCTTGTGCCTTGGCCTTCTCGTCTTCATGCCGTGGTGCCCGCCGATCTCTCCGCGGTACGCGGGCGCGCTCACCGGCCTCGCCCTCTCGTACGCCCTGATCGCCTCCACCGGCCAGCCGCCCGATGGGGGGACAGATCGTCAGCGGACGATCCGGGTTCTCCTCGCCCTGGCGATCTTCGCGACCACGCTCACACTGATGGAGAGGACGCTCGCGTTCGAGGGCCGGATCGAGAGTCGCCTGGCGCAGTGGCTTGTCGGGGCGATCGTGACCGCGTCGACCTTCGCGGGAGGCATCGTGCTGTGCCGGCGGCTGCGGCTGTACTCCTAAAACCTCGTGCTCGCCCGGATCGCGAAGCTGTTGAGCTGGCCGTGTTCGACCTCAGCCGACAGCGCCAGCGCCTTGTGATGCCAGGTGACTCCCGCGAACACCGGCGAGGTCGTGGCGACCGCGCTTTCGAGGGCGACATCCTTCGACCGCTCGACGCCCAGCGAGGCGCCGCTGGCGAAGCCCACGTAAGGGGCAAAGGAACCGATGGTACGGCTGACCGAGACGTCGATACTGGCGTGGCCCACCCACACCTCCCGGGGGCCGATCAGGGAAGTGAGAGTCGGACGGATCGCGATGGACACCGGACGTGAAGGTCCCTGCTTCATGAGCGCGATCTTGGCGTCGATGCTGGCGAGACCCCAGTTGGAATGAGGATCGAGCCCGCCCGAGGCGCCGATATCGACACGGTCAGAGACGCCATATCGGGCGACCAGGCGCGGGAACTGAACAGAGGAACCGAGATAGTGGTCGGCCGTCGGATGCGACATCGTGTTGTTCCACGCCCCCTTCGCGTCATCAATGCCCGCGCGCATGTAGTCGAGGGCGATCTCGAAGCGCCCCTTTCCCAGGGTGGTTGCGTCGCTGAGCTGGCGCGGCCGCAGGATCGATCCCAGCTCAGCGGTGAACTCCTCGAACTCCTGCTGCGCGAGTTCCGGATGCAGATCGAAGAAGCAGCTGCTGTAAGCGCCATTCACGTGCAGGTGAGGCCGCGGCGCGCCGGGACCCGAGTTCTGGGCGTGGACCGGGGCTGAGGTGAGGGCCATCGCGAGGGCCATGGCTGACATTGAGGGCGTGAGTCGTTTCATTTGAATTCTCCAGTGTGTGTTCATCTGGAGAAGGTACGGAACAAGCCTCCCGCCATGCCCTGCCCGAACGCGACAGACCTTTGACATTTCACGCCACCAGGCGTTCGCTCCGCCTTACGCCTTACGCGCGCAGGTGTTCGCGGCGGAACTCGGTGGGCGTCTTCCCGGACCAGCGCCTGAATGCTCGATTAAATGAACTCTGGGAAGCGAAGCCAAGCAGGTAGGCGACTTCGGTGGCCGCGACATCTCCTTGGGACAGGTATGAGCGGGCCGCGCTCCACCTCATCTCGTCCAGGACGTCGTTGAACACCACGCCCTCGGCGCTCAACCGACGCTGAAGCGTTCGGGCACTCATCCCCAGCCGGCGCGCGATGGAGCCAAGCCCCGGGTCACCGCCGCGCAGTTCGGCACGGATGGCCTCGCGCACCCGGCCCGCATGGCTGGCGTCGTCGGGCAAACGGCCGAGCAGCATCTTCGCGTGAGCCTCGAGAATGGTGAACAGCTCCGGATCGCTGCCGCGCCTCGGTGAGTCCCACACTTCGCGTGCGATCACCATCCGGCAGGCCGGAGCGCCGAACATCACCGGGCAATCGAAGATCCTCTCGTGTTCACGAACGCTTTCGGGCCTGGGGTGAGAGAACTCGACCTGTATCAGCCGATACGGCTCGTCGGTGGTCAGGCGCGTCCTCAGGTAGATCGCGGCGAACGTGTACTCCGCGTAGGGCCGCGTGATCAGCGACGGATGTGTGGGAGCCTCGATTCCAAGAGTGACCCGCTCATCGCCCATGGTTATCGGCAGGCGCACCGCGCTGTTGATCAGCGGAAAGTAGTGCGAAACCTTGGTGAGCGCCTCGCCCACCGTGGGCGCGTTCCACGAGAGGAATTCCAAAACCCGGTAGGCGCCTTGAGGCAGGATCTCGACGGCGTGGAGCGCGAGGTGCGGGTCCTTCGACAGCTCAAACGCTTTCCGCCACAGGGCGCTGGCCTGCGCATTGGACAGCCGCGCGTCGGGATCCGCGAGCCGCGCGCGATCGACACCGCCGGCCGCCAGGATCTTGTCGGTGTCGAGCCCGAGTCGAGCGCACGCGTCCAGCAGCGCGCGACTTGAAACCGTCAGAACGGACCCGCTCACGCGCGGGATTCTAGGGGAGCGCGGTATCGGCCAGCGGGGAACCGACGGTGGCGGATCCGGGTATCTAGTCCTGTGTCGCAGCCTGCGCGAGGTGCTCCGCCGTCAGATTGACCGCTCGCGCGAAGCCCGCGATCAGCCGTCCCCCTTCGATGTCGAGACTGAAGAAAGTGAAGTCGCCCAGATCGAGAGTCATGGCGGCACTCGGATAGCGGTCGCGCCAGATGCTGCGGATCCTCGCCAGGACCAGGGGATCCTCGATCGCGCGCGACGTGCCCTGGAGGAGGACGCGGGGAGTCTGCAGCGGATCGCGCTCCGCGCTGTCGGGCTCGGCAACCGCGCCGCTCCACGGCCGATCGTCTCCGAGACCCCCGGTATGCGGCGCGAGACGCGAGGCGTGCACGACCAACCCCGCGAAGTTCGGCGCGGCCAGGAAGGGCAGGAGCCCGACGACGGGCAGCCCATCGACCACGACGCCGAGGGACAGAAGGCGTTGGTGGCGCAACAACTGGTTCAATGTGCGCAGGTCGTCGGGCTTCATGCGCTGAGCATACGGCCGGCGGTCACCTCAGGTGGTTCGCAGCGCAGGCGCCGTTCACGAGGGCCACGAGGAGCGGCACCGCCACGACGGCCCAGCGGAGGCCCGGGACGGGCGCCAGCTCGCCGCCCTCGTCAATGACCACGGCCGTCGGCAGCGCATCGACCGCGGTTGCCGTGTCGGGCTCTTCCGGCAGGTAAAGAATGGTCTCCCGCCGCTCATCGCGAAGGTCGGTTGGATCGGTGGTGCTGGTGGTGAACGTACGCCGCCCTCGGTCCGGCGTCACGTACTCGAAGGTCAGCTCCTGCACCACGCGCCCGTTGACGGTCATGTTCGTCGGCTTCTGGCTCACGAACGTCGCCTGGGCCACACGGCCCTCGTGCAGCAGGCGGAGGGTCTGACGTCCCGCATACAACGAGAACGCGACGAAGCCCGCCGCCAGGGCAGGGAACACGACCGCGATGGCGGCGCCTGGGCCGAACATGGCCTTGCGCATGCCCACGATGCGTGAGAACCGCGGCCCGGAGGGGACGTACTCCACCGGTAGCCGGGCGCCGATGTCCGGCGGGCTGCCCGTCACATAGGACCTCCCGCTCAACAGCGGACCCGCCGGGACCTGATACGAATAGTCGACCCAGTGGACGCGCGTCTCGTCCTCACTGGACCTGGTTTCGCCGGTGGCCGTGACCCGCCCGTCGGTTGTCGCGGCGCTGGTCCCGAGAACGATCGGCGCCAGCACCTCGGCGTTCATCACGAACCCCCAGAAGATCGGGGTGGTTACGAGGAGCACGCCCCAGGCGAAGGCGGCCATGCCCCCGAACAAAGTGTTGACCCGCAGGCTCAGTGGGACCGTTCGTGGCGGCGCCACCAGGCGATCGAAGTTCGGCCGGCTCATGCTGGGGCCGCATCCTACTTTCTTCGCGTCCGGTTGACTGCAGGCCACGTGGGCCCATGCCGAGCGGCGTAGCATCCCGGGCGTGTCGATCTCGCTGACCGTCCTGCTGGTCCTCGCGGCCGTCATCCTCCTCGCTTTCGGGATCGGCTCGACCGGCGGGGCGATCCGCTTCCTGGGCGGCGGCGGCGCGCTTCTGGTCGCGATCGCGGCCACCGCGGCGACGATCCTTCTCTTCTGGGTCGGGCACAGGGCGAACTGGACCAGTGATGGGCCAGGGATGCTGTTCGTGATGATCGCCATCGTCGTCTGCGCGATCGTGGCCGCGGTCTCCTGGATGCTCGTCTTCAGCATCGCAGCCACCGCCGCCGCGCCGGGCGAAGGCCTTCCGGACGCGCCGCCCGACGTCAAGCGCGTGCTCCGCCTCCTCGGCCTCGCGCTGCTCGCGACCGCCGCGGTCGGGCAGGGCGTCACCGCCTTCCTTGGGCGGGGTCGCGCGGCGCATGCGTCCCCCGTGGTGGCGGTGTCGTTCGCAACCGGGCGCCCGCGCCTGGTGACCGCGGACGCGGCCGGCACGCTCGTCGCGTGGGATCTCCAGTCGAAGCGCGAGGAACAGCGCCGGACGGTCCCCGAACTCTCCGGCGTTACCGAGCTCTTCGTCGACTCGACGGCCGAACATGGATTCGCGATCGCGAACGGGAAGGCGCTGCGTTTCGACCCTTTCGGGAAAGGCCCCGTCGAGACGATCGCCGATGCGCGTCACATCGCGCGCAGCGGCTATGTCGTCATTGCGGGGGACCGGGCGTTGCTCCTCGCCTCCTATTCCCCCGGGACGGAGCCCTATCGCGAGATCGCGTGGCCCGAGTCGATCAGCGCCATCGCCGCGAACGACGACATGATCGCGATCGCGGACCGCGTGAACGTCACGCTTCTCGACGGGCGGCTGAATTCGGTGCGAACCATCGCGAGCGTGCCCGCCCCGGGCGTTATCACCCGACTCGAGGTCCTCCCCGACGGAACCGTCCTTGCGCTCGATGGGACCGGTGAGGGCTGGGTCATCGAAGTGCGCCGGGGAATCATCGAGCCGCTCCCGGCGAAGGCCTCGCTTGTCGCGGCTGGCCGTCAGGTGGTTCTGGTTTCCGGGCGCGAGGTTTCGCGGTACGACCAGCGGAAGAAAACCGTGACCCGGCTCGTCACCATCGGATCCGGCGCGCGCTCCATCGACGCGCGCGGCGAGTACGTCGCGGTCGGTTTCGAGAGCGGAGAGGTCACGCTGGTCACGCGGGCGGGAGCGAAGTTCGAAACGCTGAGACTGACCGCGAAGCCCGCGCCTACCTCCGACGCTTCGCCTTCACCCAGTACGGCAGCACGAACAAATACATCCCGGTGAGCCACAGGCCGAAGAGCAGAACGCCGGAAGGGAAGAAGATCCACAACTTCGCGGCGTCGTGGAACCACGAGCCGTCGTGGATGCTCTCGATGAGGTCGGACCGCCGATAGGCGACCTGGAGGGTTTCACCGGTCGCGGAATGGAGCTGCAGTTCCCAGTGGTTTTGGGCGCTCACCTTCACGAGCCCTCGGTCCGGGCGGATGTCGATGCGCGCGATGTCGTCCCACGATCGCACTTGAAGCGCCGGAGCGGCCATCGCGGCCTGGAGGATCTGCTCGCCGGTGATCGCGAACTCGCGGGCTTTCGTCTTCACCTCCGTTGGCTGAATCCAGGCGATCTCCTTCTTGAGCTGCAGCAGCACGCCGGTGCAGATGATCACCGCGATCGGCAAGGCGATAACGAGCGAGCCCCAATAGTGGAGTTTGCGGAGCAGCGTCGGAAGGACCATCCCGCAAGCCTCCCACGGGGGCGCTAGTACTACCAGCCGTCGTAGCGCCTATCCGGCGAGTGCGGTGAGGGCGCGAACGCCGCGGCGCATCGAGAAATAGAAGACGCCCACGGAGAGGGAGAACGCGCCGATCACGCCCGCGGCCATCGCGAATTGACGTGGGCCCGGGATCGGTCGGCCGCGGAACTCATAGAAGAGGAAGATCGACGTCGGCCAGGCGAGCAGGGCGATCTCGATGCAGATGAAGGCCACCGCCGTGACCATGAAGACGACACCGCCGTACGACCCCGCGATCTGGTTCACGTTCTCCGCCCCGAAACGCGGGTATTGCGCGCCGAGGCCCGCGGCGAGGCCCACCAGCGCGAGCGACATGAAGACGATGGCCACCGCGGTGAGGACTTTCAGGAAAGGATGCACGCCCAGCATCTCGTTCGCCACGATGGTCAGGAACGTCGCGAAGAACACGATGGGCACGAAGCCGGTGACGAACTTCGACCACAGGAACGAGCTCATCGACACCGGCGAGGTGCGCACGATCCAGAACGACGTGCTCTCCATCGACACCGCGGGGAAGACGAAGCGCACCGCGATCGA
>CAYNHK010000162.1:0-11246 GCA_964396875.1 uncultured Acidobacteriota bacterium | reverse complement strand
AACGTATAGGCGACGGGAGCCATGGCCATCGGCGTCCCCGGATGACCCGAGTTCGCCTGCTGCACGGCGTCCATCGACAGCGTGCGGATGGTGTTGACGGAAAGCTGGTCGAGGTCGGTCGTCGTCATCGGTATCTCCCTGGGGAATGCGTTGCGCCCGCGCCGCGAAGCGAAGACGCAACGCTATTCTGGCCAGAGAGCTTTGACAACCGAGGACCGGCCGGCCGATTCGTACCGTTCCGAATCGGCCCTGGCTATTCGGGCCGGGGGGTCGGTAACGGCAAACTGTCGTTCGCGACCGCCGGGCTGGTGATGACAACGGCTGTTTGGCGTCGCTCAACGACGTCAACGCCGACGAGGAGCATGGAGCCGAGGAAGAAGAGAGTCCAGAACATTCGCATGGGAGTTCCTTAGATGGTTGAGGGAGAGTTGGCGGGCCGGGGCAATCAGCCCGCTCCGGTATACGAAAAGTATACATGTCTGTTTCCCGGCCTGCCCGTTCATGTGGCAAACTTAATGCCCTATGAATTCTCTTGGATCCATGATTGAAAGTCTGGTGGCGGACGACCCGCGTCGAGCTGGGGACCGGCTGCTGTCCAAAATGTGCGAGGTGGCCGGAGCTGAGGGGGGAGCCGTTCTCATTCCTCAGAACGACAGCGCCAGCGTGTTCCTTTCGTATCGGTTGTCCCTCGCGGGACTCGGGAGCCTCCCCATTCGCTTTCAGGACCACCGCGCTCGATTGGCGAAGGGCGAGTTCGTCTCTGCCACTGGATTCGCTCTCGCGCCAGTGATAGCTGAGGCCGATGCGCCCCTGGGCTGGGTCTACCTCGAGAACCCCAAGGCCGTGGATGCGAAGGAACTGAAGCCCTTTCTTCTCGGTATCGCCAAGGCAGTTGCTGCTCTGGGTGAGTCGGTGTCGGCACGCGTCCCCAACGTCAACCGTGCCGACGCCAATCGCGTCAACATCTTGAGAATTCTCGAGGAGAACGATTGGAACATCGCGCGCGTTTCGCGGGAACTTGGAGTAACCAGACGCACGCTGTACATGCGACTGGCCGCCTTCGGAATCGCGCGTAAGAAGGTCCCTCGCCTCGCTAAGCCGCTTACGGCCTAGCGGGCCCGTCCGGGTGACGCCTCGTGGCGGATCTTCACCGCGTCCTATTCCTGCTCAACGTCGGGCTCCTTTTGGGGCTCTGTGCCGGAATGATTCGCCGTGGAAAGGTGACTCGGTCTGTGACCTTTTCGCTGTATATCGGGGTCGCGACCGCCTTCTCGCTGCTCTATCTGTTCTTTCCCGGCTCCTACACACCTGAGGCCTTCATGATCAAGCAGGGGATTTACGATTCCCTCCTGTTTGGAATGGCGCTTGAGATCTCGTACAAGGCCTTCAAGGCCTTCCATGGGATCGCGGCCCGGGTGCGCGGCCTTCTGGCCGCCGCAGTGACCGTCTCGACGATCATGATCTTCGCGTTGACCCCTGCCAATCAGGAATACGCGGACATAGGCCGCTACCAACCGGGGATCACTACCGCGGGGATCTGGTGTCTCGCCTTCATCGCCATGCTCATAGTCTGGTACCAGATTCCGGTGCCGTCATTTACGCGGGCGATCCTTTTGGCCTACATCCCCTATCTGGTCGTCTTCGTCATCGTAATGGATCTGGTGGCTCGCCTGGGTTGGGGTGTGGTTCAAAACCTCAATGTCCTCAATGCCTCGGCCTATGACCTTGCGATTGGCTATCTCGCCTACGCCGCCTGGCGGAAGGACTGAACCCCGCGTGATTCCCGTTCTGCTCGCGGCCGTGGCGGCCGGCGTCGTGGTGCTCTTCCTCGGCCGGTTCGATCGCGACCGCGCGCTGCGGCGATGGGACTTCGTCCTCTCCGGTCGAGCGGAGAAGGCGACCGAGGCTCTCCGAGACCGACTCGCGGAAGACACGGACATCGCGGCCCACACGTACGACCTGGCCCTCAAGCGCAAAGCCACCCTTTCCTACGACGAGGCGGTGCGTCTGCTCGCTATCGCGGCCGACACCATCGAAGAAGCCGCCGAAGATCGGCAGCGCCGCCTGCGCGCTCTTTCGATCTACGCCCGCATGGCCGAGGCGATCGTTCCCGTGCCGCCGGTCCGGCCCGCACAATTCAAGCTCGCGGAGACGCGGTCGCTCACCAGCATCGCCCAGTGGATCCATGAGTTCCTCGCGACCACCCAGGAACGCTTCCGTTTCCGGCTCACCGTCATCGGTTTCGGCGTCCGCCTCGTGGTTCGCAGCATCCGGGGAAGCCGCACCCGAGCCGCGATCGAGCCGACGAAAGCGGAGCCCTACCAGACCTTCGGCGATTCGCTTCACGACTTCCGTGCACTCGACGATGAGCAGGTGGAATCGTTTCGGCAGTTGATGCGGTCGGCGGCGGCGACCGAGCGCGACAGCCTCCCCGAGGAGCTCCGGCAGGTCCGGGGCGGCCAGGAAGACCCCGAAAAAGAGAAAAATCAAGAAAAATAGTTTGACTAGGAACGCACACTGTCTGTATACAGTGAGCACCTCCTATGTCACCTCTTGAGTTCGCCCCCTCTCGTGACACCGAGTTCGTCACTCGGCCGGTTTCGGCGCCCCGCGGGGTTCCCGCGGGGCCGCCGGATCCGTGGAAGTCTCTCGGGGCCCGAGACCAGCGAGTCCTCTTCGAACGCGCGCTCGATTCTCTCTGGCTGGCTTTCCAGCCGATCGTGTCCTTGTCGAACCCGGACGCCCCGCCCTTCGCGTTCGAAGCGCTCGCCCGGAACCAGGAAGCGCAGGTGTCCGACCCTCGGGAACTGATAGCGCTCGCGGTTGCCGTGGGACGCGTGGGGGACCTGGGCGCGGTCGTTCATACCCGCGCGGCCGAGGCGCTCCGGCGCAACGCCAACCTGACGCTCTTCGTGAATGTCGATGTCGAGGAACTGATGGGGCCGATCAGCGCCGACGAGGATGCCCTCTCGCAGTTCGCCCACCGCGTGGTCCTCGAAGTGACTGAGCGGGCCCCGATCAGCGAACTTCCCGAAGTGCGCGAACGCTCCTCAGCCCTTCGGGAGAAGGGTTATCGGTTCGCGATCGACGACCTCGGCGGCGGCTACGCGGGCCTTTCCACCCTGGCCATCATGGATCCGCAGTTCGTGAAGATTGATCAAGCACTCATCCGGGACGTGGACACCCAACCGGTGAAGCGGAAGATCGTGGGCTCGCTCGTGGCCCTGACCCGCCAGCTTGGAATCGATTGCATCGTCGAAGGCGTCGAGACCGAGGACGAGCGCGATGCTCTGGTCGCGCTCGACTGCGATTTGATGCAGGGGTATCTGTTCGGCCGCCCCGGCGTGCTGTAAGAAGAGAAAGCCCGGCGCGCCGGTGTTAACGTCCGCGCGGTCATGGACACGCGGCCGGTCACGTTCTCCGAGTCGGAACTGGCGGTTCTTCGTCTGCTTTCGAAGCGGTTCAATGACGAGGACGGCGCGACGGCCGAGATCGCGCGTCTCACCGCGGAACTCACCCTGCCCAAGGGTTCGATCCATGTCCTGAGCGACGTCCATGGCGAGGACGTGAAGCTCCGCCACATCATCAACAACGCCTCGGGAACCCTGCGGCCGCTGGTCGATCGTGTCTTCGGCGACCGCTCCCGCGGCGAGCGTGACGAACTGCTTTCACTTCTCTTCTATCCCGCCGAGACGCTGGAGCGACGCCTGCCCGGTCTCACCGCCGAGCAGCGGACCGCGTTCGTGTTCCGTGTCCTCAATGACCTGCTCTCGGTCCTTCGCGTTCTTGCCGGCCGCACCAGCCTGCAAAGAGTGGAGGATGTGCTTCCGCCCGGTTACGCGAACATCCTGCGCGAAATGCTTCACGAGGCGTTCTCCGAACGCGGACCCGCTTACGTCGCGGCCATCGTGGAACCCCTGATCGAGAAGCAGGGCGAGGCGAATTTCGTCCGCCTCGTCGTGCGCCTGGTCCGCAACCTCGCGGTGAGCGAACTCATCGTGGCCGGCGACTGCGTCGACCGCGGACCGCGGAGTGACCGGGTGATCGAATACCTGCGCCAGCAGCCCCACGTTGCGATCACCTGGGGCAATCACGATGTCGCCTGGCTGGGCGCGGCGCTTGGCCACGAGGCTCTCATCGCCCACGTCCTCCGCATCTCCACGCGTTATCGCCGCCTCTCCCAGCTCGAAGAGGGCTACGGCATCACCCTTCAGCCGCTCGAGAAACTGGTGCGGACGGTCTACGCCGACGATCCGGCCGAGTGTTTCCTGCCGCACGGCAAGGGTCTGCGCGAGACCGTGGTCATGGCGCGGATGCAGAAGGCGGCCGCGGTGATGCAGTTCAAACTCGAGGGGCAGATGATCGCGCGCCATCCCGATTGGGCGCTCGATCACCGCCGCCTGCTTCGAACGGTCGACCTCAGGGCGGGAACGATCGTCATCGATGGCACGACCCACACCCTCCGCGACCGTCACTTTCCAACTCTCGATCCCCAAAACCCCGAAGCGCTCTCAGCCGACGAGCAGTTGTGCCTCGACCGGATGCGCATGTCTTTCCTGTCGAGCCGCCTGCTCTGGGACCACGCGCGCTTCCTGGTCTCCCGGGGATCGAGTTGGTTGAAGCGGGATAACCACCTCGTCTTCCATGGATGCGTCCCCGTCGATGAGACGGGGAATTTCCTGCCGCTCAGTATCGACGGAGAAGCGAGGCGGGGACGTGCGCTCTTCGATGCCGTCGACGATGTGGTCGTACGCGCTCTGAACCATCGGGCGCCTCGAGATCTCGACTTCCTCTGGTACCTCTGGAGCGGACCGCTCTCCCCGATGTTCGGGAAGGACCGCATCACCACACTCGAACGCGACCTGATCGCGGATGCCGCGGTTCAAAAAGAGACGAAGAACCCCTACTTCACGCTCATTCACGAGAAGGAGTTCTGCGAACGCGTTCTCGAGGAGTTCGGGTGCGATCGCGGCGGCCTGATCGTCAACGGTCATGTGCCGGTGAAGATCGACGCGGGGGAGTCGCCGGTCAAGCGCGGCGGCAACGCGATCACCATCGACGGCGCCTTCTCCCCCGCCTATGGCGACCATGGCTACACGCTGGTCCTCGAATCCGACCGTACGTTCCTGGCCCGCCATCACCACTTCGAGTCGGTCGAAGCCGCGGTCCGCGACGGCGTCGACATCATCCCCACCATCGCGACCATCCGTGAGTTCGAGCGCCGCCGGCTGGTAGGGGACACCGAGGAGGGGGCGAGGATCCGCGAAGACATCGCCTTGCTCGCGCGTCTCGTCGACGCCTACCGCCACCACAAACTCTGAGCGCCCCGCGCGTCGGCGATAATCAGGCATGCTTCAGCAAGACCGCTCCGACCGGAGTCGAAAACAGATCCTCGACAAGGCGCTGCGCCTCTTTTCGAAGCAGGGATACCGCGGCACGAACATCCGCGAGATCGCCGAGGCCGCCGGCCTCTCCACCGGAAATGTGTATCACCTCTTCCCGGACAAGGAATCGATCTTCCGGGCGCTGCTCGACCGGTATTTCAAGATCCTGGCTTTGCCCGACAATCCCTTCAATCAGGCCCTCGCCGCGGGGGCTTTTCCAAACGACCTCGAAGCGCTCGGCCGCGGTTCCCGCGAGAGTGTCCGGAAGTACAAGCCCTACGTCGCGCTGATCTACGTGGATGTGGTCGAGTTCGAAGGGAAACACATCCGCCGCTACTACTCCGAGATGGCGCATCGTTTCGAGGCCTTCATGGCCTCGCACCCCGGCCAGGCGGCGATCAAGCAGAAGCTTCGCCCCGGCGTGTCACCGGTTTCCGCGATCATGCTCGCGAGCCGGTTCCTCCTGCACTACTACGCGGTGGAGATCGTGTTCGGTGTGAAGAACCACTTCGGCAAGAACTCCGACGACGTGCTCAAGGAGATCGCGGACATCCTGCGCCATGGGATGTTGCGGAAGTAAGGCGCGCCGGGCAGGCGGCGCCCTCCCGTATTCAAAATGTTGGTCGCGCAACCCCGGCGAACGCCGGCAGCCATCAGGGGCGCAAACCGGCTATACAATCGCGCAACCTCGTAGCCGCCGTTCCGCCGCTTCAAGATCCGCCCCGGGAAGGAACTCTCGAACCGCATGGAGAAGACTGTCGCCGACGCGCCGAACACACGCGCCGCGCTCGAGAGTCTTTTCGTTTCGTCGCTTCCGGATATCGAACGAGTCGCGCGATTCATCGCCCGCCGGCAACGCCTCAGCCCGAGTGAAACGGACGACTTCCTGAGCGAGGTGAATCTCGCGATCATCCAGAGCGGCTATTCAGTCCTCGGTTCATTCCAGGGACGCAGTTCGCTCCGCACGTATCTCACCACGGTTATCCAACGGCTCTTTCTCGACTATCGACGGAAGCTCTGGGGAAAATGGCGGCCTTCCGCCGAAGCGCAGCGTCGCGGGCCCCTGGCGCTCCGCCTCGAGATGCTTTTGTATCGCGATGGACTCAGTCTCGAAGAGGCGCTCGAGACCCTCCGCACGAACTTCGCCTGCGAAGAGAGCCGCGAAGCGATCACCGAACTTGCCCATCACCTCCCGCCAAGGACGAGCCGCCGGGCCCTGTCGGAAGGCGGCGAGGATCTGGCCACCGTTCCCGCGGGCGACCTCGCGAGCCCCGACGCTCACATCGACGGCGCGCGGACCGGTGATCGCACGCAGACGCTGATCAGCGAGGTGATGGAAGGACTCGAGCCCCAGGACCGGATCGTCCTCCGGATGCGCTTCGAGGATGACCTCTCCGTGGCCGACATCGCAAGGACGCTGCACCTCGATCAAAAGCGTCTGTATCGGCGCATCGAAGAGATGTTGGCTTCATTCCGGAAGTCGCTGGAAGAGCGTGGTTTAGGCTGGCCGGACCTGGAGCGGATGATCGAGCGCGGCCAATGTCACCTCTCCCTGGCCTCGGTCGAGGCAGAAAACGGCGAGACGCGTCCGTCTCCTTCAGAGGCACAGGCGTGACCCGGGAACTGATCGCCGGGGCCTGTCCGGACCCTCAGATGCTCTCTGCCTACCTCGACGGCAAACTGGATCCGACCGAGCGCGGCCGGATCGAGGACCACATTTCCCGCTGCGAGGATTGTTACTTCGTGGTGCGGGAGACGGCGCTTGTGTGGTCGGACGTGGGAACCGAGGAAACACCCCCGGCGGGGACCAAGCGCGAGACCCCGGGTGGCGGCGAGGTTGTTCAGGCGACGTTTGGGCAGGACGCGGCCACGCCTGCTGCGCCGGCGGCGGTCGAAGCGCCAGCGGCGGATCCACGGCGGCCGAAGGCTTCGTCCTTTGCTCGATATTTCATGCCGATTGCTGCGACACTCGTGGTGGCGGCTGGCGCCCTGGCGTTGTGGAGGCAGGCGACACGCGTCGATTCTTACGAAGATGCGGTGAGGCCTTTGGTGGACGCGGTTGGGGAGCGGAGGTTCTTCGAACCGCGCCTCACCGGCGGATTCCGGTACGGACCTTCGATCAGCACCAAGCGCTCTATTGACGCCAAGTCGAACTCCGATACATGGGGCGTACGCGCCGCCGCCGGCCAACTCATCGCCGACCCCACGCCCACCATCGCGGGGAGGTCGAGCCGAGCGGCCGCCGCTTTGCTGACCGGCGACGTCGACGAGGCCGTGACGGCGTACACCCTCCTAGTGCAGGACGACCCAGGCTCCGCCCAATGGCCTTCCAATCTTGCCGCGGCCCTGATCATTCGGTCTGCCCAGGGCTCGGACTCAACCGCGCATGAACGCGACAAGGCCGACGCGCTCCGCTACGCGGAGCTGGCCCTGCGCATCGACCCACGCCTTCCCGAGGCCCGATTCAATCTGGGGCTTGCCCTGAAGCTCGCAGGCCGATTTGAGGAGGCGCGAGGTGTCTTCGCTCGAGCGGCAGCCGAAACCGACTCCTGGAACGAAGCCGCCCGCGAGCAGCTCCTCGCGCTCTCCGAGCCATCATCTTTTCCCCGATGAAAGGACGGCAGCGCTCCCGGTGACCCGCCCGAGTCTCCTCCCGTCTCGTGTCCGGAGGCTCGCCGGTATAGCCCTTGCTACCCTCTGCCACCTCACCTGCGGGTTGCCCCCGGACGCACTCGAGCGGAGCGACCGGGCGCGGCTTGTAGAGGCCGTCGGCGACCGACGGCTTTTCCATGGCAGAGCGGCTGGCGGCTTTGAATTTGGTCCCGCTCCGCGGGCAAAGCGCAGCGCCGGCAAACCCCCGGACGTTCCCTTCGCCGTTTCCGGGGTCGCCGCTCAAATTCGTGCGCGATTCGATGCCCGCCCCTCGCCCATGGCCGCCGGGAATCTGGCGATCGCCCACCTCCTCATGGGTGATCCGGGAAGGGCAGTCGGACTGGCCGAGCTTCGTGCGCTTCAAGACCCAGTTCCAGAGGCCTATTTGGACTTGTCGGCTGCGTTCTTGGAGCGGGCAATTAGAGAGGCCAATCCCGATGACTTTGCCCGTTCGTACGACGCAGCCCTGCGCGCCCTGAGGACCAGTCCCGATTGCCCGGAAGCACTCTTCAATCGCGCGCAGGCGGTGGACGGGCTGGGTCTTGCATGGATCGCAAGCCAGGCGTGGCGTGACTATCTCGCCGTGGATTCTGACGGGCCTTGGTCGCAGGTGGCACGAGAGGGACTCGCGAGATCGACCAGAACGGAGGCGGAGAACAACCGCGCTGCAAAGCAACGGCCCCGCATCCACGCCGCCTGGGCTGAGGGTCGCGTGGAGGAGGTCAAGGAAATTGCGACGGCGCGCCCCGATCTCGCCCGGGAGATTGTGCGGAGGGCGGCCATTCCAGCCCTGGCCCGAGCCAAGGTCGATGGAGCCCCGTTGGCGCCCAGCCTAGCAATCGCCCGCGGACTCAACGAGATTGCCGAGTCTGTAGACCGAGACACGCTAGATCGAGAGGCGATCGCGGGGATCGAGCGGGGCGATGTCGAACTGGCGGCCGCACACATCTCGTTCGCCCAAGCCAGCCAGGAGCTGGACGAGCGGAGAGTCGACAAAGCCGCTCCGGGGATCTTCGCCTCCACCGCCGTGTTCAAGAAGAAGGGGAGTTCTTACGCAGAACTGGGCGAATTGCAGTCGGCCTTGGCGGATTTCTTTGGAGGCCGCCGGGCCGGGCTGATCTCACGCTATGGCGACCTGATTGCCCGCAACAAGTCAAGGTACCCCTTGATCCGCGCGCGCGCATACTGGATGCGGGGCTTGTGCGAGGCGCTGCTTTCTGCCAATCAGTGGCGGGCATTTCTCGATCGTCGTGAAGCGCTCAGCCTCTTGACCGAGGCGGGCCAGAGGGATTCGGCGCGACAGATTGCTGGGCAGCTGTGGCAATCCTTGCGGGCCTTGGGGCGTGAGGCGGAGGCAAGTCGTCTCCTGCCGGCTGTGACCTCTTCGCTGAGCATCGAGGATGTCCCGCTTCGGACCCTGGGGGTGATCGAGACGCTGAGCGAATTCCTCACGGATCGTGGCCTTCCGCTGGCTGCCCTGGACCTAAGGAAGCGAACAGAAATTGTTGGTGATCATGTCGGCGCGACCGTGCGCGTGAACGCAGCTCTCGACTTGATCGAACTCGCCCGATCGATCGACGATGGCGCTACCGTGGCAGCAACCCTCTCCGCCGCGCGCCGCGCTCTGCCGAAGATCGAGGACAGCCAGATCAGATCAGACATGGAGATCCAGTTAGGCCTTGCCTCACTGGCAGCTCGGCCCTACCTCCGCGATCCGGTCGATGCTGATGTTCTGATCTCCCGGCTTCGTGAGAGGACGAACGAAGTGAACCTGATGAAGGCTCTGACCCTGATTGGCGAGGGACATCTCGCCGACGGAAGGTTGGACCAGGGTGAGGTCGCCTTCCGCGAGGCCTTGAACCTGCACCTCGCGGCGACGTCGCGGATCACGGAAAGCTTTGAGCGTATCAAGGGGTTTGAGGCCGCAGAACGCGCCGCCGATGGCCTCGTGGATCTGCTGGCGCTTGCTGGCCGGCACCATGAAGCCCTTGCTCTCGTTGAGCAAATGCGGCACCCAGACGATCCTCCGATGAACGAGGTTGGGGAAGTGACGCACCGAATCGCACCCGAGGAGGCGGTGCTCAGCTACTGGACTTTGCCGAACCGGACCCTACTGACCATCCTCACCGCAACCAGAATCGACTACGTAGTCCTTCCCGTATCAAGGCGTTCCATACGTGCCCTGGTTGAGGGCCTGACCCGATCCATTGAGATCGAAAACCACACCTTGGTAGCCGACTCTCTTGGCAGAATTCATGCAGCGCTGGTGGCTCCGGCTGAGAAGTTCCTAGGCGCTTCCCGCAAGCTCTGGATTGTGCCTGACCGCGAGATATGGGAGGTGCCTTTTGGGGGCCTGGCGGTGCGCGGCCATCCGCCCCTAGCGTCGCGTTTCGAGATGGTATTCACTTCGTCCATCAGGGACTTCATGCGGTCGAGGCCGTCATGGGAGACCCCAGATTCGATCCTCGCGGTTGGAAATCCCTCATGGGATCGGAGTCTGTTCCCGGATCTGCCGTCCTTGCCGGAGAGCGAGGTCGAAGCCCGCTCGGTCTCAGGCCTCTATTCGAAGAAGAGCCTGCTTCGAGGACCGGAAGCGACGAGGCGTGCAGTGCGACGGCTCGCTCCGCGCGCGAACGTGATCCATTTCGCGACTCATGCGGTCGGCAATCACCGCGATCCCGCATCGTCTTTTCTGCTTCTCTCCGCGGAAGGTGCGGACCCAGGAACTTGGCGGGCGGGCGATCCGGGTTGGGAGGCGCTCTCCCGCGCGCAGTTGATTGTGCTCTCGGCCTGCAATACGGGGAGCCAACGAACCCGGTTCGGGAGCGCGAGCCTTGGAGTCTTGCGCTCGATTCAGCAATCCAGCGAGGCTCAGGTTCTGGTTAGCACCGGCGACGTCGACGACGCCGAGGCGCGCCGCCTGCTTGAGGCGTTTCACCGCCATCTCCTCGCGGGAGGGACCCCGGCGGCAGCCCTGCGACAAGCTCAAATCGAAGCACACAGGGAGAGGTCCGGATTGACCTGGATGCTCTACCGTATCGTCGTCTAGCTGAAAAAAGGAGATGCAATGGATGCAGTAACGATCGTTCTAACCGGCCTTATGGTCTTTGAGGGGAACAGTGTCCACCTTGTCAACGCGGACATGCACAAGAAGTCCGTGCAGGTTACCCAGGGCGGTGGAAAGGCTCAGGAGTACGCGGTCACAAAGAG
>CAYNHK010000161.1:0-11254 GCA_964396875.1 uncultured Acidobacteriota bacterium | reverse complement strand
CGTCGCGCCCGTCGCGGACGATGTGCACCGTGTCCTCCGCGTGCGACTCATCCTTGCAGAAGACCAGCGTCTTCGGGACCATGGCGCGGCCGGGGAAGAGATCGGTGGCGAGGGCTTCCTTGTAGGCCTCGATGACGGTGCGGATCTGGGACTTCACCACCACGGAGCGGTCGAGATCCTTGGCTTGGTAGGTGAGGTCTTCATCGAGGCGCTCCCAGCGGACCTTGCGCGACTCCTTGCTTCGCTTGTCGACGTAGTAGCCCTTCTCGACCTTGCCGCCGGCTTCGGTGACCTGAGTCTTGATCCGGTAGACGTCGTAGCCGACGTTCACCTGATCGGCCACCGCGCGTTCGTGGTTGTACTCCATCACCAGGTTCTGGTCGAAGAAGCCGATGGTCTGCTTCGACGGTGTCGCAGTGAGGCCGATGAGGGAAGCGTCGAAGTATTCGAGGACCTGACGCCAGAGGCCGTAGATGGAGCGGTGGCACTCGTCGGTGACGATGAAGTCGAAGGTCTCGATAGGGACACTCGGGTTGTAGGCGACTTCCTTCGGGCGATTGTCGGCGGCACTCAGCTCGAAGCCGGACTTCTCGTCGATGTCCTCCTCCAGTTCCTCGCCGCGGAGCATGGCGTAGAGGCGCTGGATGGTGCAGACGGTGACGCGGCAGACGTCGTCGAGCTGGTTCGACCTGAGGTGCTGGACGTTGTAGACCTCGGTGAACTTGCGACCGGTGTCGGGCGCCACGAACTGGTGGAACTCACCCGTGGCCTGTTTGCCTAGGTTGGCGCGGTCCACGAGGAAGAGAACCCGCTTGGCTCCGGCGTGTTTGATGAGGCGATAGGTGAAGCTGCATGCGGTGTAGGTCTTGCCCGCTCCCGTGGCCATTTGGATAAGAGCGCGGGGTTTGTTCGCGGCGAGCGACGCTTCGAGGTTGGTGATGCCCTCAATCTGGCAGTCGCGGAGACCCTGGGTCGGGAGAGGATGAGCGGTGCGCAGAGCCGCGAGTCGGGCGCGGAGCGTCTCCGGTTCGGCGATCCACGCGGCGAGTGTCTCGGGGCGATGGAAGGAGAAGACTCGGCGCGATCTTGGCAACGGATCGCGAGCGTCGAGGAACTGGGTCTCGACTCCCGTGGCCTCATATCGGAAAGGGAGAGCGCCTGGGATTGCCGCTGGCATGAAGTCAGGCAGGTTCTTCGCGTAGTGGCCGGACTGCTCGGCGACGCCCGAGAGAAGAGTCCCCTGCTTCTTGGCTTCGACCACGCCCACGGCCTTGCGGTCGACGAGCAAGAGGTAGTCGCAGGTGCCGGACTTGAGTGGGGCTTCGCGGACGGCTATACCCGGGCCGGCGAGGGGGTTGAACTGCTTGTAGTCCTGCACCAGCCAGCCGGAGGCGAGAAGCTGCGCGTCGATCTGCTGACGGGCGCTCTGCTCAGGGTTGATGTAGGGCATCGAGGGGCGTCGACTAGCGCTTCAGGCGGCTGAGCGGTACCCACTGTTTACGGTCGTTCCGGTACCGCCAAAAGGTCCAGCCGTTGCAGATGCGACCAACCGCAGCACTGGCGGCTGCGGTCGGTGACGGGTAGATGCGACCTGCGTACCGAATCGTCCCGTTAGTCCGAAGCGTTGCTCCGAACGTTCTGCCCTTCGATGTTGCCCGTAGCGGCTTGGACGCGCCAAAGGCGTTGACCAAGGCCGCTCCTCCCCTCTCCCGGCGGGTTCGGTTACGCACACGACGCTGGGCCGCAGCGCCACCGAGGAGCGCCGCGCGTTGGTCCGCGTCGTAGTCGGCGACCTGACGGTAGACGGACCTCTTCAGGTCCTGGGACGTCGCGAAGCGACCACCGGTCTTGTTGCCCTTCGGCTGGAGAATCCGGATCAGGAAGGATTCCAGCTCCTTCATGTGATCGCTCTGCAGGGTCAAATAGACGCTGAATCGATCCCAGGCTTTCTTGTGACGGTCGGCAAGGTGGTTCTTGAGGCGCCCCATCAGATTGCTGGCCAGTCCCACGTAGTAGAGGGAGTCGCGGCGGTAGAGGGCGTAAACGCCATGGCGCCCGCGGATGACGCGCCGAATGACCTCGGGATATCGCTCCAGTAGTCCTGGTGACACCCGTTCCAGATGCTGAACGAAGAGTGTCCGTTTCTTTCGCGAGCGGCCAGACTTCTTCATCGGATCCGTGTTGGGACGACTGCCCCGCCTCCTGTGGGCAGACAATAGCCGAGTCGGGGCAATCGCTGAGATGGCGGCCATCGCTCATCGGCGAACCAGAGCCGAGAGGACCGCGGTAAGGCGGAGGAGCGTCACGCGGGCATCGCGGCTGTTGGGCGGTGCGGACTCGAGCTCGAGGAGGTCCAGACTCGCGAGACATTCGAACGCGCTGCCTCGCGCGATCGCGTAGTGGCGGGCCTGATCCCGTGGGGTGCTGCGGCCCGCGCCTTCGGCGATATTGAGCGCGATGCTGAGGCTGGCACGGTCGAGTTGATCGGAAAGCTCAGTGCGCTTGAGCGGAAGCCAGCGAACGGCGTGAGCGCGGAAGGCGAGAGCGAGTCGGTACGCGTCGAACCGATGAAGAGAAGCGGTTGGCGCGACGCATGTCACGGGAGCAGCGGTGGGCATAATGGATGGAGACCTTTCCGGGGTCGCGAAGTGCGGCCCTCACCAGGAGGGGCCGCACTTGAGAAAGTCGCAACCTCCTTAGCCCCACCGCTGCGGACGCTGCATGCGGCGTGACAAACGCGTCGAGGTGCGCGTCGACGCTCGGGACGGTGTGCCGCAGGGTTCGAGATTGCTTCGTCGCCCTCGCTAGATGAGCTTCCTCGCAATGACGGGAAGGGTGCGGGTGACCCAACGTGAACGAACGAGCGAACGAGGCACCGTCAACGATCCATCGTTACGCGGCAACGCAAACGTGGACGTGATCGTGGACGAGCGGGGGTTCTACGGACGAGTACGCGTCACGAGGTACGAGTACGGCGCTGCGCTCGTCTACCGGGCGGGCGGGGTGACGGGCGTGGGCGGAGTCGGCGGCAGATCGTTCCAGTTGAGGATGGCGTTCCAGACCATTCGGAAATCCGACTCCGTCTGGTAGCGATGAATCGGATCGAAGCCGAAGGCGATGACCCTCCCCTTCCCGACTTCGATGTCGAGTAACGCGGGCTTGCCGACGAGGTCGTCGCCGCCCTTGATGCCGCCGCTTACGACCAGCGGCGGATCCTTCGGCTTCTCGGCTTTGCTCTCGTCCGCGGCCGACGCGTCGTCATCGTCCTTCGGAAGCTTCGTCCCCCACTGAAGCACAACGCGGCCGGCGTCAACGGGGCGGACATCGTGCGGCGTCTCGCCGGCGCGAAAGACCGATGTCGTCTCCGAGTAGCCGTAGGCGAGCGGATGATCCATGCGGCGGAAGCGGACGCGCAGTTCGCTTCCGGGATTCGCGAGGTTCCGGACGTTCGCCCGTCGGACATCGCGCACGATGCCGGCGTCGACCGGAATATCGGAGGCGCCTCCGAGAGTGACGAGCACTCCGCCGCGGTTCACAAAATCGCCGAGGTTCTGGATGCCGGGCCAGCCAAAGCCGCCGGTCATGTCGGCGGTCGATGAAGGGCCGCCGTGAGTCGTGAACTGCGGCGTCTTCGTGTAGGCAAGAGGACCGAACTTCGGATCGATGCCCGTCGCAACATCCTTGAGGCCGCGGCCCGTGTCCGGATAGACAATCACGTCGAAGCGATCGCGAAGACCGCCCTTGCGCACGTCCTCATCCATGATGAGCGTGTAGGGGACCTTCTGCTCGTCGAAGATCATCCGCACCCAGCCCGGCGACTGCGTGTCGTTCCAGGCCTGGAGCACGGCGAGCCTCGGGAAGTCGACGAGGTGGCGCTTCACGTCGGGTGCTATCGCCGCCGTTTCGAAATCGAGCGAGAGTTCCGCCGCCACCTTCTCGACCGCCGCGCGCAGGCCGGCAGCACCCGACACGATCCAAGAACCCGCGGGGTAATCCTTGCCGCCAGCTGAGAACGCCTTCTCGGCAGCCTCCACCTTGAAACCGGCGAGACGAACGCGGGCAGCGAGGAACGCTTCCTGACCGGAATCGCGGAGCAGATAGACGGCGGCATCGGCAGCCACCGCGCCCTTGTACTCGACGAGGGCCGTCACCGGAGCCATCTTGACGCTCCGAACCGCCGGATCCTCGATCGGCTTGCTGTCGATGCCGAGCGCAACGGGAAGCGCCCAGGCGACATCGTCGTACGCATCGAAGGGCGCCTTGTCGATCGGATACTTCTGCGGCAGAAGCAGGTCGAGTGCGAAGCCGCGATAGGGCTGGTCCATCCGCACGATGAACGTTCCCGCCGGATACTCGCCCTCCTTCACCTTGAACGCTTCGGTGGCGCGCTGCACTTCGATCGCGTGCTCACGCAGCAGATTCACGAGACGCGCGAGCCGCCGCCGGTCATCCTGCTTCTCGGGAATCAAGACAGCGTACGGCTTCTCGTTCTCGCCCTTCTTCACCGCGTTCACGCCTCGCCTCCAGAAGTTCTGGAGCATCTCGGAACGATTGCGGGCCGCGTACTGAAGAGCGGCGAGGACACCCGTCTGCATGTAGTTCGTGTTGTTGCGCATCGACCACATCAGCTTTTTCGGCGGAGGAACCATGCGATACCAGTCCTGCTCGGTAACCGCGCGGCCGGTGTAGCGGTTGCGCTCCGGATCGATCACGCGAAGGACGGTTTCTGCGGTCGCGTTCCCGAACGTCTCGTAGCCGCGGCTGATCCCGTTGTGGTTGATCGCCACCGAGTCCTGATAGACCTGCGCGAAGCCTTCGCCGAAGCCGTAGGTCCAGACACCCGGCAACCCAAGCGCCGTCAGCGTCGCGACTTCCTGGAACGCGATGGTGTGCCATTCGCTGAAAACGCTGGGATCGAGGTTCGGGTTGTATGGCCCAGTGCCCGTCCAGATGGAGAGAAGGGGCACGGACTCATGAAGGTCGTGAACCACCAGCGGCAGCCAGCGCATCGAGGCATCCTGGGTCGCGCGGGTCAACGCGAGTTTCCGCTGAATCCCGTCGCGGTTGTTGTCGTGACGGACGTACTTGCCCCAATAAGGCGGCGAGAGCGGAGGCAGATTGTCGTAGTCGGTTTTGCCCTTGAGGTGACGGTAGAACCAGTCGACCATGCGGTCGCGGCCATCGGGCTCGGCCACGGGATTGATAAGGACGATGATCTTGTCGCGGATCTCCTTCACGTAAGGCTGCTCGGAGACCGCGAGCCGATGCGTCAGCTCCATCAACATCTCGGGCGAGCCCGTCTCGGTGGAGTGGAGACCGCCGTGGAGGAGGTACATCGGCTTCACTGTCGACATGATCTGTTGCGCTGCTGCCTCGTTGGTCCGGCGTGGATCGGCGAGACTCGCCATCGCCTTGCGATGGGCGTCCGACTCGTCGAGGCTCTTCTCGTCGCCCACCGCGATCAGAAGAATCTCCCGGCCTTCCTCGGAGGTTCCGATCACTTCGACGCGAACACGCCGTGTGGCTGCGGCGAGGGCGCGGTAGTACGCGTATATCTTCGTGGTGTTCGTGAGTTCGCCCGGCGCGCCGACGATGTGACCGAGATGTTTCGTGGGAGAGGGGATCCCGGGCACATCGGGCACGTACGAAACCCAGGGCGTCACGAAGCGCGCCTCGGTGGTCGCGGCGGCGATCGCCTCTTTCGAGCCGGCTTCAGCCTTATCCGGAGCCTGCGCCGAGGAAGGGGCGGCTGAAAACGCTAGCCCCGCGAAGATCAGGGCGAGAAGAGAAGAGCGATGCATCAAAGGAGTCCTCCAGCAAAGAGGCGAGGACCCTATGCCCGAGCGTCGACGCTGTCAAACTTTCAGTTCGCGGCTTTCTTCGCGGGCGCCGATCCGAAGCAGAAGAGCGACTTCTCCGTGCGGACGTAGATGCGCCCGCCGCTGAGGGCGGGCGTCGCCCGAATGGCTTCGCCGAGCTTGTTCACTCCAAGGACCTCCCACGAGGCCCCGGCCTTGAGGACAGTCACGTTGCCGTCGACGCCCGCGAGATACACCTTCTGCTCAGCGGCCACCGGAGATGCGAAGTACTGCCCCAGGGCTTCAGGCGCCCTCCCCTGTTTCACCATCGTCCCCGTCAAAGGATCGATTGACGTGATGATGCCGCCGTCTTTCACGAGGTAAAGCGCGCCTTCATAGAGGAGAGGCGTCGGAATGTAGGGAAGGTTGCGCTTGAACCGCCACAGGACTGCCTTCTCATCCAGCCTCCCTCTCGCCTTGCCCGGACGCACCGCGAACGTGCCGAACTCTCCAACACTCATGTTGCGCGCCACGTTCCATTCCTCCATCGTGACGGAGTCGTTCTTGTCCGTGTCGAGCCACCCGAAGTGCTCGGCCCAGCCTTCGATGGTGGCGAATTCCTTGCGCGACAGCTCGTTGTTCTTGTCCTTGTCATGGGGTCCGAGCATGGACTCGAAGGTCCCCAGCATGGGCTCGGCGCTGCCCTTGGTGGAGGCGAAGATGGTGTCGCCTTCAGCAACCACAGTGCCGATTCCGCCCTCGGAGGCCAGAGGCATCCACCAAAGGGGCTCGCCCTTGTCCAGGGAATAGGAGTCAAGCCGCGTGGAGCCGAGCACAATCAGCTCGGCCGGAGCCGAACCGCCGGGGCGGAAAACCATGGGCGTGCCCCAACCGATGCTGGCGGTGGGACGCTCCGTCCGCCATTTCTTTTCGCCCGTCTTCGCGTCGAGGGCGATCATGAATGAGTCGGTCTGCTGATCGCATACGAGGACAACGAGGCCCGAGACGAGGATCGGAGAGGCCGCCATCCCGTAGAAGTTCTTGAAGGGCCCAAGGGGCAGGGTCCAGCGGTCCTTGCCGTCGGGCGTGTAAGCGGCGAGACCATAGTCTTCGAAGAAGACAACCACACCGTTCTCATCCGCCGCGGGCGAGGGTGCTGCGGGGTCGTTGGCGTGATAGACGTCGGCCTTCCGGGTTCGCTTGATCTCACGACGCCAGACTTCGCGTCCCGTCTTTGCCTCGAGACCGATCGTGGTCAGACGCTCCGCGTCGCTGGTGGTGAGGTAGACGCGCTCTCCCACCACTACGGGCGAAGACTGCGCGTTTTGCACCGGGACTTTCCACAGCAACTTCTCTGTCGCGGAGAACTTCACCGGGTAGCCGGTGGCCTTGTCGATACCGGAGCCGTTCGGTCCACGAAACTGCGGCCACTGGGCAAGGGTGGTTTGAGGAACCAGCGCAAGAAGGGATGTGGCCGCGCAAACGCGCAGCGCGGTGCAAAGGGTCGTCATCGATTTCGCTCCTGTGAGGGGTACGACCGCGTGGGGTTCCCCGAAGTGTAGAGGACTTCGCGACCGCTTTGGATCAGGCGTGAGAGGGGCGCGACTCGATCGCCTGTCGCGCCCGGCCCACGCTGGCCACGAGTTCCTCGCAGGTGAACGGCTTGGGGAGGAACTCGAAAGCGCCGTGCTTCAAGGCGGCCACCGCGTTCTCGACCGTTGAGTAGCCCGTGGTCAGGATGACGATGAGGTCGGGGTCGTGCGCCAGGGCACTCTCGAGGAGCATCATGCCGGAAGCGCCGGGCAGCACGAGGTCGGTGATGAGGATATCCGGCGACTCGGCGGTCAGGACCTTCAGCGCCGTTTCCGCGTCCAGCGCGGTCAGGACGCTCACGCCCTCGGGCGCGAGGATCTTCTTCGCGGAGTCGAGGATCACCTGCTCGTCGTCAACGACCAGGACCCGCAAAGGAGCGGTCATGGCCGACCCAGGGGAAGAAGAATGGTGAAGGTCGCCCCCTTCCCCACTTCGCTGTCGACGGTCAGTCGACCACCATGTTCCTCGACGATGCCCCACACGATGGCAAGACCAAGTCCGTTGCCGCGCGTGCCCTTGGTTGAGAAGAAGGGCTCGAAGATCTTGTCCTGATCGGCGGGATCGATGCCGCAGCCGGTGTCGGCCACACGAATGCGGACGCCCTCTTCGGCGAGGTAGGTCGTCACGGTGATCGTTCCCCCCGTTTCCGCCATGGCGTCGCCCGCGTTCACGAGCAGATTCACCAGCACCTGCTGCATCCGGCCCGCGTCCGCGTGAACCTGGGGCAGGTTCTCACCGAGGTCCAAGACGATGGCGGCTTTCTGCATCGAGAGGGGGTTCTTCACGATGCGGCACGCGTCGTGGACGATGTCGTTGACCGAGGTCGGGCGCTTCTCGGAGACCGACTGCCGCGAGAAATCGAGGAGGCCCTTCACGATCTCCCGGCAGCGCTTCGTCTCGCGCACGATCACTTCGAGATCGTCCTTCATCTCCGAGTCCTTCTCCGCGCGCTTGAGCAGGAAACTCGAGTAGGTCAAAACACCGGTCAGCGGATTGTTGATCTCGTGAGCGACCCCGGCGGCGAGCCTCCCCACCGAGGCGAGCTTGTTGGCCTGCAGGAGTTGACGCTGGGCGTCCGCCAGGTTCCGCATCATCTCGTTGAAAGACTCCCCGAGCTTTCCGATCTCGTCCCGCGTTCCCACCTCGACCTTCTGGGAGAGATCCCCATCCGCCACCTTTCGCGTCACCGCGGCGAGCTTCCGTACCGGCTGGAGCACGATGCGCCCAACCAGCCAGTAGATCATCAGGCTCGTGGCCGCGATCGCGATCAGAGCGAAAGTCACGAGCCGCGCCCGCGCGTCCCGCTCCGCCCGCTCCACATCGGCCATCGACATCGTGATGTCGAGCACGCCGAGCACCTTCTGGGTTTCGGAGTGCGCGTGACACGAACTCTGCCAGCAGCCCGGCTCGTTGTAGATCGGGTCGATGATGCCGAACGTCTTCGGGCCATCGCCGTTTCCGAAAATCCGCACCCGCTGCGAGACCGCCAGTCTCTCGAGAGGCTGATCGGCGGTGTGGCACATGTAGCAGGCCTCGGTCTTCTTGTCGACCATCCGCCCCTTCTCGCTCTCGTCGGTGGAGAGGATGATGCGGCCTTCCTTGTTGAAGATGCGCACCTTCCCGATGCCCTCCTGCGCCCCGATGGTGCTGATGATCCGGTGCACGTCCTCGGGCCGGTTCAACATCATGTCGTCGCGCGTGCTGCTCTTGATGGTGGCGGAGAGCTGATTGGCGCCGCGCTCCAGGTCGGCGAGAAGCAGCCGCTGCTGGGAGTCGAGGATCACCCACGCGAAGACGCCGATGATCACGATCGCCACGGCCGCGACCCCGACGATGAGCTTGTGGCTGATCTTCGAGGTCATGTCAGGAATTCTCCTTCAGCGTTTCTTCGCGGGGCCGCCGATGTACTTGATCAGAAAGACGAGCATCACCAGGAAGCTCAGGACGAGGAGGTTCTCGAGTCCCTTGGTTTCGAAGATGTTGACGTAGTGGTAGGACTCCATCGCGGCTCCCTAGTCGAACTCCGGGGCCTTGCGCAGGACGGGCATGCGCGTGACCACGAAGCGGAAGACCCAGATCTCGCAGGTGATGATCATCGCGGTGATCCAAAGCTCCTGCCAGGACGGGTAGTAGTGGTTCGGAACGAACCAGTTGAAGGCGATCATGGAGATGTTGAGCCGGTTCAGGACCACACCGATCAGGGCGAGGATCGCGGCCGCGCGCACCACCCCAAGCGAGCGATGACGGATGCCGTACGCGAACATGACGCAGGGCACGAGGGTGAGGCCGAGGATCTCGAGCAGGTACCAGTTCCCCCAGAAGTCGCCCATCAGGTCCCAGTGGTGCTCGTGGATGAAGATGAGGGCCTTGAAGAAATAGTAAGCGAACATCGACAGGGCCGCGCCCCGCGCGAGGCCGAAGATCAGTTTGTCGAAAGCGCCGTGTTCGGCGTCCATGTGGTCTTTGAGGACGCGATGGCTGAGCGTTCCTTCGACGATGACCATCGAGAGGCCGGCGAAGATGCTCGAGACGAAGAAGAGGACGGGCATGAACTCCGTGTACCAGAGCGGATGGATCTTGCCCTTCGCCATGAGGAAGAGGGCGCCAAGGCCGGCCTGGTGCAGAGTCGAGATGGTGAAGCCGGCGATCACCGTCCCGATCGTGATCGACTGGAGGAAGATGCGGAGCTTGCGCGCCCCCATCCACTCGGCGATGGCGGGAGAGAACTCGATGAACTCGGCCACCATGTAGAGGACGAAGTGCCAGGCCACCAGGAAGAGGACTGAGTTGAAGCCGAATGAGTTTCCGATGATGGGATTGATGATGTTCCACGGCTTGCCAAGGTCGAGCACCAGGCCACCCGCGTAGAAGACATAGGCGAGGAAACCATTCAGGACGGTCACCCGCACAATCGGGTGGTAGCGCTCAACTTTCAGCACGTAAACGACGAAGGTGACGACGTACGCGCCGCCCGCAAGTGCCACGCCGCTGACCACGTCGAAGCCGATCCAGAACCCCCACGGAAACTCCTGGTTGAGGTTGGTGATCGACCCCAGGCCCTGGGTGAAGCGGATGGCGAGAATGACAAGCCCCACCAGGACGATCGGGATGGAGAGGACGTTGAACGTGGTTATGAACGGGGGGCGAGGCCGCAGTTCTCTCAGCAGGAAGCGAATGAAGTTGCGGGGGCTGTCGAGGGCCGACGAAGTCACCGGGGCAGGAGTGGTGGTGGCGGTCATGTCACGCCTCGCCCTCTCCATCGCCGTCCTCATGCTCGTTCGCGTGCCGCCTCGCCTGATCGGTGAGCAGCTTCAGGCCCACGAGCATCGTGGGCAGACCGAAGTCGAGGATCGGAACGGAGTAGAGGAACTCCTTCGTGTACTCGGGGTAGGGCGTGCTCCCAAGATCCGTGCGGAAGCCAAGTTGATCGAACGGAACCGCGGAGAGGTAGAGCCAGCCGGTGCCTCCCACCTCGTGCTCGCCATAGATGTGGCGCACGTACTTCGAGGGATGGTTATAGATGCGGACCCGCGCTATCTCCATGAGGTCACGCTTCTTCCCGAACATCAGCGCATCCGCAGGGCAGGCCTCGACACACGCGGGTTTCTGCCCCGCCTGGATTCTTCCGTAACACATGGTGCACTTCTGGATGTCGGGATTCCACTCGTTGTACTCGAACTTCGGCATGTCGTAAGGGCACGACACCATGCAATAGCGGCATCCCATGCACTTGGAGGCGCGCCAGATGACCGGACCTTCGCGGGTCTTGAACATGGCGTTGGTGAGGCAGGCCGCGGTGCATGCGGGCTGCCAGCAGTGCATACATTGCTTCTTGACGAAAACGTCGCCCTTCTCCGTCTTGA
>CAYNHK010000160.1:0-11262 GCA_964396875.1 uncultured Acidobacteriota bacterium | reverse complement strand
ACGCCGGCCTGTCACGCCGGAGGCCGCGGGTTCAAGTCCCGTCCACCCCGCCATTCGCTCGCCCCTGGCGAGCGTCTGTCCGGATGGAGTACCTTGCCCCCTTTTTGGGTTGGCAACTGCTCCACCTCGGCTCTTCGAGCCAAGCTGGCATTGCCGCACCTCGCTTCGCTCGGCGTCAAGTCCCGTCCACCCCGCCATTTCCTTGTGGTTCTCGCTCTCCCGGTCCGTCGCGTAGGCTCACGGGCGTGAAACTTCTCCTCTCGGCTCTGCTCGTCGTGCTGTCCGCGGCGTTCGCGGAGACCGCCGAAACACCCTCGACCTGCCCGCCTGCGCCGCAACCGCCCTCGCCGGCGCAGATCCAGGAAGGTTTGAAGGCCGCGCGCGACCGCGGCTTTCTCTGGAGGATCACCAAGGGGGATCGAACTTCCTATCTCCACGGAACGATCCATGTGGGCCGCCAGGAATGGCTGTTCCCGGGCCCGCAGGTGATGGAGGCGGTGCGAGCGAGCGATGTGGTGGCGCTCGAACTCGACATTCTCGACCCCGAACTCGGACAGCGGCTTCGAGATGGCATGGCCTTGAAGGCGGGGCAGACGCTTCCCGCCCCGCTCACACGCCGGCTGCAGACCCAGCTCAAAGCGGCCTGCCTCCCTGACGAGATCCTCACCACCACGTCGCCGCTCATGGTGGCGACCACGCTGACCATGATGGCGGGACGCCGGGAGGGCCTCGATCCGGCCTTCGCGATCGATGGGATCTACGCGGGAATGGCCCGGGGTCTTGGCAAGCCCGTCACTTCTCTCGAAACCCCGGAGTTGCAGCTCGATTTGCTCCTCGGCGGTACCGCACGCGAAATCGAGACGGCGGTCGAACGGGCTCTGGATGATCTCGAGCAGGGCGACGCGGGGCCGCTGGTCGGCCGCATGGCCTCGATGTGGGCCAACGGGCAGCTCGGCGAACTCGAAAACTACGAGAAGTGGTGCGAGTGCGTGGAGACCGACGAAGACCGGCGGATGATGCGGCGCCTGCTCGACGAGAGGAATCCGGGACTTGCGAAAGGGATCGACGACGTCCACACATCAGGAAAGCGGGTGTTCGCCGCGGTCGGCAGCCTTCACATGATCGGCCGCTTGGGCCTCCCTGCGCTTCTGGCCGAACGCGGCTACAAGGTCGAACGGGTCGCTTTCAGGCGGTGAGGAGGACCCCCCGGCTGGCGTAGGCCTTGAGGCCCTCGCCAAGCACGCGGATGGCCTTGCGCAGGTCGTCGCAGTTGAGGACGTACGCCATGCGCACCTCGTTCGACCCGAGGCCGGGCGTCGCGTAGAAACCTTCGGCCGGGGCCACCATCACCGTGGCCCCTTCGAAAGAGAACTTCTCGAGCAGGAAGCGGGCGAAGTCGTCGCTGTCCGCAACCGGCAGACGGGCCACGACGTAGAAAGCGCCCTCGGGCTTGCGAAGGAAGACATCGGGGATCTTCTGCAGCTCTTCGAAGATCACGTCGCGCCGTTTCTGGTATTCGGCCCGCACACCCGCGTAGTAGTCGGCCTCGATCTCCGCCATGCCAAGGGCGAGGACCTGGGCGAGGCCGGGAGGCGAAAGGCGTCCCTGCGCGGCCCGGATCACGGCGGCTATCACTTCGGCATTACGGGAGACGAAGCAGCCGAGGCGGATACCGCAAGCGCTGAACCGCTTTGACAACGAGTCGACCACAACCACCCGGTCCTCGAAACCGGCAAGGCTGAGAGCGGAAGTGGCGATGAGGCCGTCGTAGACGAACTCGCGGTACACCTCGTCCGACACCAGGAACAGGTCGTGATCCCGACAGAACCCGGCGACGCGCTCGATCTCTTCCCGTGAGTAGACGGTCCCGGTGGGATTGTTCGGGTTGCAGACGAGAACAAAACGCGTGCGTGGACTGAGCGCGGCCTCGAAGGCCTCGCGGCCGGGGAGATGGAATCCCTCCTCGCCACGGGACTGAACCGGAACCAGTTTCACGCCGGTCATGGCCGCGAAGGAGCTGTAGTTCGTATAGAAAGGTTCGGCGACGATCACCTCATCGCCCGCCTCGGCCAGGCACAGGAAGGCGAAGAACACCGCCTCGCTTCCGCCGGTCGTGGCGACCAGTTGGCTCGGCGCCACGTCGAGGCCGACGGTCGCGTAGTAGCGACACAAGGCCGCGAGGTACTGGGGCGTGCCCGCCGAAGGCGAGTAGGCGATGACCGGGTCGATCGACTTCAGCCGGTCCCGCATGACCTTCGGGGTCTCGAGGTCGGGCTGGCCGATGTTGAGGTGCAAGACCCTGACACCTCTCGCCTTGGCCGCGTCCGCGTAAGGCGCGAGCTTGCGAATGGGCGAAGGTGGCAGGGCCAGACCTCGAGCGGAAACTTTGGGCACGTTTCGGATCTCCACGCTTCTCGGGATTTTTCTCTTAGACTCCGCGCATTCTGCACAGTTCGGATTCCCCGAACCGTCCTTATTCTAGGTCTTACATACATGCTGGCAGGTTTTGGCCGGTTCCTCGTCCTTCTCACCCTCACCCTTCTCGGGGCCCTGATGGCTCCTGATCCCCTCGGCGGAGCCCTTGGGGGCGCGGTCTCCGGGGGCGCCATCCTCCTCCTGGAAATGCTCGCGGGCAGGAGCGCGCCGAGGAGAGTCCTTTCCGGCAGCTTCGGCCTTCTCGTGGGATTGGTTCTCGCCGCGCTTGCGGGGTTGGTCCTCGCTCCGGGAACAACGCCTCTCGAAACCGCCGTACGGGTCGGGCTCGGCGTGGGCCTCGGATGGATCGGTTTCGCGACCGGGGTCAGACGGTCAGAGGGATTTTCGCTGCGGCACCTGCGCATCGACTGGGAGGCGAACGCCGATGTTCCCGTGGCGTCGACCGCCCCGAAGATTCTCGACACGTCGGTCATCATCGACGGCCGAATCGCGGAGATCGTGGAAGCCGGCTTCATGGAAGGGCCGCTCGTCATCCCCCAGTTCGTCCTCGTCGAGCTTCAGCAGGTCGCGGATTCCTCCGACCCGTTGAAGCGCAACCGCGGACGCCGCGGCCTCGACATGCTCCAGCGCATCCAGAAGAACCCGGTGACGCCCATCCAGATCGTCGACACCGATTTCGCGGACGTGAAAGAGGTGGACCTCAAGCTGATCGAACTGGCGCTGCGCACCGACGGCAAGATCGTCACGAACGACTTCAACCTCAACAAAGTCGCCCAGCTTCGTGGCGTGAAGATCCTCAACATCAACGATCTCGCCAACTGCCTGCGCCCGCTGGTCCTGCCCGGAGAGCCGATGCGGATCTTTGTCAGCAAGGAAGGCAAGGAACACGGGCAGGGTGTGGGCTACCTCGATGATGGCACCATGGTCGTCGTCGAGGGCGGGCGGAGGGCGCTCGGCCGCACCATTGATGTGAACGTGACCACGGTCCTGCAGACCGCGGCCGGCAAGATGATCTTCGTAAGGTGGCCCGACGCGCCCGCGGAAGAGCTTTCCCGCAAGGACATGAGGCCGGTGCTGCGCCGAACCGACTCGAAGATCACCGCGGAGATGCCCGTGGCGAACGCGAGCCTTCGCGATACCGACGAAGTCCCCCTCGCATCGCGGCAAACCGCCGAGGCTCTGCCGCTCGTCGCGAACGGCACCACGAACCGGGGAGAGTAGCGTCTTGAGCGAGCCGGGCCAAGGTTGATCCGGCTCGCTTTCGCGATTCTCACCGCCGGTCTGGCAACGGCGGTCCTGGCGCCGATCGGCATACTCGCCTGGCCCTTCCGTCGCGACGGCGAGATCGGCTTTCGAGTGTCTCGGCTCTGGGCGAGGACGATCCTCGCGGCCGCCGGGGTTCGCGTGACCACCGAAGCGCTCTCGAAACTCCCCGAAGGCCCGGTGGTGTTCGTATCCAACCACGTGAGCGCCATCGACATTCCGATTCTCTTCGTGGCCCTGCCGCGCTCGTTCCGGATCGTGTACAAGAGTTCCCTCGCCTGGGTGCCGCTCATGGGCCAGTTCCTCCTCGCCGCCCGCAACATTCCCATCGACCGTTCCCGCGCCTTCAGCGCCAAGCGAAGCCTTGCGCGCGCCGCACGCAGAATCCACAGCGGCGTGTCGGTGGCGCTGTTTCCGGAGGGAACGCGGAGCGGAGACTCTCCGATGGGCGCTTTCAAACGCGGCAGTTTCAAACTCGCGGTCGAGGCCCAGGCCCCCGTGGTTCCGGTCAGTCTCATCGGCCTGCGCGCGGTGATGAAGGCGGGGCGGCTCGTGCCCGGCGTGGTTCACGTGAGAATTCACGAACCTCTCGCCATCCCTGAGGGTCCCGACGCAGCCGAATCGCTTACTGCGAGCGCGGAAGCGATAATCCGCGGCGAGGTCGAATGAACTTGACGAAAATGACCCGGGCCGGCGTCTCGGCCCTTCTCGTGTGCGTGGGAGCGTGGCTCGTTGCCCGGCCGGTCGAGGCGAAGGGCCCGGACGCGCTCGCCCGCGCAATCGAGTCGATTCTGAAGCGCGACGTGTTCGCGCCCGCGATCGTTGCTATCGACATCCGCGACCTCGATACGGGACGGGTGCTCTTCGAGAAGAACGCAACGACGAACGTGAAGCCCGCCTCGACCATGAAGCTCTTCACCACCGCGGCGATCCTGGACGCGGAAGGTCCCGCGGGTGTGGCCGCCCCGACCACGGTGGAGACCGCCGGTCGTCTCGACGGTATGGGTCGGGTTCTCGGCGACGTCTACTTCATCGGCCGCGGTGATCCGAATCTGTCGGACCGCTTTGAGTGGCGCGCCGCGAAAGACCCCTTCGACCAGCTCGCCTCAGACCTCAAGGACGCCGGCATCACGCGGATCGAGGGACGTCTCGTCGGCTACGACGGTCTCTTCTCGGAAGAGACCATTCCCGACAGTTGGACCGCCGACGATCTGGTGTGGTCCTACGGAGCGGAGGTTTCGGCCCTCAGTGCTTTCGACAACGCGGCCAGGCTGCGGCTCGAACCGGGTGAACGCGAGGGCGACGCCACCCGGCTGGTGATGAGGCCGCCGACTGAGTTTCTACGTGTCGAGAATCGAACCCTGACCTCGGCCGAGGGAGAAAAGGCGAAGGTCACGCTGACCCGGCAGCTCGGCTCGCGCGTGGTGGTCCTCGAGGGGAGCGTGCCTCGCCTGGGGACGGCGTGGACAGGCTCAGTCGCGGTGCCCGAGCCCACGCTTTTCGCGACGACTCTGCTCGGAGAAGCCCTCTCGCGGCATGGCGTGAGCGTACGCGACGGCTGGGTAGCCTCCCGGGAAGCTCTGCCCGCATCGCTCCGCCCCCTCGCCTCGCTGCGCGGGCCGGCCGTGGCCGAGCAGATCCGCGTGGTCAACAAGGAGAGCCAGAATCTCCATGCGGAGACTCTCCTGCGGCGACTCGGCCTCGCCGCTTACAAGGACGCATCGGTGGAGGCGAGCCTGCGCGCACGCGCGGATTTTCTCAAGGGCCTCGGCGTTCGCGCCGAGACCGTCGACATGTTCGACGGCTCGGGCCTTTCGCGGTCCGACCTCGTCACGGCGCGCGCGGTCGTGGATCTGTTGGTCGCAATGGCGCGCCATCCTCACGCGAAGGCCTTCCGGGAGTCGCTTCCCATCGCGGGCGTCGATGGGACGTTGCGGCGGCGGATGGTGGGTTCCAAGGCCCAGGGCCGGGTCTTCGCCAAGACCGGATCGCTGCGTCACGTCAACGCGCTCGGCGGTTACGTGGATTCGGTCCCCGGGCGGCGCCTGGTCTTCTCGATCATCGTGAACCACCACACCCGGCCCTCGAAAGAAGCGCTCGACGCCATGGATGAAATCTGCGTCCTGCTGTCCGAGTTGAAATAGCTGGCTAGCGCAGGCCGAATTCCTGAGTGGCTCCGCTTCGCGGACCCACTCCAGAGCAAAGTCGCTACCGCTCGTTTGTCACTTCGGCCGGAGCGCGGGGGTTTGGGGGGCTGAGCACTTTGCGGCCCCCCAACTCAGAGAGGTCCCGATCCGGACCCGCCTGCGGCTAGTCTCGCAATGGTGGCAGCGATCGAAACCCAGGAGCGAACCCGCGAGGAGATCATCCTCGACGGCCTCAACGAGGCCCAGCGCGGAGCGGTGCTGCACGGCGATGGACCGCTGCTCATCGTCGCGGGCGCGGGCACTGGAAAAACCACGGTGCTCACGCGGCGGATCGCGCACCTCATCACCACCCGGCAGGCCCGGCCCGAAGAGATCCTGGCCCTCACGTTCACCGAGAAGGCGGCGAGAGAGATGTCGGAACGCGTGGACCAGCTCGTGCCTTATGGCTACACGGAGAGCTTCATCGCGACGTTCCATGCCTTCGGCGACCGGATCCTGCGAGAAAACTGTTTCGCCGCGTCCCTGCCCGCCGATTTCAGAGTCCTGTCGCGGGCCGATGAAATCGTCTTTCTGAGAGAACGTCTCTTCTCTCTGCCACTCGAGCGTTTCCGTCCGCTGGGCGATCCCGGCCGACATCTCTCCACCCTGGTCGAGTTCACGTCGCGCGCCAAAGACGAAGATGTCTCGCCGGACGAGATCCGGCAGTTCGGGGAGGCGCAACTACGCGAGGCAGAAGGTCCGAGTGGCGACGAAGCGCTGGCCGCACGCGAACAGGCCCTCGATCTGATCGAGGCCGGGGAGTTCTTTCGGGCCCAGCAGGAGGCGCTGGCCGCGGCGGCTCTCGTGGATTTCGGCGATCAGATCCACCTGACACTGAGGCTCCTGCGCCAGCGTCCCGACGTTGCCATCGCCCTTCGAAAGCGCTTCCGCTACATCCTGGTCGACGAGTTCCAGGACACCAATCACGCCCAGCTCGAGCTGATCCGCCTGATCGCGGGCGAAGGCGCACCGAACATCACGGTCGTGGGCGACGACGATCAGGCGATCTACCGCTGGCGGGGAGCGGCGCCCGCCAATCTCATCCACTTCCTGTCCCTCTACCCGAGCGCCACGCGCGTGGTCCTCCGCCAGAACTACCGGTCGACCCAGGAAATCCTCGACACCGCGTACCGGCTCATCACGTACAACAATCCCCACCGCCTCGAGGCCATGACCGGTCTCGACAAGAGACTCATCGCGGAGCGGGGGGCGGGAAAGAACGTCGCGCAATGGCGCTTTCCCACCGTCTCGGCCGAGGCCGACGCGGTGGCGAAGGCGATCGAGGGCTTTCAAGGCGACGGTGTCCCTCTGAGCGAGATCGCGATCCTGGTCCGCAACAACGCCGACGCCGACCCGTTTCTGCGCGCTCTCAACATGCGTGGTCTCCCGCATCGCTTCTCCGGAGGGGCTGGTCTGTTCGAGCGGCCCGAGGTGCGCAGTCTCATCGCCTTCCTGAGACTCGTGGCTGCCCCCGATGATTCGGTTTCGGCTTGGGCCCTCGCCTTCTCGGAGATCTACGCGTTCGATCCCGTCGATCTTTCGCGGATGTCGCGATACGCCTCGAAGAAGACCCGGCCCCTGCTCGAGGTCCTGCGCGAACTCGAAGGAAATGCCGACCTCGCATCGATCGGAGGCGCATCGCGCGAGGCGGCTAAGAAGTTCGTGGCCGACATCGAACGCGGCGTCTCCAGCATGGCGCACAAACGCACGGGCGAGGCGCTCTACGAGTTCCTGAAGGAGTCGGGGTATCTGGCGCGGGTGGCCGCGGTGTCGTCGTCCAAGGACGAACGCAAGGTCGCGAACATCGCGCGCTTCTTCGAAATCGTCCGGGGTTTCTCGGTGGTAGCCGAGAACGACAACATTCCCGCGTTTGTGGCGCGTTTCGACCTGCTGCGCGATGCGGGCGAAGACCCGGCGGCGATCGAGGTTCAAGAAGGCGACGCGGTCAACATCATGACCGTCCATAAAGCCAAGGGTCTCGAGTTCAAGGTCGTGTTCGTGGCGAGCTGCGTCGATCAGAAGTTCCCACTCCGGCGGCGGAGCGACCCCCTGCCTCTTCCCACCGAGTTGCTCAAGAGCGATATCTCGCCCGGCGACGCGCACCTGATGGAGGAGCGCCGTCTCTTCTACGTTTCGATGACTCGTGCCAAAGACGACCTCGTCCTCACGTCAGCGGACGACTATGGCTCCGGGACCACGCGGAAGGTCTCGCGTTTCGTGGTCGAAGCTCTCGATCTGCCCTCCCCGAAGACGAGGGTGGCGAAGTCGTCGCCGCTCGAGACCATCGCCGCCTCAGCCCCGATTCCCGAGAATCCTGGCGCACCGGACGCCTCGGCCGAGCCCGAAAGCCTGGCCCTCGCGATGGCGCCTCCTCTGCGTCTTTCGTTTCGGCAGGTCGACGACTACCTGACCTGCCCGCTCAAATATCGCTTCGTCCACCGAAACCGGATCCCGCTCCTCACCCACCACCGCGTGGTCTACGGCAGCGCGATTCACCAGGCGGTTCAGGAGATGTTCAAGGCGCGTCAGGCCGGCGTGGCGTTCGCGGTCGAGGAACTGGTCGCGGCGTTCCGGCGGGCCTGGGTTTCCGAGGGATTTCTCTCGCGCGAGCACGAGGAACTGCGGCTCAAGGAAGGCGAGCGAACCCTGGAGCGCTTCTTCGAGTGGGAGAGCCGCCACCCGCTTCGGCCGACCGGGGTCGAAGAAGAGTTCTCCTTCCCGATCGGCCGCACCCGCGTGATGGGCCGGTACGATCTGGTGGTCGCGACCGACGAGGGCGTGACGATCCTCGACTTCAAGACCGGCGATGTGAGCACGGAAGCCAAGGCTCAAAAACGCGCGGAGGAGAGCCTGCAGCTCGCGATCTACGCCCTCGCGCATTTCCGGATCACGGGAAAACTGCCGACGCGCGTCGAGTTGCGTTTCCTGGAATCCGACCTCGTCGGCGGCTTCGCTCCCACCGAGGCCCTGGTTCTCGCCACCGAGAAGGCGATCGCGGATGTGGCGGATCGCATCTCGCGCGGTCAGTTCGAGGCGACTCCCTCTCACGGCGCCTGTCGCCCGTGCCCTTTCCGCGACGTCTGCCCCGCAACCGCGAAGGACGATTAGGCTCGGCCCTTGTGACCGGGCCCCGTGCACGACTTCTCGCCGCTCTGCTCACCGCTTTGGGCCTGGTCGCGGGCGGCTTCGAGGCTCACCTCGCACCCCAGGCCGGGGGATGGTGGCACGGCGTCACGGAAGGGCCTTCTGGCGCACGCATCGTTGGAGCCGTTTTGGCGGCCGCTCTGGTGTGGTTCGCAGGCGGTTTCGTGAACGTGCGCCCGTTCCTGTGGATGGCGATCGGAGTGCTGCCCTTTGTCCCGGCGCTCACCGGTGTCCTCGCACCCGCGCTTTTTTTCTCCGGCTTCACGATGATCCTGGTGTTCGCGATCATCGCCGGTCTCTCGCTCCGCGGTCTTCTCCCGACCTTCGGCCCGCGGCATCCCGTAGTTGCCGTGTCGATCGCATTCGGCTTCTTTCTCCTCGTCGGCCGCTATCTGCCGGGACCCGCGGGGCCACAGGGCGACGAGCCGCACTATCTCCTGATCACCGAGAGCCTGATCAAGGACGGCGACGTCGATCTCAAGAACCAGTTCGATGAGCGTGCCTTCTCGAAGTTCACGAGCGCCGATCTCGAACCCCACACCGCACCGAGATCTCCGGCCGGAAAGCTCTACGCCATCCACACACCGGGCCTTTCCACCCTCATTGCACCGGGATACGCAGCGGGCGGCTTCGCGGGTGCGCGGGCCGTGGTTTCGTTCGTCATGGCGGTGGTGGTAGGTCTGCTGTTTTTTTCCGCGAGGTCGCTCTTCGACGCCGCCACCGCGAACGTCGTCTTCGCGATCGCGACCTTCGCGAGTCCCTTGCCCGTCTACGCCAACTCGCTTTTCCCCGATTCCACCGCGACGCTTCCCGTGGCCGCCACACTCGCCTGCCTGATCCTCCCCAGCCGCTGGCTCCTCGTCGTGGCCTCGGCCACGATCGCCGCGCTGCCCTGGCTTCATCCCCGCTTCCTGCCGCTCGGCCTTGTGCTCGCGGTCGCCATCACGTTCCGCGGCCCTTTCTCTGTTCCCCGCGCGGCCGGCGTGTGGACCCCGCTCCTCCTCTCCACCGGCGCCCTGCTCTTTCACTTTCACTCGCTCTTTGGAAGCGCTTCTCTCTCGGCCGCCTACGGCCCCGGTTTTTCATCGGACGTTTCGGTCCTTCGGATTCCGTGGGGCGCCTCCGCCCTCCTCCTTGATCGTCAGTTCGGCCTTCTCCTCTTTTCTCCCGTCCTCCTGATCGGCCTCGCCGGAGCATGGGGTTTGTGGAAACAGAATCGACGGGTGGGCGCGACGCTTGTCGCCTGTTGCGCAGTGCTTCTTGGAGTAGGGGGCTCCTTCAGCATGTGGTGGGGTGGAGCGTCGGCCCCCGCGCGATTCCTCATCGGCGCTACCCCCGCGCTCCTGATTCTCAGCGGAGCGCTGTGGCAGGCAAGCGCTCCCACCGCGGGAATACGCGCGGTGCTCGGCGCAGGTCTGGGCTACGGCTCCGGTCTGGTACTGCTCGCGTGCCTGGCGCCGCGCGCGCTCCACAATCGAGCCGACGGCGACAGCGGTCTGCTTCGTCTCCTGGCCCCGACACTCGATGTCGACCGCTTCTTTCCGGGTTTCGTGCTCGGCGAGGGCGCAATCCTGCTGGCCGCGGCGTGGGGCATCGTGCTCCTCGTGGTCATGTTCCGTCCTCGTCTCAACCTTCCCGCCCTGATCGTGCCGGCCGTCATCGGCGGCATTGCCGGGACAAAGCCGTTGCTCGACCCCTTCACGGCGCCGCTTCGGGTGCTCGAGTCCTGGAACAACGCGCGAAGGTCTTTTGGGGGTGTCGATCTGCGGTCCGCCTTCGTCCTGCCCGTGCCTCTCGGCGAGGCCTCCTGGAACCTGGGACCCGGAAGCGAGGTCCACTCACCACGCTTTTCGCTCCCGAGCGGCTCATGGACACTCGAGGTGGAATCGAGGAGCCGGGCGACCGATGGTGCCTTGAACCTGGCCCGGGTTCTGCTGGTGGGAGACGTCCCCGGTGCTCCTTTCGCCACCGCGACGATTCGGGCGGGCGAGCCCGTCTCGAGAATCGACTTTTCGCTCGAGCGGGGGGAACGGCGGCTTCGGCTCAGGGGCGCGGGCGTCCAGTCGGAGACCACTGTGGTCTCCGTGCGGCTGTCTCCCGGCCCGTCTAAAAATCTCAGGCCTTGACAACTTGACGCGCGACACGCGGGATTGCTAGTGTATTCACCGTTCTTACAACCGTACTCGTATGTCGTTTCTCCGGCGGTCACGGAGGTCGGGCGGGTCGAATGTCG
>CAYNHK010000159.1:0-11290 GCA_964396875.1 uncultured Acidobacteriota bacterium | reverse complement strand
ATGAAGACGCGCCCGCCGGGTCCATGGCCTTGGCGAGACCGAAGTCGAGGACCTTGACCGTTCCGTCCGTGCGGACCTTGATGTTCGCGGGCTTTAGGTCGCGATGAACGATGCCCTGTTCGTGAGCGGCTTCGAGGGCTTCCGCGATCTGTCGCGCGATGGGCAGGACCTCCGCGACCGGGATTGGTCCACGCGAGATGAGAGAGGAAAGATCCTCGCCCTCGACCAACTCCATCACCAGCGCAATCGACGCACCGGCCGAATGCGCCGACACCCCCGTCGTCATTGCGAGGCGGTCGTCTGAGGAACCCGCCGAAGCAACCCCGTGAAGCGACTCAATCCCATATATGGCCGCGATGTTGGGATGGTTCAGAGACGCGAGGGTCTGAGCCTCGCGGGTGAAGCGGGCGAGCCTCTCGGGATCATCGGCGAACGCCGCGGGCAACACCTTGATCGCGACATCGCGATTGAGCTTCGTGTCGCGCGCGCGGAACACTTCGCCCATGCCGCCCGCACCAAGGGTATCGGTGATTTCGTAGGACCCCAGCCGCGCGCCGGGAGAGACTGTCATGGATCTGCGCAGCTTAGAGGATTTCAACCGGGGTTTCGTGCGTAACCGGGAGGCGAGGCTCGCTTCCCGGGCGGCGCCTGGGGCGTCTGCCTGCCTCGACCTATCGGACGGCCGCGCGAACCACCAGGGTGAGCGGCGAGGGATCGGGATCCCCGGCGATCACGGCTACGAAACGCTGGCCATCCTTCGTCACGTCGAACGCGAAGTTGACAGCAAAGAGTCTCGGGACTTTGAAGAGCATCTGAGTCGCCCCGAAATCGGGAACGCCGCCCTCCCAGGTCACGGGGGACGTCATCATCGCGGTCTGCCCGTCGACCTGCGAAAGGAAGAACAGTTCACGGCCGTCTCCCCGCCAGCGTGGGAAGCGCGCCGGCATGGCGGTGACCGGGATCCGGTCGCCGGGTCCGGGATACGGGCGGACGTTCAGCCGCTGAGTGCTCCCCTCGACCGCGCTAACCGCGATCCACTTTCCGTCGGGTGAGAACGCGACGCGGGGCGTCACCTCGAAGGTCTCGGCCGAGATCGGCCGCGGATCCGCGCTGCCGTCGAGCGGGACCGCGTTGATCGTTTGTTTGCCCAGGTCGGACGAAGTCACGAGGGCTTCTCGTCCGTCCGGACTGAGCTCCATCAGAGTGGCGAACTCTTTCGACGCCCTGACCGGATGAGGCGGGCCGAAGGCGCCGGCATCGAGGCGGAACAGGCCCAGCGAGGCCACGAGGATGGAGCGACCGTCGCGACTCCAGATCGGAGCTACGAGCGTCGGGCCGCTGATTCGCGAGTCGATGTTGCGCGCGATGTCGTATTTCCAGATGGAGAACAGGCCGTTCTCGTCCGCGCGCGCGACGGCGAGCGAGCGCCCGTCGGGGGAAATGCGCGGATCACGAAACGAGGCCGGCGTACCGGTGTTCGACAGGAGGGCCCCCGATCGGGAGAACCAGGCCACCTGGTTGCCCTGGGACAGGCCGCCCGGGGGATCGAAGTACACGAGGGTGGGTCCGCCCGCCGCGATCATCGACGCGTGGGTGGAGAGCACCCGGGGTTTGCCGGACAGCTTCAACGTAGTGGGGTCGAACGGCTGCGCGATCAACTCCGCCCCCTTGCGAAAGAAGATCTCGTCGTTCCCGAACGCCACCTCGGCCACCCGTCCCGGTACGATCAGGGTCAGGTCTTTCGAGTCGATGGAGCCCGCGTAGATCCCGGCGCGATCCGCGAACTCTTCCGAGTAGGCGAAACGGATCACCAGGAACCGGCGTCCATCGGGGAGCCACGCGGGCGAGAACCAGCTGAGATTGTTGGCCATCGCCGGAAGCACTTCGGTCACGGGGCCTCCGGTGGCCGCGACCCGCGACAAGGGCCCGCGGTAACCGGAGTGGAACAGCAACGTGTCGTCGGGACCCCAGCTTGCCGCACTTCGGGGATTCGGCATGTCCGCTATGTCCTGGGCGCTACCCCCCTCGGACGGCACCTGCTTCAGCTTGCCCGCGTGGAAGAACGCGATTCGGCGTCCGTCCGGCGACCACACGGGGTAGGTGCCTCCCTCGGTGCCCGCGACGGGCCGCGCCACCGGGGAATCGATGGCGCGCGCGAAGATCTGGAGGCGACCCCCCGTGAGACCCGCGAAGGCGACCTGCGTCCCGTCTCGCGAAACGGCGAGCCCTCCCGATCGGGCCGGGCTGACCCCGCCCGGCAACACCCGTACGTCTGGCGGGAGCAGGAGGGTCGACGCGAAGGTCGTAAGGTCCGAAGCCCTTGGTCCGAACCAGGAGCGCCCTGGTCCGAGCCCAAACACCAACGCGCCGAGCGCCATCCCGACAATGCCCCCGACCGCCCACGGGAACGCCCGGCGCGAGACCGGCGCGACGGCCGCGGCAGCGATAGCCGGAGAGGCTGCTCCGCTATCGGGCTCCCCGGCTTCGATTCTGGCGATCTTCAAGCGGGCCTCGCCGATGTCGCGCAGTCGCATCTTGAGGTCGCGCTCGAGGCAGCGTTCGATGAGCCGCTTCAGCCGGGGAGGAGTGGCGGCCGGGAGCGCGTCCATCGGCAGCCGGGTCATCAACACCGCCGCCAGCGTCTCCGAAACATCCTCGCCCTTGAAGGCGCGCTTGCCGGTCAGCATTTCGTAGAGCACGACACCAAGAGCCCAGATGTCGCTTCGCTTGTCGACGGCCTTTCCCTTGGCCTGCTCCGGCGACATGTAGGCGGCGGTGCCGATGATCATCCCCGCCATCGTGCCCTGATGCGTGAGTGTCGGGGAGTGGCTCACATTCGGGTTCGACGAGGAGGCGCCCGCGGGATCCATGGCTTTGGCCAGTCCGAAGTCGAGGACTTTGACCGCTCCGTCGGAGCGGATCTTGATGTTGGCGGGCTTGAGGTCGCGATGGACGATGCCCTGCTCATGCGCGGCTTCGAGGGCTTCCGCGATCTGCCGCGCGATGGGCAGGGCCTCGGCGATCGGAATGGGTCCGCGTGAGATGAGGGAGGAGAGATCCTCGCCCTCGACCAACTCCATCACGAGGGCGCGAGAGGCGCCGCTCCCGACCCCCTGCGTCAAAGCCTGGCGGTCGACTGATGAGGCCGCCGAAGCAACCTCCTCGATCCCATATATGGCCGCGATGTTGGGATGATTCAGTGACGCGAGCGTCTGCGCCTCCCGCGTGAACCGCGCCAGTCGTTCGGGATCATCCGCGAAGGCCGCGGGCAGGACCTTGATCGCGACATCGCGATTGAGCTTCGTGTCGCGCGCGCGGAACACCTCGCCCATTCCGCCCGCGCCGATGGCGCTGACGATTTCATAGGGTCCAATGCGCCGGCCGCTCACCAACGCCTCACTCACTGCACTCCTCCGCGCGCGATGATCTCTTTGAGCTCCTCGGTCCAGTTGAGGATCAGCCGGAGGCCTTCGCCCTTGGCGTCGCGGCTCAGCATGATGAACCGTCCGTCGGGCATCACGTCGTAGGCCGCGATCGTGACGCCCTGCCCGAGATCGTATTCATCCTTGAACAGCGGCGTCGGTTTGCCGATCACGGGTTCCTCGCCCGATCCGTCAAAGGCGACTGCGACCAGGTGCTCCCCGTCGCGGAAGTAGATCTCGCGACCGTCGGGTCGCCATCTCGGCTGAACTCCGAGGCCGGAAGAAATGCGCCAGCTGCGGTCGAGTGCGGGGTAGCGACGCACCTGCGTTTCGAGCCGCCCGGATTCCGATGACACGTAGAGAAGCCAGCGGCCGTCCTTCGAGAGTTGCGCGCCCCCCTCGTAAGCGGGCCCCGCGATCAGCGGCTTCGGTTCGAACTTCCCGGAGATCGAGAGCAGCACGATGTCCGCCGATGTCTTCGGCGAAACACGGGTGGAGAGAATGGTGTCGGGGTCGGGTCCGGCCCCTGAGGTGAAATCGTTCGAGACGCCATTCGGGATGGCCCCGGCGCGCCCGCTTCCGTCCGAGGCGGCCCAATAGGGAACGGTGAATCGCTTGTAGGCGAGGACGCGCCCGTCCCGGGTCCAGAGACTGAAGGTTGTTCCCGGCGCCTCCGGAGTCAGCCGGGACACCGTCTGCCGGTCGAGGTCGTAGGCGTCGACACGCATCGACTGCACTTCAACGCTCACGATCCGACCCGAAGGAGAAACGCGCGGATTCATGAGGCGCTCCCTTGGGAAAGGCAGGACGGCCGCCGCACCGTCTCGAGAGACGGAAACGACGCGCGCCGCCCGGTAGGCGATCGGAATGTAGATGAGGTCGCCCGTCTGCGAAAGCCGCACGGCCAGGCCACCCATGACCGTCGTCGCGATCTGTCCTTTGGGTATGACCGCCGTGGCCGTGCCCGTGACCTTGATACCGATCGGATCGAAGGGGACGGCGAAGAGGCCTCCGGCACGCGCAAACAGCAGGTGGCCCGTGGGCGACCAGATGGGCGTCGCCGCGCCCTCCAGGACGACCGTGCGCTTGCCGTCGCGCACCGAGACCGCCTCGATACGCTGGGCTTCCGGGCTTCCGGTCAGGCTGGAAAACAGCAGGACATCACCGCCCGGGAGGAACTGCGGGCTGGAGTGAGCGACCTCGCCGCGCCCGGTGTCGAGCTGCGTAAGCTGGCGCGCGGCGCCAGCCTCCACCGGCTGAATCCAAAGGGCGGCGCCGCGCGCGAAGGAGATGTCTTTGGGGCCCCAGCTGAGTCCGCCGGTCAGGTCGACCCCTTCGGCCAGGCGCACCCGCTGCTGGTCGGCCAGAGACGTTCGCGACAAGACCCCGCTGTTGGTGACGAACGCCACGCTCTGGCTGTCGGGAGAGAACGCGGCGAGATTGACGCCGTCCGATTCCCCGACCTCGACCGTCTCGGTGCTGGAGAGCTTCCGCACGTGCAACCGCCGCGCGCCCTTCTTGAACGCGGTGATGCCCACGAAGCGTCCGTCCGGAGAGAGGATGAAGCTCTGTTCGAGCGACGAGACGGGCTCGAGGTCGGCGGGGAAGGCCACCTCGACATGCGTCGGCACGCGGGGCCGGGTCTTCGGGTCCGCGCTCCCGGACCAGCGGGAAGAGACCGCGGCCAGAACCGCGATCATCGAGACGAGCCAGGGGAGTGCTGTCACCAGGCGGGACCGAGACCTTCGTTCGCTTCCTGCCGGAGCCACGCGGTCGTCGGGTGCGCCGACGATGATCTGCTCCAGCAGCCGGCGCGCGTCCCCGATGTCGCGCAGGCGCTGCTTCGAATCGCGAACGAGACACTCGCGCACGAGCTGTTTGAGTCGTGGCGGCGCGTTCCCTGGCAGCGAGTCGACCTTCACATCGCGGGTCAGCACGGCCGCGAGTGTCTCGGAGACATCTTCGGCGGCGAACAGGCGCGTGCCCGTCAACATCTCATACAGGACGACACCGAAAGCCCAAATGTCGGTGCGCTTATCGACCGCCTTCCCCTTCGCTTGTTCCGGCGACATGTAGGCGGCGGTGCCGACAATCATCCCGGCCGATGTGGCTTGATGGGTCAGGGTCGGCGAATGAGAGACGCTTCGACCGTGCTCAGCGCGGGCATTGGGATGCGACGAGGATGTGCCGGCTGGGTCCATCGCCTTCGCAAGGCCGAAGTCGAGGACTTTGACCGTGCCGTCGGAGCGGATCTTGATGTTGGCGGGCTTGAGGTCACGGTGCACGATGCCGTGTTCGTGCGCGGCTTCCAAGGCCTCCGCGATCTGTCGCGCGATGGGCAACGCCTCCGCGATCGGCATGGGCCCGCGCGCGATGTGAGCGGAGAGATCCTCGCCTTCGACCAGTTCCATCACGAGCGCACGGGAGCCCGGGCCAGATGAGCCGCTGACGGGGGGCACCTCTTCGATCCCGTGAATCGTGGCGATGCTCGGGTGATTCAACGACGCGAGGGTCTGCGCCTCACGATTGAAGCGCGCGATACGCTCCGGGTCATCGGCGAACGCAGCGGGCAGGACCTTGATGGCGACATCTCGATTGAGCTTCGTGTCGCGCGCGCGGAACACCTCGCCCATGCCTCCGGCCCCGATCGGGGCAGAGATCTCGTAAGGCCCGAGACGCGATCCCAACGTCAAAGACATGGATGGCGCAGTCTAGTGGCTGTTTCGGCCCATGCCTCGTCCTAAGAATTCAACGCCCTCGGCGGACAACGCGGACAACATCGCGACGAAGTCGGGAGTCAATCCGTTTCCCCTCCTTGACAAGCCAGGCGTTTTCCGTCGAGGCGCGGACGCTCAGAACCCGCGCGGAGTGACCCAGCTTCGCCCTGAGTTCTTCGACACAGTTAGGGTCATTTCAAGGGGGAGGCAGGCTCTTTCCCCAGCCCGGCCACAAGCGGATGTCGCGGCGGAGCATCAGCGGGTCGGCCAGCCGTCCTACGAGGACCGACGTTCCGTCGAGGGCCACGTCGAAAGTGTCGATCCGGCCGGGAACATCCGTTCTGGACACGACAACCGGCGCATCGAAGCGCAGGTCGGAGGCGGATCGCAAGGCCGCGGAGACCACCTGATTGTCGCTGACGTAGAAGAGGCGCTTGCCGTCGCGGCCCCACAAGGGATGGAAGCCCCCGTCGTTGGTCAGGCGTCGCCGGGTGCCGGGATCGCTCAGCCGTGCGACGTAGATCTCCGGACGCCCCGATTCGAAGGACTGGTAGGCCACGAGCTCGCCGTCCCGGGACACGGTTGGAGAGTCCTGGTCGCCCGCTCCCCCCGCGACGAGGATGGGCTTTCCCACGAGCGCACCGTCGTCCGCGATGGCGGCGACCCAGGCATCAGAGCCTTCGTCTTTCGAGGTCAGACTGAAGCCCAGCATGCGGGCCACATATGAAATCGAGTGGACCTGTCCTCTGCCCTCGATCAGCGCTGTAGGCGGCGCGCTGCCGTTTACAGGCATGCGATACAGGCGATAGTCGCCGCCCTCCCAGTCGGAGGAGAACAACACGAAGCGGCCGTCGGGCGACAGCACACCGCTGGAGTCATTCCCGTCCTTGGCGCTGATCCGCGTTGCGTTCACTCGTTCGAGGTCGATCAGCCACAGGCGGTCGTTCGCCGCGGGGACCTGCATGGTGGCTCGCCGGGCATCGTGGGACAGCCGAACCGGGCCGAAAAGGTTGGGGTCGAGTCGGTCGAGGACTTCGGTGGCGCGAAGAGGTCCCTCCCATGAGTAACGGCCGGCCTGGGTGATTTTTCCGCCCGTGGCGTACACCAGAGTCCCCCCCGGGGTGACGTCGTACCAGGCCGCGCCGTTGTTCGGCATGGTGGCGACGCCGTCGAGCACCGGCACCGGCGCTCCCCTGATGGAGAGCGAGGCGAGATCGAAGCCGACGGCGTAGAGCTTTCCCGCGCGCGCGAACACGAGACGCCCGCCATCGACGTAGCGCGGCATCGAGCCGCCCTCCAGGAGAACACGATGCGTGCCCGTCTTCACGTCGGCAACCGCGATCCGAGCCTCGTCCAGTGTCTCGTTAGTCTTGAACTTGATCGCGAAAAGCACCGACGCGTTGCCGGGGAGGAGGGACGGCCAGCGATGGCTCAATTCCCCCGCCGCTCGATCGAGTTTCGTGAGCGGGCGAGGCGTTCCACCCTCCGCGGAGATCGTCCACAGCGGCTCCGCATAGTTCGGCGCGTAGACGATCTGGCCGTCGTCGCCCCAACTTCCGCCGAGGCAGCTTGTCGAGGTGACCGCGGCCAGTTCGACTGGAACGCCTCCAGGGAGGTCCAGGCGCCACAGGCGTCCGCGCGCGAAGAAGCCGATCCTGGCGCCATCCGGCGAGAAGAACGGCCCGGTGGCGCCTTCGGTTCTGGTGAGGCGAACGGCATCGAAGGTGTCGAACCTGCGGAGGTACAGCGCTCCGCCTCCGTCCTGCTGACCGACGAAGGCCACCTGATCGCCCCTGGGCGCCAGGGTCAGTGTCGCCAGAGACTGATTGCCGTTGTACGTTGCGGTGGGGATCCCCACCCCATCCGGCAGAGCGAGTGAGGTTCGCAGATCGCCCGGGCGCCCCGAGGTGCTTCGGCTCATCATGGCGGCGGTCGCGATCCACCCGATCAGCACGACCGCGGCGATGGTCCACGCGGCGCGTAGCCCGTTGCGTTGTGCAGTCGTTGACGCGGAGGAGGGGACTATCGCGGAGGCGTCGTTTCGAAGGTCCGCTTGCGCAAGCGCGATGCGCGCTTCGCCGATGGCCTGGAGGCGTTGCTTCACGTCCTTCTCCAGGCAGCGGCGCAGCAGCTCTTTGAGCCGGGGCGACGTGGCGGGGGGAAGCCGCGTCCAGTCGATCTCCTGACGCAACACCGCGGCCAGGACATCGCTGACCGTGTCTCCCGCGAAAACACGTTCGCCCGCGAGCATCTCGAACAGGACGACCCCGAAGGACCAGATATCGCCGCGCTTGTCGACCGTCTTTCCGCGGGCCTGCTCGGGACTCATGTACGCCGCGGTGCCCATGATCATTCCCGCTTCCGTCATGTGCCTCGACATCGTGGGCGAGTGCGACAACTGAGAGTTGGCTCCGCTTTTCGAAGCATCTCCCTCAAGCGCTTTGGCGAGACCGAAGTCGAGCACCTTGACCTTGCCGTCCGGTGTGACCTTGACGTTGGCGGGCTTGAGGTCGCGATGGATGATGCCGTGCTCGTGCGCCTCCTCGAGCGCCTCCGCGATCTGTTTCGCGATCGCGATGGCTTCGTCGACGGGAATAGCACCGCTCTTCAGTCTCTGAGCGAGGTCCTCGCCTTCCACCAGCTCCATGGCGAGGAAGTGGGCGGTGGAACCGTCGGGCAGGGTCGCTCCTTCGAATCCGTAAACGTGCGCGATGTTCGGGTGATTGAGGGAAGCGAGCAGCTTCGCCTCTCGTTCGAAACGGGCGAGTCGTTCGCGGTCCTGCGCCACTTCGGCAGGCAGAACCTTGATCGCAACGTCGCGGTCGAGCTTCGTGTCCCGTGCGCGGAAGACTTCACCCATTCCGCCCGAGCCGATCGCGGCTTGAACTTCATACGGTCCGAGCCGGGTGCCGGGAGAGAGGGTCATGGCGTCAGGCTCGCGCGCCAGTTGAGGATGACGGTGGCCGGGTGGGGTGTCGGATCCACGACGGAGACAAGCGCGATGAAGCGCCGCCCGTCCGGCATGGGCGCGAAGTTGCGGAACTCGGGCCGCGCCCCTCCGAACGAGGGAACTGTGAAGAGCGCGCGAGGCGTTCCGGCTGGTTGGTCCGCGGTCGCCTGAAACGGGACCGAGAAGATGGCTCCTCCACTCACGAAGAAAAGCTCCGCACCGCCACGGCCCCACTGCGGCGACTTCCCGCCGCTCTCGGAAACGCGCATCGGACCGCCCACAAGCTTCAACCCGTCGAAGCGCTGGATGTACACCTCGGTATCGCCGGTCTCCTGTCCGGTAAAGGCGAGGAAGCGGCCGTCCGGCGAGAACTGTCCGTCGTCGGCTCCGAACCCAGGTTGCGTGAGCCGCGTCGGCTCGCCGGCGTCACGAGGCACCGCCCAGAGGTTGGAGCCGGAGGGGCCGTCATTAGACTGGTAGAGGACGAAGCGCCCATTCGCCGACCAGTCCGAAGGACCGCCGGCCTTGCCCCAGGTGCGGATCAAGCGAGCCTGCGAAGAGCCGTCCACCGGGCGCTCCATCAGGTTCAAGAGGCCCTTGGCATGACTTTCCCAGGCGATGCAGCATCCGTCGTGGGAGAGAACCGGCCGGTGATCGATGTCGGCGTCGGACGTGAGCCGTCTGGGCGCTCCGCCCGAGGGGGCCTGAACCCAGATGTCGACGTTGCCGTCGTTGGCGTCGGTTCGGGCGAAGGCCAGGAGCTTGCCGTCCCGCGAGATTGCGACCTCCTGATACAACGCATCGGGCCCCAGCACGCCGTCGGGCTTTCCTTCGCGCGTGAACCACGTCATTCTCGAAAGTGTCTCGGCGCCGATCATGAAGGTCAAGGCGCCGCCCGTGCTGCCCGCGAAGGCGGACGCCCCCACACTCTGCGCGACCGGGAAGGCGTTCCCGACCAGGGTTCGCGCTTTCGCGTCGAATCCCTGAGCCACAAGACCGGTCGCATCGGCCCTGACGATATGGTCCGGGCCCGCGAACACCGCGGCGTTCTGTTCGGCGGGGACGAGCAGGCGTTTCTCCCCGCCATCGAGGCCCGCCACGTAGATGCCGGTCTCTCCACCGAACTGCGTGAACAGGAGGGTTCGTCCGTCCGGCGAGACATCGAGGCCATCGATCTGAAGGTTGCGAAAGTCATCCGACGTGAAGCCCTGAGCTTCCCGCAGCGCGCCGCCCGCGGCCGGCACCCGCATCAGTCCCTTGCCGCCGATCGCGAGAAGCAGGTCGCCGTCCTTGAGCCAGACCCCGCTGTTCGGGCTCGCCGCCACCACCACGGCAGGGAGACCGCCTGAAAGGGCGACGCGTCTGACGTGACCCTGAGACAGGAACGCGACCTCCCGGCTATCGGGTGACCACATCGGGAACATGCTCCGGTCGATCCCCTCGGTTCCCGCGACCGCATGGGCCGCCGCGTCGCTCACCTCCCGTGTCCACAAGCGCGAGACGCCTGCGCCATCGATGGCGATCATGGCCAGCCGTCGCCCATCGGGAGAAGGGATGGGCGCGTTCACGAATCGGTTTCCGGGCGGCGGCAGTTCGCTGAAGACCACAGGGGCGGGAGGAGTCACACGACCTCCTGTGGTGACCACGGCCCAGGTGAGCGCGGTCACGACCGTGGCCGCGAGGGCAATCATCCAGGGAGCGCGGCTCGCGGGGCCGGGGCGCACGCTTGTCGACACGCGCTCATCAACCAGCAGCCAGGCGTCGCCCAGATCGCGCAAACGTTTGCGCGGATCCCGTTCGAGGCAACGCCCGATCAGGGCGCGCAAGTGGGCTGGCACCGGCGAAAGGTCGGGATCCTTCATCAGGACCGCGGCCAGCGTGTCGCTCACGGTCTCACCCTTGAAGAGCCGGGCGCCGGTGAGCATCTCGTAGAGCACCACGCCGAAGGCCCAGATGTCGGCGCGCTTGTCGACCGCCTTGCCTCGCGCCTGCTCGGGGCTCATATAGGCCGCGGTGCCCATGATCATCCCGGCCTCGGTGCCCTGGCGGGTCATCGTCGGCGAATGAGAGATCTCCGTTGACCCGGTCCCCGTTGGATCGGCCGAGTAGGCCTTGGCAAGGCCGAAGTCGAGCACCTTGACCTTGCCGTCCGGCGTGAGCTTGACGTTCGCGGGCTTGAGATCGCGATGGACGATGCCCTT
>CAYNHK010000158.1:0-11371 GCA_964396875.1 uncultured Acidobacteriota bacterium | reverse complement strand
GGCCCTTGACGGGGAGAAGACCCGCCACCATCCCGACATTGTAAACAACCTGGAACGTGAGTGTCGCAGTGAGACAGGCGACGAGAATGGCGCCCAGCCGGTCCCGGGCCAGTCGGGCGATGTCGAGACACCGCCAGAGCAGCGCCAGATAGAGGCCGAGGGTCGCCACCACCCCTACGAAACCGAACTCCTCGGCGAGAACCGAGAAGATGAAGTCGGTCTGCCGCGCGGGCAGATATCCGAGCTGGGTCTGGGAACCCAGCCCGTAGCCCTTCCCGGTGAGCCCTCCCGACCCCACGGCAATCTGAGACTGCTTCTTCTGGTAACCCGACCCGCGCGGGTCCAGATCGGGATCGAGGAACGAATAGATGCGAGCCTTCTGATAGTCGCGAAGAAGAAATTCCCACGAGACGAGACCGAAGATCAGGAGGAAACCGCTGAGCGCGATGATCGATTTGTACCGGAGGCCTGCGAGAAACGCGCCTACGAAGAACATCGGGAGCAGGGAAACCGCGGTTCCAAGGTCGGGGGCGGCGGCGATGGTGAGCGCGAGAACCGCGGTGACCGAGGCGGGTGCGAGCAGATCCGAAAGACCGAGCGAGTCCTTCTTCATTTCGGAGAAGAGTTTCGCGATGACCAGCGCGCCGATGATCTTCGCGAACTCGGAGGGCTGGAACTGAACGGGTCCGAGGCTCAGCCACCGCTTCGTTCCCGCGATTCGCGGCGCCATCAGTAGGGTGGCTATGAGGACGACGAGCGTGATGCCCAGGAGAAGCGGTGCTCGATCGGACAGCCGGTGGTAGTCGGTGGCGGCCACGATCAGGAGGAGCACCAGGCCGATGCCGATCGCCCCCAGCTGGCCCATCCACAGGCCCTCGAGCCGGGTGCCCTGCGTGGCGCTCGCGATCATGGCGACCCCCAGGCCGCTCACCAGAAGAGTCAGCCCCAGCAGCGGGTAGTCGAGTCCCTGGAAGAAACGTCGCAACACTACGGCGAAACCTGCTTGAGGGGCGCTGCGGGAACGCCCAGACCAAAAAATCTCTCGAGGATCTCGCGGGCCACCGGGGCTGCCGCGCCTCCGCCGCTGCCGCCATTGTCGACCAGGACAGCGATCACCATGCGCGGATTGTCGAGCGGCGCGAAACCGGAAAACCAGGCATGCGGTTGAATCGATTCGATTCCCTTCGTCAATTTCGCCGACGACACCACCTGTGCCGATCCGGTCTTGCCCGCCACGTCGAGGCCGGCGATTCGCGCGCGTCCGGCCGAACCACCCGAGTTCACGGCCATGAAAAGACCACGTCGGATCGCGGCGATGGTGGAGGGCTTGAACCCGAGCGACTTCGGTGCGGCGTAGGCGACGGGCCGTCCCGAGACCAACCGTACGATATGAGGTTGCACCAACCGTCCGCCATTCGCGATCACGGCCATCATCCTCGCCATCTGGAGCGGGGTGGCAAGGACCTGGCCCTGTCCAATCGACACGGAGATCGTCTCGCCCTGGTACCAGGGAGCCTTGAAGTTGCGCTCCTTCCAGGCCGGGTCGGGAATCAGGCCGGTGGCTTCGCTGGGGAGATCGACGGCGCTCACCGAGCCCAGGCCGAACTTTCGCGCGTAGGCGGCGAGGCGCTCGATCTCGAGTCTCGCCCCGAGCAGGTAGAAGTACACGTTGCACGACTCACCGAGGGCGCGACCGAGGGAGACGTAGCCGTGGCCCCCCGGCTTGTTGCACTTGAAAACATGTCCGTAGATCGAAGCCTGACCAGGGCAGAAGGTCGTCGATTCCGGAGTGATGAGTCCCTCTTCGAGACCCGCCGCGGCCACCACCACTTTGAAGAGACTGCCCGGTGCGTACTGGCCCTGGATCGCGCGGTTGAGAAGCGGCGTCTTGGGGTCGCGGGTGAGACCCTCCCAGACCGATCGTTCGATGCCCGAGGTGAAGTTGTTCGGATCGAAGCCGGGTGACGACACGAGGCCGAGAATTTCTCCGGTCATGGGATCGAGAGCCACCGCACTTCCCGCACGGTCCCGGAACGCCGCTTCCATCGCGGTCTGCAGATCCGCCGACAGAGTGAGTTCGACCGCGCCGCCGGGTCGCGCGGGCTGGTCTTCCGCGAGTTCGATCTCAATCCCCCGACTGTTCACAACCATTCGTCTGAGTCCATCCGCGCCGGTGAGGTCCTCGTTGTAGAGGGCCTCGAGGCCCGACTGCCCGACGACGCGGCCGGGCTCGAAGTCCGCGAACGCGGGCTGCTTCAACTGGCGGTCGGTCACCTCGCCCACCCGCCCGACTACATGGGAGGCGCTTCGCGCGTGCGGATAGGAACGCATCGGCACAACCTCGACGCTCGCCTCCGGGATCTCGAGCCGGCGCGACTCGACGGCCGCTACATCTTCGAACGTCGCCTTGGCCTTGATCGTGACGGGTTGGTAGGCGGCGCGCGGGCGGCTCAGTTTCTGGAGAATCTCCGCGGCATCCAGCTTGAGGAGGGGCGCCAGCGCTTGCGATATCTTCTCGCTCGACCCGCCCGGCCCCACCGTGACCACAATTTTGAAGGCCGGCTTGTTCTCGGCCAGGATGCGTCCATTGCGATCGGTCAGCATCCCGCGCGGGGCCGCGATGCTGAGGGTCCGGATTCGATTGTTCTCGGCCAGCTCGAGGTAGCGCTTCGAGTTCACGCCTTGAAGCAGCCAGAACTGAAGCAGAAGTAGCGCCACGAGCGCCAACAGGCCGTTTTGAAGGCCGTCCAGGCGACTTTGCGCCGAGCGCAGGTCTTCATAGATCTTCATGCCGGCCTCGCCTGTCGTCGTTCGAATAAAGCGAAGAGCACCAGACCCACCGCCGCGTTGATGGTACCCCTGATGGTCATCGCCCCCGGAGAATATTGAACCGGGGACATCCCGAATGCGGGGGCGATCCATTCGTAGGCACGGGTGTCGATCACGGTGACGGTGAGCAGCAGGAAGAAGCGCGGCAGAGCGCCGGTTATCAGGAACCGCGATCCGAGAAGCCCGAGCGCGAAGCCGAGCACCAGGCGGATGAGGCCCGAAACCCCACGGATCCCTCGGCCGAAGAGCGCTTCCGAGAGCCAGCCGGAGAGAGAGGCGCCCACCATTCCATGGAGCTCACCCCGAGAAAGCGCGAACCAGGTCGCGACCACGAGCGGCAGATCGACGTAGGCGCTGATCGGGATGAAGAGGCTCAGCGCTCCTTGCAGAAGAAGGGCAAAGAGCAGGAGGCCCAGGGCGATGAGATTGTCCTTCACGGAAGGGGCACCGTTCCCTTCTCTCGCGGTGATAAAGAAACGAAGACCTGCTCCGCGAACGCAGGCGATGCCGACGGTCTCACCCAGACATCTTTGAAAAGGCCCACCGGTTCTGCCACTCTCAGGACTGTACCGACCACGAGGCCCTTCTCGAAGAGCTGGTCGAGCCCCGACGTGACGACCACTTCGCCAGGCGTCACCAGGGCCAGGCTCGGAACGTACTTCATGAGAAGGAGAGGAGACCCATCCGCGTCGTCCTGAAAACCCGACACGATGCCGTCGACCCGGCCCCGCTCAGTGAGAACCGCGGCGCCGCTGTCCCGGTCAACGAGAAGCTGAACCGTGGCCGAATTGGCGGAGACCGTGATCACGCGCCCGAGAACTCCCGAAGGCGACAGGACCGTGGCGCCCTCGACAACACCGTGCGCGGAACCCCGATCGATCGAAAGCGTCTTGAACCACGGCGAGGCGTTCCGGGCCACGACATCCGCGAGGAGAGTTGGCATCGGCAACCGAGGCTTCAGGTCGAGCAGGACCCGCAAGCGCGCGTTCTCTTCAATCGAGGCGCGCTGCGAGAGGAGCTGCATCTCGGCGACACGCAGCCGGTCTTTCAGTCGATCGTTCTCTTCGCCGACCGAGCGCAGGTCTACAAAGGAACGCCAGGCGCCCATCATGCCGTCGGCAAGGGCGGCCGTCGAATTTTGAATCGGGGAGAAGACCGAGAGCACGGTTCTTTCGAACATGGAGAGGCCATCCACATCGACCTGTCGGGAAATCGCCACCAGATGAAGGATGACAAAAGCGAGCAGCCACATCCACGACCGGCGCAGGGGCGGAGTGTCATTCTTTGCACGCGCGACCAGTGCGTCCATGCCGCTTCGCCGTGACTAGGGGGCGCGATCCAAAGACGAAGGGGTCCCCGGCACGTTCCTGGATTCCTACTCGATGCTGATCTTGCGAAGGAGATCGAAATCCGTGAGCATCCGTCCGGTTCCGAGCACGACGCAGCTCAGAGGGTTCTCCGCGACCATGACCGGGAGGCCGGTTTCCTCGCGCAGAAGCTTGTCCAGGCCCCGGAGGAGACTGCCGCCCCCGGTGAGCACGATTCCGCGATCGACAATGTCCGCCGATAGCTCGGGGGGAGTGCGCTCCAGGGCCACGCGGACCGCGTTCACCACGACACTCACCGGCTCGCTCATGGCCTCCCGGATCTCTCCGTCCGTGACGGTGAGCGTCTTCGGGATACCCTCGATCAGGTCGCGCCCCTTGATCTCCATGGAAAGCGGTTGTTCGAGCGGGAAGGCGCTCCCGATTTCGAGTTTCACCTGCTCGGCGGTGCGTTCCCCTATGAGCAGGTTGTACTTGCGTTTGATGTACTGAATGATCGCTTCGTCCAACTCGTTGCCCGCGACCCGCACGGATTTCGAGTACACGATTCCCGCCAGAGAGATCACCGCCACGTCGGTGGTGCCCCCCCCGATGTCGACCACCATATTCCCGGAAGGTTCCGTGATCGGCAGACCCGCGCCGATCGCCGCGGCCATCGCCTGATCCACGAGATAGACCTCCGAGGCCTTGGCCTTGAGCGCCGAGTCGCGCACCGCGCGTTTCTCGACCTGGGTGACTTCCGAGGGGATGCCGATGATGATGCGAGGGCGCACGAAGGCATTCCGGTTGTGTGCTTTCCGGATGAAGTGAGACAGCATCTTCTCCGTGATTTCGAAGTCGGCGATGACGCCGTCTTTCATCGGACGAATAGCCACGATACCGCCGGGGGTCCGGCCGAGCATCTCCTTCGCATCGTGACCCACCGCTTCCACGCGCCCGGTTCGGACATTCACGGCCACGATCGAGGGCTCCGAGACAACCGTCCCCTTCGACTTCACGAAGACGAGCGTATTCGCCGTGCCGAGATCGATCGCGAGATCGTTCGAGAAGTAGCTGAAGTTGAGGATGGATCGGAGCAGACTCAATGAGAGGGGCCTCTTGGGATGGATTCAGACGGGCGGAAGGGAGGGGCGGTCACCACGCGGTTCTTTCCGAGTGCCTTGGCCTCGTACATTGCGCGATCCGCGCTGGCGATCAGGCCGCGAACATCGTCGGCGGTTTCAGGATACGCTGCAAGTCCTATTGACGCCGAAACCCGGGCGTCGATCTGCTGCGATTCGAGGAACTTTGTGGCCCCGATCACCACCCGCAGGCGTTCGGCGATGATCAAACCGCCGGAGAGAGGCGTCTCGGGAAACAGGATCACGAACTCGTCGCCGCCATAACGAATCAACACATCGGCATCGCGCACGGTCTTCTCGAGAACGGCTCCGACCTCGACGAGGGTTCGAGACCCTGCCAGGTGTCCGTGGGTGTCGTTGATGGCTTTGAAACCATCGAGATCCATGAAGAGCAGCGACAGGGGAGACCGGGTTCGGCGACACCGCTTGAGCTCGCGCTCGAGGTACAAAGACATGAAGCGGGCGTTGTACAAGGCCGTGAGATCGTCTGTGAACGTCAACTGCTTGGTCTTTTCGAAGATCTGCCCGTTTCGCACCGCGACCGAGAGCGATCGCACAACCGTCTCCAGTTTCTGGCCATCGAGCGCGTGTTCGGCCACGACCTGCAAGAACCCGACGGTCTCGCCCGCCGAGTGAAGGCGCAGGAGAGCACACCACGGTCCGCGACTCTCCACATCGGCTGCATCGAGCGGCCGGACCTCGGTGCCCCAGACGCCCGCGGTCGTGAGGACCGGAGCGGGGTACGTCTTGGCGCCCTCTTCACCGAACGCCGAGACGTGTTCCTGGCCCTTATCCGCAAAGCCGAAAATGCGGGTATGACAGGGACCGAGAATCCGTAGACAGGCGGCCTGGACTCCGGCGGCGATCGCGATCGGCTCCAGAGCATGGATCGAGAGCGCCTCGTCCGCCGTCACGGCGCCCGGCCGTTCGATCCCCCGCGACGTCATTGCTTGCTCGCCGTCTACTGACCCGGGGAGAGGGACCGCGTTTCCTCGGCGACGCCGCCGGACCGCGAGGTCGAGCGAATCACCACCCGCTGCTCGCCCTGTTTGCGGGCCAGCGTAACGAACTCGCTGAAGGAGCCGTCGGCCTGCACGTTGACGGGATCACCGTTCACGGTGAGGCGCGCGCCCGGCTCCGTTTTGCCCGCCAGTCGGAGGACATTGTCTCTCGCTTCGAACGACTGGATGACCAACAACGGGGCGGGTGCCGCGGCTTCGGTTCGAACCGGGGCGGTCCGCGCTACCTTGAACGAAACCGGACTGGAGAACTTGCCCTGCACGCCGTCTTTAGTGAGGCCGGCAACCCGGAAAGAGAAATCACCCGCGGTGATCGCGGGCACGATCGCCGACGTCTCCTTGATGGTGTCGCGGTCAAGGACGACTCCCGGCGCCGTATCGCCATTCCGGCCCTCTACCACCAGACGATACGCCGATGCCCCGGCGGATGGGGACCAGGACAAGACAACCGGGGCGCCCTCCGCAAGGGTCAGAAGGCCCGAAGCGCCCGGGGATTCGGCGGTTGGCGCATTGGGAAGGACCTGCTTGGCCCCCGCCTTGCCCGAGGCGTCGACGCGAATTCCTTCGTTCGCGGTCAGCCGGATTTTTTCTCCGGTCTTCGTCTCCAGGTTGGCCGCGCCCGCGAGTTGAGCGACTGCGGTCAGGCCGCCTTCGCCCACTCTCATGGTTCCGGCAGAGTTGCTCTCGAGGGCCAGCCGGAAAGTCGGTGTGACCGCTTCTGTGGACCCGGGACCCTTCTGCGCGGTTTCATAGTTGATTTCGCCCGAAGTCACCTTCCACGCGACTTTCGAGGATGTGGAGTTTGGGTCTCGAGAAGTTTCTTCAATCGTGATGAGGCTGTCCGGTCTCACCGTGACGCGCGTCTCGTCGAAGAACTTGATCTCCGCCGAGGAGGAGGGGTACGTTCGCACGAGGTCACTCTTCCGGAGCGCGGTTCTGGCGTCCGCCGTCTTCCATTCGAGCCCCCCCACCCCACGGGTCTTCACGTTGCCCTGCACCGACTCAAAGAGGGCGGCCACGTCCTTTGGCGCATCATCGGAGGAAGGCGCCGTCGCTCCAGGTTCACGCAGAAGGAGGTAGCCCCCCAGGAGCACTACCGCCACGAGAAGGAAGGCGATGAGTAGGCGGGATACCCTGAGTCGGCGTTCTCCCGCGCCCAGAGGCGCGTTTACGTTGGACACTGAGAAGTCCTTTCGACATCGCGACAGAGGCCCCGTTTGGCCAAAAGCGAAGGAAACGGAAGGCCGAAGTATACTCGACGCTCTTTACCCTCGGCGCGACCCGGGCTTCTGGCTTTCCGCCTTCTGCCTGCCTTCCGCCCCTTCGAGATCTGGAGTTGACTCAACGATGGCCCTCGCATTCCTGCGGCGTCACCGGCGCTGGTTTTTCGTATTCCTGTGGGTGGTGATCCTGGCGTTCGTGATCCTCTACATCCCGAACCTCGATCCCGCCACCAGCCTCGCCAACTCAACCGTCGCCACCGTGGGTGGTGAGCCCATTCAGGCGGCCGAGTTCCAGCGCCAGTATCTGAGGCAGCGACGTCAGTTTCTGGAGATGAACCAGGGGCAGGTCGACGAGGCGATGCTCGAGAGAATGGGGCTGCGCCAGCAAGTGCTGTCCTCGATGGTGCGCGCCCGGCTCGAGGCCCTTGAGGCCGAGCGTCTCGGCTTCCAAATTGACGATGCGACGGTCGTGAAGGCCATTACGGAAGACCCGCAGTTACAAAGCGAGGGGCGCTTCGTCGGGTCCGCCACCCTGACTCGGCTTCTCCAGGCCCGCGGCATGAGCGTGCTCGATTTCGAGAATGAGGTCCGCGCACAGTTGAAGGCGCAGCGTCTTCGCGAGGCCGTGACCGATGGCGTGACGGTCTCCGATGCGGAGGTCACCGCCGAGTTCCGCCGGCGCAGCGACCTCATCCATGCGGAATACGTCCATCTTGCGACCGCCCCATTCGAGGCCACGATCCAGCCCACCGACGCCGAGGTGGTCGCACGGTTCGAAGCGAACAAGGAACGTTTCCGCTTGCCGGAGCGCCGCGTGCTGTCCTACATCCTCGTGGATCCGACGGAGCTGCGGGCCAAGGTCCTTCCCACCGGCACCGAGATCGAGACCTATTTCCGGGCCAACCCGGCGGAGTTCTCAACCCCCGCCCAGGTCTGCGGCCGGCACATCCTTGTGAAAGTCAAACAGAGCGCGGCCGCCGCCGAGGGCCACGAGGATGGGGAAGCGAAGGCCCTGATCGAAGCTGCGTTGGCCCGCTTGAAGGCGGGCGAGGCGTTCGAGAAAGTGGCGAAAGAGGCGTCGGAAGACAGTTCTGCATCGAATGGCGGCAGCCTTGGCTGCTTTGGCCGCGATCAGATGGTGCCGGAATTTTCCGCAGCCGCATTTGCGTTGGGTCAAGGGGCCACGTCGGACATCGTGAAGAGCCCCTTCGGGTACCACATAATCAAGGTCGATTCGATCCTGCCCGAATCCAAACAGAGTCTCGAGCAGGCCCGAAAACGGATTGAGGCCCAACTTCAGGAATCAAAAGCGCGCGAACTTGCGGGGCAAAAGGCCGAGGCCGTTGTCACCGCACTTAAGGCCAACCAGACCCTTGAACAAATCGCAGCAAATCAAGGACTTACCGTGAAGAAGAGCGAACCGCTTCAGCTCGGAAAAGGCGCGGGGGTCCTGAGCAGCCCGGTCCTTCTTTCGACGGCTTTCGAGCTCAAGGAGAAGGAGACGTCCAAGGAAGGATTTCCCGCCGGAGCCGGTGCCGCCTTCATTCGTCTCGATCAGGTCCTCGCTCCGAAGATCCCAGACATCGCCGAAGTAAAGGACGAAGTCCGGCGAGACCTCATTCGTCATCAGGCGCGGGAAAAAGCGCGAGAGGCGGCGAAGCTCCTGGCTGCGGACGCGGGTCGGACAGATCTCGCGAAGGCAGCCGCTCGAGCGAAGGCGACGCGAATGGAGACCAAGGGTCTTGTCGGGCGCGGCCAGGCGTTCCCCGAGATTCCCCAAAGTTCCACCCTTGAAGACCAGGCCTTCGCGCTCGAGGACAAGCAGCTTTCCGGACCACTCGATACGCCAACCGGGGTCGCTATCGTGCGCGTCCTCGAGAAGAAAACCTCGGACGAAAGTGCCCTCGTCCAGCAAAGGGAGTCCATCCGCGAGGGCCTGATCGCGGCCAAGAAGGACAGGCTGTTCTCGAGCTACCTCCAGACCCTGACCGACCGCTATCCCATCACCCAGAACGCCGAGGCGCTCGCGGGTATCCGCTAGCACTAACTTCAGGAAGAGGAGCCGCATTCTTGGACTATCGCGCGGCGGGTGTGGACATCGGGGCGGCGGACGAGGCCAAGGAACGCATCAAGCGACTCTTGTCGAAATCCAAATCGGCGTCGGTCCTTTCGGAGATCGGATCTTTCGGGGGCGTCTTTCGCCCCGATTTCTCCGGGATGAAGGAACCAGTCCTTGTTTCTTCGACGGATGGCGTTGGCACGAAGATCAGGGTGGCGCGCGACTGCGGTATTCACGACACCGTGGGTTACGACCTCGTCGCCCACTGCGTGAACGACATTCTCGTTCAGGGCGCTCGGCCCCTCTTCTTCCTCGACTACATCGCCATGGGCCGCATGGACCCGGCCCGCGTGGAGTCGATCGTGAGCGGGATCAACCGGGCCTGCGAGGAGTTTGGCTGCCCGCTGATCGGCGGCGAGACGGCTGAGATGCCGGGGACCTACGCGGAAGACGACTACGATCTCGCGGGTTTCATCGTGGGCGTCATGGACCGGCCCAACATTCTTCCGAGGTCCGATGTGAAGGCCGGCGACGTGCTGTTGGGCCTGCCGTCCGTCGGGCTGCAGACAAACGGCTTTTCCCTCGCGCGCAAGGTTCTGCTTGAGAAGATGGGCCTGAGCGTTGAGGACCGGCATCCCGGCCTTCCAGGCACGGTCGGCGAGGCTCTCCTGGCACCCCACCTGAGCTACCTGAAGGCACTCGGGCCTGAACTCTCGCAGGGCCGGATAAAAGCGCTGGTCCACATCACGGGCGGCGGGTTTCAGGGGAACATTCCCCGGGTTCTCCCGAAGGGAGTCGGCGCCAGGGTCCAGACGAACTCCTGGCCGGTCCTCCCGGTCTTCACGCTCATCGCCGCGGGTGGTCCGGTAGAGGAGGAAGAGATGTTCCGCACCTTCAACATGGGCATCGGGATGATCGTCGTCGTCGCCCCGGAAGCGGTCACCGAGGTTCTCGCGTCCTTTGCCGCCCGCGGAGAAGCCTGCCACCGCATCGGCGAGCTGGTCGAGGGCGAGGGCGTTTCGTTGATGTGAAGCGCGTCGCGGTCTTCGCGAGCGGACGGGGAAGCAACCTCGGTGCGCTCATCAATGCTCAGGCGGATTTCCCATCCTATCGAGTGGTGCTGGTCATATCGAACGTAGCCGGAAGCGGCGCCCTGGCCCTGGCGGCCCAGGCGGGGATCGAGGCCCTCTGCATTCCCAGTCGCGGCGTCGACCGGGCCGTCCATGAACAGGCTGTCCTGGCCTCGATACAGGCCCGCACCATCGATCTGATCTGCCTTGCCGGCTACATGCGTGTGCTCGGTGCGGGTTTTATCGAGGCCTTCGGAAAGCCCATTCTGAATATCCACCCCTCCCTGCTGCCCTCCTTTCCCGGGATGCATGCCCAGAGACAGGCCCTGGAGGCCGGTGTTCGATGGACCGGCGTTACCGTGCATTTTGTTGATTCCGGGCTGGATAGCGGACCGATCCTGCTTCAGGAGCCCGTCCCGGTCCTGCCGCACGACAGCGAGGCCTCGCTATCGACCCGGGTCCTCGATGTTGAACACCGCCTCTTTCCTGCAGCCACAGACACCGTGGCGCGCAACAATTACCAGATTCGAGGCCGAAAGGTTCTTCTGATCCCGAACACCACCCTGTAGGTGCCTTCCCTGCGGTCCCCACAACCGATTGCGAGGCCAAGGCGCCCGCAGCCTGCTGTGGCCCTCCGGAGCACTCCCTTTTGAAGAAATGTCCCACAAAAGCTTGACTCACCCTACCCGTTTTAGATATTCTGGCTGAGTCCCCAAACGGCGGAC
>CAYNHK010000157.1:0-11408 GCA_964396875.1 uncultured Acidobacteriota bacterium | reverse complement strand
GTCATTCCCTCCCACGCATCCGCCTCTTCGAACAACCGGTCGAAGGGACTCTTGGGTGCGGGGAAGACGACGACCGCGACATCCTGCCCAGCCGCGATCTTCGCCTTTTCCTTCGCGATGGAGAGGGCCTTGTCGAAACCGCCAAGCTCGTCGACCAGACCGACCTCTTTGGCCTGCTGGCCGGTCCAGACCCGTCCCTGAGCGACCTCGTGAACAGCGTCGACGTCCATGTCGCGGTTCTCCGCCACGAGAGCGAGGAAGCGGTCGTAGAAACGGGAGGCCAGACCCTCGACCTTGGCCATGTCCTCGGGAGTCCACCGTCGCGATGCGCTCGCGAACGAACCGCCCCGGCCGAAATCGACGTAGTCGTTGGTGATGCCGAGTTTGTCGAACATTCCCTTGAGCACGAACTTGCCGAAGAACACGCCGATGGAGCCGGTGATGGTGCTGGGATCGGCCACGATCGCGGTGGCGGGTGCTGAAACGTAATAGCCGCCCGAAGCGGCATAGTCGCCCATGCTCGCGATCACCGGCTTCTGAGCCGCGGTGTTTTCCACCTCACGCGCGATCACATCGGAAGCCGAGCCCGAACCACCCGGCGAGTTCACCCGGAGGATGACCGCCTTGATCGAATCGTCGTCCGCGGCCGCGCGCAGCGCTTCGGAAATGGTGTCGGAGCCGGCGACCGTGCCGGAGCCAAAACCAGCGTCCTGGCTCTCGCCGGAAAGAATCTCGCCGTCCACGAAGATGAGCGCCATCTTGGGCCGGGTGTCGAAAGCGCCCCCCTTGTCGCGGAAGTCGCCCAGGAATCTCTGGGTGGAGCCGGCCTTCTCGAGGGCCTCGTCGGGGTAGTCGACTTTGTCGACCAGGCCCGCTTCCATCGCGGAGGTGCCGTCGTAGGGACCGGCGGAAACCAGGGCCTCGATCTCGGCCTCGGTCTTCTTGCGCGACTTCGCCACCGCCCCGATGTACTCGCGATAGAGCCCGCCGATGAGCGACTCCATCTGCTCGCGATGGGCAGGGGTCATCGCCTTCTCGGTGTATTGATTGGGCGCGCTCTTGTACTTGCCCATGTGGACGAACTGCGCCTCAACGCCAAGTTTGTCGAAGGCGCCGCGGAGGAACATCACCTCCCCGGAGAGGCCGTGGATCTGGAGAATCGACTCGGGCAGGGCCACGATCTCGTCGGCGGCCGAGGCGATGTAGTACTCCATGTTCCCGCTGTCCTCGAGAAAGGCGGTGATCTTCTTCCCTTTCGCGCGGACCCGGAGCAGGGCGTCACGGACCTCGCCTGCGCGGGCCCAGCCCAGATCCGTCGCGCCGATGCGCACGAAGACGGTCGTGAGGTTCGGCTCGTTCGCGGCGCGGTCGAGGGCGCGGATGATGGCGGGGAACGTCGGAGGCGGGTTGCCCGAGAACGAGAGCTGAAACGTGGGTGCGGGGTTCTCCGCGAACGATCCGTCAAGCGTGACCGAAAGCACGTGCGAGCGGGCGTCCGACTTCCTGGCCGTCGAGGAGATTCCCTGCTGCTGAACGAAGTAGGCGAGACCACCCAGCACCACGGCGGTGAACGAGGCCACGAGGACAAGGCCCACGGCGATCCAAAAAAAACGTCTCCTGCGCGACATCGCCATCCCGTCCCCTCCTGTTCAGCCGCCCCCGTGACTATAGAGTCGCGAGGGCTTCCGCCTTTTGACGCGCATCCTGAGCGTAGGGACTCTGGGGGTGGCGGTTCATGAGGTCCGAATAGGCCCGACGCGCCTCGAGGGTTTCGCCCGCGGCTTCAAGAGACTCCGCGAGCCCGAAGAGCAGCCGGTCCTTGGGCAGACCCGAGGTTTCGTCCGCGATCAGCGCCTTGTAGAACGCAGCCGCATCCTTCGCCCGACCGTCCTGAAGCACGAGTTCGGCGATGCGCAGCCGCGCCATCGCGGGCTCGATCGAACCCGGGTCCTTGAGCGCGGCGATCGCCTTGAGCGCCTCCTCGGCCTCCTTCACCTGCCCGAGACCGGCGAGACACAGGGCCGAATAGTAGCGGGCGCGCCGACCCGCGGCCATCGAGCCGTAGCTCTTCGCCACCTCGTCGAACATGGTCTTCGCTTTTTGGAGCTTCGCGTTCTCGGTGGCGAAGGTCTCCTGGCCCGGGGTTGCCGTCGCTCCGGCCCCAACCGGCGCGTGGTAGACCTCCGTCGCCCGCGCGAACGCGGACTCGGCGCTCGAGGCGCGCCACCGCTGGCCGTAGTAGAGGCCGAAGAGGACGATGAAGAGCGCGATCACGGCCAGCGCGGGCTTCACCACCTCCGAGCGCGTCATGATGCCGCGAGCTTCCGTGAGCGCCTCGCCGAGCTCGTCACGATGAAGTTCTTTCCTGAGTTCCTTGTCCAAAACCAATCACCTTAAGAGTTCGAAGAAGTGGTGTGCCCGGAGGGACTTGAACCCCCAACCTTGAGCTTAGGATGCTCCTGCTCTATCCAGTTGAGCTACGGGCGCCTGGTAAATGCGAAACCGCAGTTTACCCGTGGAGACCGTTCCGAAGGGCGACGGCCCCTTGATCCATCAGTAATGAAGGACGGTGGCCACCGAATGGGGGGCGAGGCGGCTTCGGCCGTTGAGGAAGTCGAGTTCGATGAGGAACGCGAAGCCCGCCACCTCGCCACGTGAGCGGCTCACGAGCCGGCCCGCGGCCTCTGCGGTCCCGCCGGTGGCCAGGACGTCGTCGATGATGAGGGCCCGCTCGCCTTTAATGAGCGCATCCTCGTGCATCTCCAGCGTGTCCTCGCCGTACTCGAGGGCGTAGGTTTCGCGCACGGTGGCCCTCGGAAGTTTCTTCGGCTTGCGGATGGGAACGAAGCCGCACCGACGCTTCTGGGCGAGGGCGGCGCCGAAGATGAAGCCGCGGCTCTCGATCCCGATGATCCGGGTGTAGCTGATGCTTCGGGTCAGTTCATCGAGCTGGTCGATGGCGGCCGCGAAAGCCGGACCGTCCGCAAGCATGGGTGTGATGTCGCGAAAAAGAATGCCGGGCTTGGGGAAATCCGGAACGTCGTGGACGAAATCCTTGAGATTGAGGGGCATCGTGACGCGGGATCTTATGCCACCCTGTGTTGACCCTTTTCGAACCCGCCAACTAACCTCGCCCGCGATGGAATGGATGAGGAGGTGTTTTCTTCCGCTGGCGGTGCTCGGCGCCCTGATGGCGCTCACGCCCCGTCACGCATCCGCCCAGAGCGCGCCGCACATCGTGGTCGTCGTCGCGGAGGGCACGGGCTTTCCCTTCGAGGACCCGGCCTTCAACCGATACGCCTCTCTTCGCGCGCTGCGTCTGGGGTCTCGGGCCTTCGATGCCGTCTTCACTTCCGACGCGGCCTGGACCGGCGTGAACGACGCCTTGCTCGGCGGTGCTACGACGCGAGGGGCTTCGGGCCTCGTCACCGCGTTGGCGGCGAAGCGATATCTCACGTCGTCTATCTCGGCCTCGGGATCGCGCAATGGCGGCTTCAATCGCGCGCTCAAGGCCGGGATCGCCGATACGGCGGCCCGTGTTCTCGAGACACTCGACGCGGCCGGAGCGCGTCCGGCTTTCGTCTTCGCGACGATGGACCTTCGAAACGTCCCCGGGGCGGGACCGGCGCCGAATGTCATCGCTCCCCCACTGACGGTTCCCGCCATCGCCCTCTCCGACCGCGCCCCTCTCGACCCCGTTCGTTTTCCGGTGACTCCGCCTCCGCGGGAACCCGCGGACCGGGGCGGTCTCGCCGCGTCGCGTCACGCCGCTTTCATGGCCCTTGACCGCGAGATCGGGGCGATTCAGACCGGCGTCTTGAAGCGCGGACTGGCCTCGAAAACGGTCATCGTTCTCGTATCGACGGGCCCCGCGCCGCGGCCGGAACGCTCGGCGCCGCCACGCCCGGACCTGCTGTTCGAAGACTGGCTGCGCGGCCTCGTGCTGATCCGGACACCGACAATCGCCCAGCCTGGCGTTGCCGCAGCCACGCTGGGCCGGTTCGAAGATGTCGCCGCCACCCTCGCGGCGCTGGGGGGCGCGACCCTCACCCGCGGCGGCGCGCTGGACCTCGGCCCCGCGATCCGCGATCCGAAGGCCGCGATTCGTCAGACCCTGCTGACCCAGGCCGCGCGCGAGGCGCCGAAGGTCGGCCGGAGTGTCCGTTCTCAGGGCTTTCGCTTCACCCAGTGGCCCGACGGCAGCGAAGAACTTTTCGACGAGGTCGCCGATCCCCACGAGTGGAACAACCTCGCCCGGGTCCCCTCGATGCAGGGGCAACGGGCCGGACTGCTCCGACGCCTCGTCCCACCTCCGCAACCGGCGAAGGCCACGCCCGCGCGACCCGCCGCGGGTCGTCGGCCGAACGTCCTGATGATCATCGGCGACGATCTCACCGCGCAGTACGCGCAGTTCGGCGACGTGAAGACACCCAACCTCGACCGCCTTCGCGCGCGGGGACGGTTCTACGAGAAGGCTTACGCGCCGGCCCCCTTCTGCACTCCCTCGCGCGCCGCGTTTCTCTCCGGGATGTCTCCCGCCCGTCTCGAGTTGCATCGCGAAAACGCCCTTCCGGAGATCTTCACCCCACAGGTTCCCCTGATGCAGGAACAGTTCCGGGCGAGCGGCTACTACACCGCCTCGGTCGGCAAGGTCTGGGACTCGCAGCCTGGGGAGAAACGCGGATGGGATCTGAACGAGTGGCTTCCGGATCTGCCTCCGGGGCAGGTGGAGAAACGCGCGCGGCTGATGGAGAACATGCCGGTCGAAGGAGGGCCGACGGACAACGCGGATGAAGTGGAGGGCGATGGCCGCCGCGCCCGGCTCGCGGTCAAGGTTCTCGAGGCCAAACGCGATCAACCGCTGTTCCTGGCCCTCGGACTGGTACGACCGCACGTGGCGTGGATCGCTCCGCGGAAGTATTTCGACATGTACCCGCTCGACCGGATCCGCTTCACGAAGGCCCCCGCGAACGATGGCCTCGACATTCCAGGAATCGCGATCAGAAACCGTCCCCAGTCGTTGCCGGGCCTGATGATGGCGGGGCGCGAGCCCGCCGGCCTCTCGGATGAAGAGACGATGGCGAAACGCGGCATCGCGGCCTATCTCGCTTGCGTGAGCTTCATGGACGCGCAACTCGGCCTCGTGCTCGACGCGATGGATCGCCAGGACCTGTGGAAGGACACGATCGTGGTGTTCTTCGGCGACAACGGGCACCACTTCGGCGATCACGGCGGCCTGTGGAGGAAGAACACGTTGTTCGAAGAATCGCTCCGCGTGCCGATGATCATCGCGAGCCCCGGCCAGGTGCAGCCCGGCGTTTCGACGACTGCATTGGCCGATCTGATCGACATTTATCCCACACTCGTCGACCTCACGGGAATCGCGAAGCCGGGAACACTCGACGGCATCTCCCTCGTGCCGACATTGAAGGACCCCAGGGCCTCGGTTCAGGACACGCTGATTCAATACCGCCCCGCCGAGCCGCCCCGCCAGGGCTACACGCTGCGGACCGCCAGACACCGCTACACCCTCTGGCCCGACGGTTCGGAAGAACTGTACGACCTCACCGCAGACCCCGCCGGCCGCAACGATCTCGCCAATCAGCCCGCCCAGACCGCCACCTTGCGAACCCTGCGCACCCAGATCGAGGGGTTGGTCAAGTAGCGCGCACGCCGCGAGGGAGGCGCTTGCGGTCAGCTGATGTAAACTCCGCTTCCGTTTTTGAAGATCTATCGGGGCGTGGCTCAGCCTGGCTAGAGCGCCTGGTTCGGGACCAGGAGGTCGTAGGTTCGAATCCTACCGCCCCGACCATCTTTGAAGCTCAGGGAGCGCTAGCGGCGAACTCGATGGGTGAGATTGTCTCGTTTCAAGCCGTCGTCCGGGGACGAGTCCAGGGCGTGGGCTTTCGCTACTTCGCACGGCAGCGGGCCGAGGTCCACGGCGTCTCTGGCTTCGTGCGCAACCTCCCGGACGGCTCGGTCGAGGTGCACGCCGAGGGGGCTCCCGGCGCCATGAGCGCTTTCGAGCAGGATCTGCGACGCGGGCCCTCGTTCGGCCGGGTTGACGACGCCTCGGTGATCGCAGTGAAGGCTCGCGGCTTCGACGCCTTCGAAATTCGCTGAGCTTCATCTCTGAGTCGGGGGGCCGCAAAGTGCTCAGCCCCCCCCACCCCCCCGCGCTCCGGCCGAAGTGAATTCGGCCAGCGCTATTTCTCTGCGAGCAGGCGTGTGATCTTGTCCATGTCGGCGTGCGACGTCGTGTCCTTGCCGAGCGGCGTGATCGAAACATAGCCGCCGCGAATCGCGGCCATGTCGTCGCCATCCGCGGCGTCCCATTTGTCGAACGGCTCGGCGATCCAATAGAACGACCGGCCTCGCGAGTCGTTCGTGACGGAGACACCCGACGCGTGACCACGCATTCCCTGGCGCGTCACCTTCACGCCGTTGATCTCCGCGGCGGGCCCGTCGGGGACGTTCAGGTTCAGCAGCACCCCCGGCGTCGGCGCCTCGCTGAGAAGAACTTCGCAGAGACGACGCGAGTGCTTCGCGGCTTCGGTGAAGTCGAGGGGCTTGTTGCGGGTCACCAGTGAACACGCTCCCGCGGGGATGCCCCAGAAGGCGGCCTCGCGCGCTCCGGCCACAGTGCCGGAGTAGTAGACGTCATCGCCGAGATTCGCGCCGCGGTTGATTCCGGAAAGCACCACCGTGGGTCTTTGCGGAAGCAGAGTGGCGAGCGCCAGGATGACACAGTCGGCGGGAGTGCCGTCGACCGCGTACGTGGTGTCGTCGATCTTCTCCACGGTGAGCGGACCTTTGATCGTGATCCCCTGCCCACAGGCACTCCGCTCGCGGTCCGGCGCTATGACCATCACGTCCCCGAGGTCGGCCACCGCGGCGCGCAGGGCCAGAAGGCCGGGGGCGCGGTAACCATCGTCGTTGGTGATGAGGATCAGCGGTCGAGACATCCGCCCAGCCTATCAAGGCGCTCCGACCCTCGTCGAATCTACTGGCCGGCGCCGGCGCGCCTCTCGCGCATCTCTTCGGCATTGAAAGCCACGTGCTCGGCGTAGGCCCGACCCTTCTCCACGCCACGCGCGCGATCCCGGGTGAGCCGCTCCGTGAGGCGGGGCGCAAAGTGGGCCCGGCCATCGACCCAGACAATCCACTCCCAGTCGTTCTTCCCCGAAGCCCCCACGAGATCGACGCTCACCGCGTACTCGATGCCGCCGTGCGCGGCGACTGATTTGCCGCCTTCATCGGTCCACGTGAGACGGATGCGCTGTTCCTGGATTTCCTTCTCGGTCATTCCTGTCCTCTCCGCGGCCGCCGGCATCGGCGCCAGATCGCAGTTGGCCACTCCGCGAAGGATCTGTCAACTGGCCGGATAGGCACCAAGTTGATTTGGGGGTACAACTTGCTTGGTAGTGTCACGCCGTTCGACGTGGATCAACTCGGATCGACGCAGAGGTGACCACCGTCGGCGCGCCCCACGAGGAGCAGATTGGGGAGAACGATCCTGCCGCCGACAGCGGTGAAGAGGACCCGGCTCAATCGTGACCACTCCACAACTGCCGAAGCTCCGTCACATCGGCCAGCAGATGAGTGTGAGGGGCCTTCTCGAGTCGCGCCCGATCGTGGGCGCCGGAGAGGACGCCGATGTTGAATCGCACCGAGGCATTGTCGCCCGCGCCGAGATCCGACACCGTATCGCCGACGTTCGCCACCTCGTCTACGCGATGCGTGCCCGTAGCCTCCATCGCGCGGAAGATGAGATAAGGCGCGGGTCGGCCCTCGGGCACATCGTCACCACAAACCACGGCATCGACCACACCCTCGCGCCAGCCAAGTCGCTCGAGAAGCAGGTTCGTGATTTCGCGATCGAAACCGGTGTTGAGCGCCACGCGGACGGCCTTCGACCGAAGCCAGCCGAAGACCTCCCGCGCGCCCGCAACCTCGCGGACGCCAGTGGAGTCATAAAGACCAGTGAGCTGTCGCTTGAAGATCTCGAAAGTGGCGACAGCGCGTTCGCCACGGTCCGGCCCCTCCGGCATCATCCGAAAAATGGCCTCCCGTTTCGAACTCCCGCGAAGATTCGCGATCTGATCCGCGGACACCTCGATGCCCGCCTCGGCCAGCGCGGACGAAAACGCCGCCGGCACCTGCCCGCTATCGACCACGGTGGTACCGGCGAGGTCGAACACGGCGAGTCGCGGCAGGGCGCCCATGGGCTCGAGCCTACCTGCCGCCGCGTCCGCAGTGCCGGATATATGCTCCCGCCCCATGATTCGCTGGCCGCAGTACTTGAGTGCCGGTGTGCTCGTTGCGATGTTTGTGAGCACCCAGGCCAGTTCCGAACCGCGGACGCCCGCCCAGGTCGCCCAGGGCACCGTGAACACTGCCGGAAAGTCCGGCGCCGAGTTGTTCGTGCAGGCCTGTGCGGCTTGTCACGGCCACGACGGCAAGGGGAAAGAGGCCGGCGAAATCGGCTTCGATGTGCCGACGCCCGATTTCACCGACTGCCAGTTCGCCCCGCGAGAACCCAATGCCGACTGGGTGACGGTGGCCCATGAGGGCGGACCGGCGCGCGGTTTCTCGAGCCACATGCCGGCGTTTGGCGGGGCCTTCAGCGAGGCGGATCTCTACAAGATCATCGCGCATGTGAAGACCTTCTGCGATGCTCGTGAGTGGCCGCGCGGCGAGTTGAACCTGCCCAAGGCGCTGTTCACGGAAAAGGCGTTCCCCGAGGATGAGTGGGTGATGACCACGGCGTTCGGGCGAAAGCCGGCGAGTGCTTCCACCTCATTCGTCTACGAAAAGCGTTTTGGTCCGCGCAATCAGATCGAGGTCAAAGTCCCGCTTACGGCCCGCCGAAGCGGTGGCGCATGGGCGGGTGGGGCCGGCGACCTCGCGATCGGGGCCAAGCGGGTCCTGGCTCACGATCTGGCCAAGGGGTACATTTTCTCGCTCTCCAATGAAGTGATTCTGCCGACCGGCGACACCGCCGATGGCCTGTCGAAAGACACCACGGTATTCGAGTCCTTCCTGACCTTCGGGAAGCTGTTGCCCTCGGACGGGTTCTTCCAGTTCCAGGGCGGTGTGGAGCTGCCGGTCGACACCCAGAAGGCCGGAAACGAAGCCTTCTGGCGGGTCACTCTGGGCAAGACCTTCACCCAGAACGGCCCGTTCGGCCGCGCGTGGTCGCCAATGGTCGAAGTGCTCGCGGCGCGTGAACTCGAGTCCGGTGCTTCGACCGATTGGGACATCGTGCCGCAGTTCCAGGTCACGTTGAATACCCGGCAGCACGTGCGTTTCAACATCGGGTGGCGTACGCCCCTGACCCGGCGCAATCAGCGCTCCTCGAGCGTCGTCATGTATTTCCTGTGGGATTGGTTCGATGGAGGATTGCGCGATGGTTGGTAAGGTCGCAGCCAGCGTCAGCGTGGCAGTCCTCGCGACCATGCTGCTGGTCAGCGCGGATATGACCTCCGCGCAAGGCGACCCTCATGTCACGCCGGCGGGGCTCTTCGTCGCGGCCGACACCTGCAAGGTTTGCCACAACAACGTTGTGACGCCCTCGGGTGAAGACGTCTCGATCTTCACCGACTGGCGCTCGTCGATGATGGCGAACTCCGCCCGCGATCCTTACTGGATGGCGGCGGTGCGCCGGGAGGCGATGGATCACCCAAAGGCGGCGGCGGAAATCGAAGACGAGTGCTCGGTCTGCCACATGCCCATGACGACGTTCCCGGAGCGCGCATCGGGACGCAAGGGGCGCATTTTCGGCCACCTGCCCCTGGGCCGCCCGGATGATCCTGACGCAGCGCTTGCGGCCGACGGTGTGTCCTGCTCCGTGTGTCACCAGATTCAGCCGACCGGGCTCGGGACGCCGGCGAGTTTTTCCGGCGGCTACGTCATCGACGTGACCGCCGTGCCCGGCACGAGGCGTATGTTTGGCCCCTTCCAGGTCGATGCCGGACGCACGCGCGTGATGCAGTCGTCCTCATCGTTCCAACCGGCGCAGTCCACGCACATCCAGCAATCGGAGGTGTGCGCCACCTGTCACACGCTCTTCACCCACTCGCTGGCGAAGGGTGCTGGCGATGTGAAGTTGCCCGAGCAGACGCCGTACCTCGAATGGCAGCAGAGCGCCTACAAGGACACGCAGAGCTGCCAGTCCTGCCACATGCCGGTGGTGGCGGGTGAGGTTCCCCTGACCCAGATCCTGGGTCAGCCGCGTGAGGGCGTCTCGCGGCATACGTTCCTGGGCGGAAACTTCTTCATGATGAAGATGCTCAACCGATACCGTGTGGACCTGGGCGTGCGAGCGACACCGCGAGAAATGGACGCCGCCGTGGCGCGCACGGTCCGGCATCTGCAGGAAGACACCGCACGCGTGTCGGTCGCGCGCGCCGAGCGGACCGCGACGGGCCTCTCGATTGATGTCGATGTGCAGAACCTCGCGGGACACAAGTTGCCCACGGCCTACCCGTCGCGTCGGGCCTGGCTCCATGTCGTGGTGAAGGACGCCGCTGGACGCGTCGTCTTCGAGTCGGGCGGGTTTTCGGCGGACGGCCAGATTGCCGGCAACGACAACGATGCGGATGCCACGCGGTTCGAGCCGCACTACGCGGAGATCACGCGAGCCGATCAGGTGCAGGTCTATGAATCGGTGATGGTGGATCCAGAGGGTCGCGTCACCACCGGTCTGTTGTCGGGGGCGCGCTACGTCAAAGACAACCGTCTGCTGCCGCGCGGGATGAGCAAGACGGGCGCCACCGCCGATGTCGCCATCCATGGTGCTGCCGCGCAGGACGCCGACTTCGGCGACGGTCGCGATCGTGTCACCTACAACGTCGGTCTCGACAGGGCCGAAGGGCCACTCACCGTGAGCGCCGACCTCTGGTTTCAGCCCATCGGCTACCGCTGGGCGGTGAACTTCCGCAACTACGACGCGCCCGAGCCAAAGCGTTTCGTCGGCTACTGGGACGCAATGGCCAGCGAATCAGGCATCGTACTGGCGAAGTCCGCAGCGACGGTGCGATAGAAGAGCGCAGGCGCGACCCGCGAGGGCAAGCGCAGCGTGCTCCTCCGGTTCTGTGGCCGAAGTCCCTATCGTTTCGCCCACCTGAGCGGAGGCGGGCTCCGCCTGCCGAAGCGAACGGGGGTCTGGGGGGCGGGGCCGTTACTGAAGGGCTCCGCCTCGCGGTGCCCCACCAGAGCAAAGTCGCTCGCCTGAGGCTCGCTCGTTTGTCACCGCTCGTCGCGGAGTGAGCGAAGGCCGGATTCACTCCGGCCGAAGCGACGGGGGTCTGGGGGGCGGGGCCGTTCAACGCCCCCCAGCTAAAAAAGGTCTATCGGGGCGGGAGGATTCGAACCTCCGACCTCCTGCTCCCAAAGCAGGCGCGATA
>CAYNHK010000156.1:0-11410 GCA_964396875.1 uncultured Acidobacteriota bacterium | reverse complement strand
TGATGATCCACGACCTCGACCTGCTCCTCGCCCTCGACAAGTCGAAGCCGGTCCAGATCGACGCGGTGGGCGTCCCCGTCCTCACCGACCGCGTCGATATCGCCAACGTGCGCATCCGCTTCGAATCCGGCCTCATCGCCAATCTCACCGCGAGCCGCGTGTCAGCCGAAAAGATCCGGAAGTTCCGCGTCTTCGGTTCGCGTCTCTACGCCTCCTGCGACTTCCTCACGCGGCAGGCCCAGGTCGCCAAGCTGGTGGTCGGGGCAGGCGGCGCGCCGGAGATCAAGATGGAATCGATCGGCGCTCCCCCGGGCGACCCTTCGAGCGAGCCTCTGCTTCGGCAGGCCATCGCCTTCGTCCGGGCCATTACGGAGAAAACGCCCCCGGTGGTTTCGGGCGAAGACGGCGTCGCGGTCTTAAGGATGGCGAAAGAGATTATCGAGAAGATGAGCGTAGGTCCGAACAGTCCGGCCTGAGAACATCACGCTCACCGTGGCGGTATTCAACTTCAACGAGGTCGACCTGGTCACGGAGACCACGGAGGACCCGCGCCGCCCGATACCGCGCATCGAGGCCCCTCGGCGCGACACCCTCCTCCTCTCGTCATTGGCGGTCCACGCCCTGATCCTCGCCCTCCTCTTCAGGATCCAACCGAGCGAGCCGGTGTCGCTGATCGCCGAGAAGCCGCCCGAGCGTCGGGCCTTCTTCCTTCCGAAGAGTCTCGCGCGCCCGCCCGCGCCCAAGGCGGTCGCCAAGGCCGCGCCACAGCCCACACCCCCGCCGCCCCAGCCGGTTGCGACCCCGCCGCCTCCACCGAAGAACGCGGCGATCAGCGTGGGTCAGAGGTCTGACCGGCAGTTGGAGGTCGTCCCGCTCGAACGCGATCGAGACATCGGAACTCGCAAGTCCGAAGCGCCCTCGGAAGCGACGGTCCAGGCTCAGGCAGCGTCGACGCCAGACCAGGATCGTCGCGACCGGTCCGGTGAAGACGCGTCGCAAAACGGGTTGCTCCTGCGCGATGGCCGGGGACTGGCGCGGCCCCGGTCTGAGGACCCTCGTCTCGTGGGCCCGCCCGGAGGTCTGCTGGAAGCGTCGGCGCGGAGCGTCGAACGAGCCATGAGGGAGAACCGGGACTCCGGACAGACAGACGTCGACGGCCAGCAGGTCGGGCCACTGCGCTTTGACCCCAAGGGGGCAGACTTCACGCGGTGGCTGAATCGGTTCAAGAGCGAGATCTACCGGAACTGGATTGTGCCGGGGCCAGCGCTCTGGGGAATCGGCGGCGAGGTTCACTTGGAGTTCGTGGTTGACCGGGCTGGCAAGGTGATTCGCCTTGCTGTCTCGTCCTCCTCCGGCAACGCGGCGCTGGACCGGGCTATCGCAAACGCGGTGCAGGGGAGTGTGTTCGACGAACTTCCCTCCGACTACCCCGCGCCAACCGTCACGTTCAACTTGGTCGCGACCTACGGGCGGGGCCGGACCTGATGTCCTCACGAATCGCGACCCAGGTCCTTTTGATTGGCCTGTTACTCGTCTCGCCCGGCTGCCGGAGCGGCGGGCCCAGGGCGAAGCCGCGGGGGCCCGCAGGTCCGGTGGCGCGGGCGACCCCGCTGCCTTCCCCAACGGCGACGCCCGCTCGCGCCGCGACTGGTCTGCCCAAAGCACCCGACCTGACCGGGACCCTCGTGGCCCCGACGATTCGCATCGGCTTCTCGGTGGATGTTGCTCGCGTCTCGATCGGGGGAGCGGACGCGGGCATGCACGTCTTTGTGGGTCCGAACCAGACCACCGCGCAGCGCCTCACCTTCGAGCTTGCCAACGCTTCCTCCGGCGCGTCGATTCGATTCCAGGTTCAGGTGGCGAGCCTCGCGGACCTCGCCCTGGCCCAGCAGGCCGCGCAACGGGCGTCCTCGGCAACCGGCCTCAGGGTTGAGCCGGTGTGGAGCGAGACCACGCGCACCCATCAGGTTCGGGTCGGGGCCTTTCCGGCGCGTGAAGACGCCGCGGCTCTGGCCCGACAGCTTGGGGCGGCGGGTTTCCCGGGTGCGTTCGTCACCACCGACGCCGCAGCGGGCGGCGCTTCGGGTCTCATTCGCATTCTGGAAACGGGCGAGACGGCCCCGGTGGTCCTGCTCCAGCCGGTGAATCCGGACGAGCGGCTCGCGATCGGGACGTCCACGGTGCGCGGCCTGGTCGAAGTCCGCGCCGGCACGAGCGGCGTCACCGCCGTCAACATCCTGAACCTCGAAGACTATCTGCGCGGCGTGGTGCCGAACGAACTCTCGCCCGGCCAGTTTCCTCAGATCGAAGCCTTGAAAGCCCAGGCCGTGGCCGCCCGCACTTACGCGCTGCGGAACATGGGGCAGTTCAAGGACCGCGGCTACGACATCTGCGCCACGCCCGCGTGTCAGGTTTACCGCGGTTTCAGCACGGAACACCCGCTCACCGACCGTGCGGTCGCCGAAACCGCCGGCGTGGCGGCCCGGCATCGGGGAGAGCTCATCAACGCGCTCTACACGTCGACCTGCGGAGGCCATACCGAAGACGGCTTCAACATGTTTCCGACCCAGACCCAGGCCTATCTCAAGGGCGTCGAATGCCTGGCCGAACGGGATCGCCTGGCGGTCATCCGATCGAGCGGAAAGATCGCACAACTCGGGTCCGAGCCCGGGATCAACCGCGACGTCGCCCTTCTGATCGCCCTCGACGTGCTTGGGCGCAGTGCGGAGAACGCAGCCTGGCTCGCCGAGGGCCTTCGCGCGGAAGAGGCCGAGACATGGACGCAGAGGCTCCTCAGGTCTCTCGATCGCCAGGGGTGCGCCGCCGAAAAGGGTCTTGATCTGGGCCGCCGCGGCGCCTTCTTCGTCTACGTCTCGGGCGCGCTGTGCTGGCGTGAGCGGGCTGAGCGTCTGCTGAGTGAGCGGGATGTCGAATTCCTGCGCCAGTCGGAGGACCAGAACGACTTCGCGAGCCCGGAAGAAGCGCGGGCCGCGGCGATTCTGATCCAGGAGGATGTGCTCTCTCCGTCGGCGAGCGGTCGGCTCACCCCCGGGGGGCGGATATCGCGCGCAGCTGCCATCGGTATCCTGGCCCGGTCCGCGCTTCGCATGGGCCCGCCGTCGCTCGACCGGGCGGAGTTCGCCGGCGGCTTCGAAGGAGAGTTCCGGTTCCGGGTCGACGATGTGGTGCAGACCGTTCGCCTGGCCGACAACGTCCGCCTCTTCCGCGATCTTTCGGGCACGCCGCTCGCCGCCTCCGAGTTGGCCCTCACCCAGGGCGATAAGGTCCGCTACATCCTGGCCGATGGCCGCCTGGCCTTCCTCGTCGCCGAACAGAGTCGCATGGGTCCATCCGCCGACCGGACCTCACGGTTCTATCGCTGGGAGGAGCGATTCACCCCGGAGCAGATCGCGAAGAACATGACCCGCTACGGGAACCCGGGCCGTATTCTCGATCTGCAGGTACGGCGCAACGGCGTCTCCGGGCGTGTCATCGAACTCGCGGTGAAGGGTTCGGAACGGGAAATCGTCCTCAAGGGACTCGAAGTACGGTTCGCCCTCGGCGTCCGGGAGAATCTCTTCGTGATCGACCGGGAACTGGCGCGGGACGGCTCGGTGCGCCAGTTCGTGATCACGGGAAAGGGCTGGGGACATGGCGTCGGTTTGTGCCAGGTGGGCGCTTTCGGCATGGCCCAGGCCGGCGCCACGTACGACCAGATCCTGCGGCACTACTACTCGGACATTGAACTCACGTCGGGCGTCTCGGGAACCCGCGATTGATCCTCACGGGTCGCGCGCAGTCCCGGTAGACTAGAGCAGCCGAAGCACCTATGAGCACCCACACCGACGCGATTCCGAGGCGCCTGGTTCCCTTCATCACCGCGCAGGGTCTCAAGGGAAATCTATCCGCGCTGCCCCTTCCGGAGTTACTCATTCAGCTTCGCCGCAGTCTGTCCACGGGCATCCTTTCCGTGGAGTCCGAGGGCACGCGGAAAGCCATTTACTTCCACAACGGCCGGGTCGTGTTCGCCACGAGCAACTCCCCAAACGATCGCCTTGGAGAAACGCTGCTGCGCCTCGGCAAGATCTCGGTCGAAGAGTACGAGATGTCGCTGCAGCAGATCTCGCATGGACGACGGCAAGGGAAAGTCCTGATCGAAATGGGCGCCATGGCGCCGCAGGATTTGTGGGAAGGGGTTGAAACCCAGTGCCGCGAGATCGTGTTCAGCCTTTTCGAGTGGTCGGCGGGGGAGTTCGTCTTCGAATCGACGACTTTGCCGCAAAAGGAGAAGGTCACGGTCTCCTTCGACCCGTTGATGCTGGTCCTCGAGGGTCTCCGGCGGATCGATCCCGAAGGCGCCCTGAAGGGCCGGTACCCGGATCCGGGCCTGATCCTGGAGTGCATCAAGGACATCGACCAGACCGGCCTCGAGCCCTTCGAGAAGCACATTCTCGCCTTCGTCGACGGCCGCCGGTCGGTGGCCGAAATCTGTCGCGAGAGTGAGATCGGCGACGGGGAGACGCAGAAGACGCTGTATGCGCTGTTCTGCGGCGGCTTCCTCCGCGTGCGCGGCCGGAAGCTCCGCGCGGTGGGAGCGGCGCCGGGGCGCGACGTCACGGAGTCGGCGCTCGACGCCTACAACTCGATGTACTCGTACATCTACCGCTACCTCCTTCGCGAGATCGGCCCCGAAGCAGACACGACCCTTCAAGGCGCGGTCTCCGAACTTCATGCCACGGGCGGGATCATGACCTCGTGCCGCGTGACCAAGGGCGGGATCATCGATCCGCCTCCGTTGCTGGCCGCGATCTCGGCGGTGCCCGAGGCCGAGCGCTCCCTCCAACTCACGAACACTTTGAATGAGATCCTGTACGCGATGCTCTTCGCGGTGCGCAAGACGATCGGCGCCGACCACGAGGCCAACATCCTCAAGGCTCTGCGCCCCGACAGCATGCTGATCGAGGTCTAGCCGCCTTGTCCCGCCTGCCCGAGGCGCAGATTCGCGGCCTCGCCATCGTCACGCTGCTCCTGATCGTGTTCGCGTTTGTCCGGCTCTGGCTGGTGCTTTGACCTCTCCGCGCGCGCCGTCCCGGATCGTGGCCATCGTCGGCCCGACCGCGAGCGGGAAGTCTGATCTTGCGATTCACGCGGCCCGACGGTTTGGGGGCGAGATCGTTTCCTGCGACAGCGTGCAGGTTTATCGCGGCCTCGATATCGGCAGCGGGAAGCCCTCGGTCGAAGACCGAAGCGAGATTCCACATCACCTCATCGACATTCTCGATCTCGAGGAGGAGATGAACGCCGGTGTCTTCGCGTCGCAGGCCGCGGCTGCGATTGAGGACATCACGGGACGGGGCCTTCTCCCGATCGTCACCGGCGGGACTGGCCTCTATCTCACCGCCCTCCTCAAGGGTTTGTTCGACCACGGCGGAGCGGATCCCGAGATGCGCGCGCGGCTCGAAGCCCTGGCCGAGCGGCACGGACCGGCGCGGCTCCATCGTCTCCTCGTGAGACTCGATCCGGCGTACGCGGCGAAGACCCAGCCCTCGGATCAGGTGAGGGTCATCCGGGCGCTCGAGGTCCGTTTCACACTCGGTCGGCCCTTCTCGGACGCCCAGCAGGAGCGCAAGCCGGCTTTCGACGGGGACGCGCTGGTCATCGGCCTCGATCCTGGCCGCGAGGAGCTGCGAAAGAGAGTGGCCGCGCGAGTGGCGGGGATGCTCGAGGCGGGCCTGGTCGAGGAAACTCGCAGGGCGGTTGCCCGGGCTGCGGCGGGTGGTTTCAAACCGCGGGCGCTCGGAGCCATCGGATACCGCGAAGTCGCTGCGCGGCTCGCGGGCGAGGGTCTCTCAGCGCACGGAGAGGGCGAAGTCCTGCGTGATATTGTGATTTCGACCATGCAGTACGCGAAGCGCCAGATGACTTACTTCCGTCGCCAGTTTAGGGTGGAGTGGTTCGCCTCGGACCGCGAAGCCCTCGAGCGAATCGCGGTCTGGATCGGCCGGCCCGGGGCCTCGAACTGATGGGTCCCTACAAGCGGGCGCTAGTGGTGGTCTGCGACGGTCTGGGGGTCGGAGCCGCTCCGGACGCCGCGGACTTTGGCGACGCTCATGCCGACACGCTGGGCCATGTCCTGAGCCTCGGGCACGCCCGGATTCCGAACCTCGCATCCCTCGGCCTCGGGAATCTCCCTCCGACCTGCTCCACCGCCCGCGAAAGCGCTCCCAAGGCCGGGTTTGGACGGCTGGCGGAGAAGAGTGCGGGAAAGGACACCGCGACGGGCCATTGGGAAATGATGGGCCTGCTCACCGAGAAGGCTTTCAGGCTCTACCCCGGGGGGTTTCCCCCTGCGTTGATCGAAGCGTTCTCCAAGGAAACCGGACGGGCCGTGCTCGGCAACAAGGCCGCTTCGGGAACCGAGATCCTGAAGGAGCTGGGCGAGGAGCACGTTCGAACCGGCGCGCTCATCGTATACACCTCCGGCGACAGCGTTTTTCAGATCGCCGCTCACGAGAAGGTCATGCCGCCCGACGAGCTCTATCGATTCTGCCGGATCGCCTACAAGCTGGCTTGCGATTCGGAGATCGGCGTCTGCCGGGTCATCGCGCGACCGTTCGTGGGGGAGAACGCCGCCACTTTCAAACGCACACCCAACCGCCGCGATTTCCCGGTTCCGCCCGCCGGGCTCACCTTGCTCGACCATCTGTCTGCCGCGTCGCTTCCGGTCTACGGTGTCGGGAAGATCGAAGACATCTTCACCGGCCGCGGAATCCAGGAAGCCGTCCACACCGTCTCCGACGACGACGGCGTCAACCAGACGATCGCCGCCCTCCGCCGCTGGCCCTCGGGGCTCATCTTCACCAACCTGGTGGACTTCGACAGCCTGTACGGCCACCGAAGTGATGTTCAGGGGTATGCGCGCAATCTCGAATTGCTCGACGCCCGGATCCCGGATCTTCTCGCCGCCCTTCGCGAGGACGACCTGCTCATCCTGACCGGCGACCACGGCTGCGATCCCTCGGACGATTCCACCGACCACACGCGCGAGTATGTCCCGCTCATCGCCTCCGGACGCAAGGTGCGGGCCGGCGCGCTCGGCGACCGCACTTCGTTCTCCGACATCGCGGCGACCCTCGCCGAGAACTTCGGTCTGACCGCGAAGGTCCCCGGCGACTCGTTCTTGAGGGCCATCGCCTCATGAGTCTGACCACGACCGCGGCTATCCTCGCTCTGCTCGTCCAGATGAGCGGGCCGGGGGCCACTGCTCCAAAGAGCGGCCTCAGTCGTGAGCTGTCGGACGCCTTCGGCAAGAAACTCGAATTGCTCGAGAAGTTCGAGCGCGATCCCAAGGCCAAACGGGCTCCGGTCAGCGTGTTCGAGTCGGAGCTCAACTCCTACGTTCGCTTCGCCCTTGCGGAGAAGGTCCCCCGCGGCCTGCGCGAGGTGCGGATCGTTCTACGCGACGGAAGGCTCGAGCTTCGCGGTCTCGCGAACCTCTCGGAGTTCTCCGACCTGCGCGAAAAGGCAGCGGGCGCCGCCTCGTTCCTGAGTCTCCTCGGCGGTGAGATGGCAGTGGAGATCGTGGCCGACTTCAAGAGCGATCGCGGGTTCGGCCAGTTCGAGCTTTTGAGCGCCCAGGTCGGGCCCATTCCGCTGTCGCCCTCCGTGGTGGGCGACATCGTGGCTCGCGCGACCAGGGACGCATCGCGTCCCAACGGCTTCGACATCCGCGCCCCGTTCCGGCTGCCCTACGCGGCGAAGCGAATCCGGCCTTCCCAGGCTCGGGCTCTGATCGAATACTGAGCGGCCCAGCGAAGCCCGTTCGTCAGGCGCCATGACCTCCACATCACGCGCCATCGAGAGGGCCGAACGCAGTCCTGAGATCCGGCCGGAGACCAAGGTCCAGTTCGTGCGGGGGATCGGGCCCGAGCGGGCACGCGCGCTTCAAGCTGAAGGCATTGAGACCGTTCGCGATCTGCTCATGATCCTCCCGCGCCGGTACGAGGATCGGTCGAACCTCGCCCCCATCAAGAGCCTGAAGCCGGGGGTTCGTTCCACGGTTTGCGGGAAGATCGTCGCGGTGAGCCTCAAGCGGGCGCGGCGCATGCCGATCTTCGAGGCGGTGGTGGAGGACGCCTCGGGTCGGATCAAGTGCGTCTTCTTCGGACAGGCCTACCTGCGCGACTCGTTGAAGGTGGGGCGGCGGGTCATTCTCCACGGCGCGCCTGAGTGGGATCGGTACGGAGGGGGAGTAGCCCTTCACTCTCCCGACTCCGAGATACTCGATGACGGAGACGCCGACGGGCAGGGTGCTGAAGGCGCTGCCCTGGACGCCGCGATTCACATGGGGCGTGTCGTGCCCGTGTACGAGAAGCGCGCCGGAGTGTTGCCCAAGATCTGGCGGAGGATTCTCACCCTCCTGGTGCGCTCGCTGCCCGAGACTTTCGGCGAGCCCGACGTGCTCGACCCCGGCCTTCGTAAGGAGCTGGGCGTGGTCGGTCTGCGCCAGGCGCTATCGACCGTCCACGATCCTTCGCCGCAGGACGATCTGATAGCCCTCAACGGCGCCCGTTCGCGGGGTCATCTCCGGATGATCCTCGAAGAGTTCTTCCTCTTCGCGGTGGGGCTCGCGGCAAAGAAGCTGGATCGCCGGCCCGGCGTGGTGGTGCGCGCGACCGACGCCGCGCGGGAGATGGCGAAGCGCGTGCTTCCGTTTCCCCTCACCGGCGCGCAGAAACGTGTGCTCAAGGAGATCGCGGCCGATCTCGAGTCCGGCCGCGAGATGAGCCGGCTGCTTCAAGGCGACGTGGGCTCGGGGAAGACGATCGTCGCGACCCTCGCCATGCTCCTGCCTGTGGCGAGTGGAAAGCAGGCGGCGCTCGTCGCGCCAACGGAGGTGCTGGCCGACCAGCATTTCCTGACCCTCAGCCGAATCCTCGCGCCGGCCGGTGTCCGGGTTGCGCGTCTGTCGGGGCGACTCAAGTCAAAAGAGCGAAAGGCCGCGCTCGAGTCCATCGCGAGCGGCGAAGCCGGGATCGTGATCGGCACCCACGCGCTTTTCGAGCCCGATGTCATCTTCCCTTCGCTGGCGCTTGCGATCATCGACGAACAACATCGCTTCGGTGTGATCCAGCGTGAAGAGCTGAGGCTCAAGGGCGAAGGTGTCCACGCCCTCGTCATGACCGCGACCCCGATCCCGCGCACGCTGGCGTTGTCGTTCCACGGCGACCTCGACACATCGGTCCTCGACGAGAAGCCCCCCGGGCGCGTGCCGATTCGCACCGCGCATCGCTTCGAGTCGCAGCGCGCACGCATTGTGGAGACCGCAAAGCGGCACTTGAGCGAAGGACGGCAGGTCTACGTCGTCTGCCCGCTCGTCGAGGAGTCCGAGAAGCTCGCGGATGTCCGCGCGGTCACGGAACTCACGGCGGCGTGGACGGCCTGGCTTCCCGGCGAGAAGGTTGCGCCTCTGCATGGGCGGATGCCTCGCGACGAAAAGGGAGCCGCCATGGACTCATTCGTGCGCGGGGAGACCCGCGTGCTGGTGAGCACGACCGTGATCGAGGTGGGTGTGGATGTCCCAAACGCCACGCTCATGGTCATCGAACAGGCGGAGCGATTCGGAATTGCCCAGCTCCATCAGCTCCGCGGACGGGTGGGCCGCAGCCGGCACGCGTCAGAATGCCTGCTCGTTACACGAGCGTATCCGGGCGATGAAGCCAAGTTGCGCCTCGACGCCATCGTGGCGAGCGAAGATGGCTTCTTCCTGGCCGAGAAGGACCTCGAAATCCGAGGCCCGGGCGAGTTCTTCGGAACCCGTCAATCCGGCCGGGGCCTCTTCCAGGCCGGCGACCCCGTTCGCGACCGGGACCTGCTTCTCCGTGCGCGCGACCTCGCGGACGCGTGGTGGAAGTCCGCACCCGGCGATCACCCACTGCGCCAGTACGCGCGCAGCGAGCAGTGGACGCGGCGATTCGGCCTTTCGCAGGTCGGCTGAGGGTTTGGTCGGCCCGCCGGTAAACTAGCGGTCCGTGGCCAGGGAACAGAATCCGATCATCCTCATTGTCGGCCAGGATTCCCTCCGGTCGGATCGTGCGCTGGAAGGCGTTCTCAAAGCTCGAAAGGTGGATCCTTCCGAGATCATCCGGATCTGGGGCGACGAATCTTCGTTCCCCGACGTTCTCGCGGCCGCGGCGTCGCGGTCGCTGTTCTCGGACAAGACGGTTGTGGTCGTGCGTCGGGCCGAGAAGCTGCGCGGCGCCGGCGGCCGGGATCCCGAGGAGGATCCCCAGGGGGACGACGACGCTGACTCGCCCGAGATGGTCGAGGAGAAGCCCAGAGGCAAGAAGGCCGCCGCGAAGGTCCCCGCGGGCGAGCTCCCGGATCTCGATCCCTCCTCCACTCTCGTTTTCGTGGCCCGCAAAGTGGACCGGCGGATCGGAATGTGGAAGAAGGTCAGCAAAGTCGCGGACGTCATCGATGTCGAGTACTTCAAAGGTCGCGCCCTCAACATGGAGGCGGCCGCCGAGGCGAAGCGGCTGGGCCTGAAGCTTTCTGACGAGGTCTTGCAGGAGACCGTCGAACAGAGCGGCCCGGCCCTCGGGCGCATCGTGAGCGAGTTCGAGAAGATGCTTCTCTACCAGGACGGGGGAACGGGGAAGGGTGCTGTCGACCTCGTGGCCGTGACCTCAGCTCCGCCGCTCTATCTCCTCTCCGACGCGCTCATGTCGAAGAACAAACGAAAGAGCCTGGGATATCTCGACGACGCGTTACGGCAGGGGGAGGCCGGCCTGCGCGTCCTCGCGACGCTGCATGGAACGGTAAGGCGTCTCGCGATGTTTCGCGCGATGCGCGCGGCGGGCGTCCCGAGCACCGAGGCGGGTACGCGGCTCGGCATCATGCCGTTCAAGGTCATGGACACCGACCGGGCGGCGAGAGCCTGGAGCGAACCGGAAATCGCGCGAGCGTTGTCGGTATTCGCGGAGGCCGATCGACGCCTGAAGTTGAGCGCCCCCGCGGTTCCGGTCCTGACCCACGCCGTGGTTCAAGTCGTGGGCGGGGGACGCGCCTGAGGTGCTTCAGAAGCCGCCCGCTCACGTTCCCGCGGGCGTCGCCCAGGCGGGAACGGAGGGGGGAAGTGCTACGCGCTGACGGTGTTCAGGCGGCGCGCGAGGCGCGACTTGGTGCGGCTTGCGGCGTTGCGATGGATGGCGCCTTTCTTGGCCGCGCGATCGAGTTCGGAGAACGTGGGTGCGGCCAGCGTCTTCGCGGCCGCGGCGTCGCCCTTTTCGAGAGCGGAGCGGAGCTTCTTGACCTGAGTCTTGAGCTGCGCGGTGTTCGCGCGGTTGATCGCGCGCTTCTTGCGCGATCGGCGCATTTGTCTGAGTGCGGAGTCGTGATTCGCCACGCT
>CAYNHK010000155.1:0-11467 GCA_964396875.1 uncultured Acidobacteriota bacterium | reverse complement strand
TTCAAATAGAAACTATGCTTCTTGACATCCTTGATGATGTCTTCCTGCTGGACTTTTCGCTTAAAGCGGCGGAGGGCGCTTTCGATAGTCTCGCCTTCTTGCAACCTGATCTCGGCCAAGAGCCTCTTCTCCTCAAATGACGTCTTTATGAACTCCTGGAAAAAGAACGGCTCTCCAGTCGAAACCCCAAGGAACGCGCGGGAATTGAAGGGAATGCTAGGCGATGGCCTCTGAAACTGTCAAGGAAACGAGGGGGACTCTCTTCGTCGTGGCGACCCCTCTAGGCAACCTGGACGACCTTACGGTCCGGGCTGTTAAGTGCTTGAAAGAAGTGGATTTGATCGCATGCGAAGACACGCGCCGAACGTCCAAACTGCTCCACCATCTCGGCATCAAAAAGCCCCTCATTTCCTGTTTCGAGCACAACGAAGCAGCTCGAATCGACGAACTCCTGAGCAAAATCGCCGGCGGATTCAACATTGCGCTCGTGAGCGACGCCGGCACGCCAACCATTTCGGACCCCGGTTTTGCCCTCGTTCGGGCGGCTCATCAGCGAGACATCAAGGTGAGCCCTATTCCCGGTCCGTCGGCCCTCGTCGCCGCTCTGTCGGTGAGTGGTCTCCCCACGGACGAATTCCTCTTTGCGGGTTTCCTGCCGCGCACCGCCTCGGCGCGCCGTACCCGGCTCGAGCAATTGAAATCAGCTAGAGGCACGCTGATCCTCTACGAGTCGCCGCATCGTGTGGTGGAAAGCCTCCGCGACATGATCGCGGTTCTCGGCGATCGCGAAGGATTTCTCTGTAGAGAGGTCACAAAGGTCCATGAAGAATTGAAGCGCGCCACCCTCGGAGTGATCGTCAAGGACCTCGAGAGTCGCCCCGAGGTTCTCGGCGAAATTGTCCTGGTGGTCGCAGGCGCGGGTGTCGAAGCAGCGAAGACGGGGAATATGGATCAGGCGCTCGTGCGGTATGAGGCCGAGGTCGCGATGGGCGCTACTCCTCGTCAGGCCGCCAAAGAAGCGGCCGCCGCCACGGGACTGGCCGCGCGGGACGTCTACGCTGCGGCTGTGGATCGAAAGCTTCGCGGCGGAAACGGGAGTTCGCGCTAGACCCCGGCTTTTGCCGGAGTGACGGACCGACGAGAACGACCGCGGCCCGTCAGCTATTCCTGAAGGATGCGGAGAAGCGCGCCGCGCTCGACCGAGGCGAACCGAACGCTGAGGCTGTAGGGAACGGTGTCCCGCCGGTTCGGCGTTTCGCGGATTTCGAAGAGATGAACGCCGGGATCGAGACGGAAATAGACGCGCTCCGCTGGCGGCAGGTGAGTGGCGAGGTCGGGCCGCACCGCGGGAATCAGGTCGAATCTGCCGTCGAGGGTTCGCGCCACCAGATCCGTCCCGCGTCGTGTGGCCACGCACAGTCGGGAGATCCTCGGGCCCGAGGGCGAGGTCGTGCTGTCGAAGGTGGTTTCGAGGCCGGGGGGATCCATGCTCGCGGTCGCGGACATACCGCATTTCTCCTCGGCTCCAGGCGTTGGCGCGAGGCGACGCGCTTCATTCAGGAAACGGTCGTACTGCTCCCGCGTCACTTCAAAGTAGTGATGGGTCCAGCCCGCCATGGCACGTGGCTCGAGGTTCTCCCGCACCCACTTGAACCGGTCCCCCGCGAAAACGCCCGCGACCTGGCTCGTGGACAGAACGTTCAGACCTTCGAGGAGATCGACCGGGTTGAGCGCGCCATTGTCGGGAAGCCCGGCCGCGCGGCGGAACTCGAACCAGCGTTCGCGATTCTGATTCCAATCGATGTCCGCGTTGGCGAGGAAGAGATATGCCTTCTTCTTGGGCTGGACGAACACGTTACTGAACGCTATCGGATCACCCCAGTACCGCGCGCTCTCCGCAACCACAAGCGAGGCGGCCAGCACCGAAACCGCGGTGAGCGCCCTGCGCGACAGCGACGAAACGGCCGCAGCCGCCACCAGCGCGCAGGTGATGGGAATCAGCATGAGGGCATATCGATAGCCGAGCTGGGTTCGCAGGGCGAGCGAAACGAACACCCCCGTGACCGCCTGATGAACCAGGAGGGCGGCGATGTCCGGCCGTTCGCGTGCGTTCCTGAGGAGCCATGGGATCGCGGCGATCGTCATGAGCATCAGCGCGACAGGTGTCTTCAGCGCCCAGGCAGCGAGAAAGTAGTACCACAATGGTCCTGATTCCACATGGCCAAGGATCGTCACGATGGCCTGCTGGCTCTGGTCCCTGGCCCGGCTTCGGTCCACCCCTTCGACGAAGGCGAGGGGTAATGGCATGGGCAGTCGAGGGGCGCTCGCCGCCGCCTTCTGGAAGAGGCCCGACTGCCAGGCGGAGGTGGACAAGGGTTCGAACACCTGTCGGCCGAAGTACCCGGCGACGAGGACGAGCCACGCGCAAAGAAGGGTGGCGGCGAGGTGCCCCGCCCCTTGTCGCGAGAACCCACCCTTCCTGATGAAGGCCGCGCCCACGGCCAGCGGGACCAGAAGCACCGCTGCGAACTTTGCGATGAGGGCGATGCCGATCGCCGCCCCGAGCACCGACGCGCGCACGAGACCCGGTTGCTGCCTTTGCGCGAGGGCGGCCCACAAGGAAAGTGCCGTGGCTGCGGCGAGCGGCATGTCCGTAGTGGCCACCGACCCGTGCGCGGACAGGTTCGGGTCCAGGCTCGTCAACAGAAGGGCGACCTGTCCCGCGCCCGGTCCGCCGAGGCGTCGGGCCAGGGCCCATGCCGCGATGAGGGCGACGAGGAGCCAGGCAAGCTGCGGCGCCCGGGCCGCGAAGCGTCGGGCCTGTTCGCTCTCGACCCCGCGGCTCTCGACCCATTGGCGAAGCACGACGTTCGGCACGTGGATCGGCGTCTTTGATTCATAACGTCCGACGGAATCACGCTCGGTCTCGCCGGTATTCCAGAACCGCTCCGACCAACCGAGATGAATGCGCTCGTCGGTGGTCCAGTCCTGGTCCCACGCGGCGTAGCCTGCGAAGCCCAACGACAAGAGCGCGCAGGCGGCGGCCAGGATGCCGATGAGCCTTGTCCCCGGGTCAGCCATTGGCCGGGAACTCTACTTCTCCGCGGGGGTTGACAACCCCGCCCGTTTGAACAGACCATAGGGGGCAGGAATGAAGATCCTGGTGGTTGGAAATGGTGCGCGTGAGCATGCGATTGTGGCGAAGCTCCGCGAGAGCACAATAGGTGCCGTCGACGACATCTACTGCGCGCCAGGGAACGCCGGCATCGCGAAACACGCGCGGCTTGTTCCGATCCAGGCCTCGAACACCGTGGAGCTCGCCGATTTCGCGCAGACCATCAAGGCCGATCTCACCATCGTCGGCCCGGAGCTTCCCCTGGTTCTCGGGATCGTGGACGAGTTCAAGAAACGCGGCCTGCGTATCTTCGGGCCCACCCGGTCGGCCGCGGAGATCGAAGGCTCGAAGGTCTTCGCCCGTGAGTTCCTGACCCGGAACAACGTGCCCTCGCCGCGCTACTCGGTGTGCGGTTCGTTCGACGAAGCCGAGCGCATCCTGAAAGAAGGCAGGCTGGGCATCCCCTGCGTGGTGAAGGCGGATGGCCTGACCTCGGGCAAGGGCGCGATTGTGTGCGAGACGAAGGAAGAGGCGCTTGCCGCCGCGTCCTCGATGCTGAAGGACAAGCGCTTCGGCAAGGCCTCGGAGCGTGTGGTCATCGAGGAGTTCCTTCCCGGCGAAGAGGTTTCATTCCTCGTCCTGTGCGACGGCACCCGCGCGGTTCCGCTCGCGAGTGTGCAGGACCACAAGCGTCTTCTGGACGGCGACAAGGGCCCCAACACCGGCGGCATGGGCACCATCTCGCCCGCACTCAATCTCAAGCTCGAACTCCACAAGGAGATCATGAGCACGATCATCATCCCCACGATCGCCGGCCTCTCGAAAGAGGGGCGGACGTTCTCGGGCGTGCTCTACGCCGGTCTCATGATCGGAACCGACGGCAAGCCTCGGGTCCTGGAGTTCAACGCGCGGTTCGGCGACCCCGAGTGTCAGGTGATTCTGGCGCGGCTCAAGAGCGACCTCGCTTCGCTCCTCGTCGCGGTGGCCGACGGCGCGCTCGCCGACGTGAAGGTGGAGTGGGCCAAGGAGCCCGCGGTCTGCGTCGTGGTCGCGAGCGAGGGTTATCCCGACAGTGTGGTCAAGGGCCGCGAGATTCGCCGGGTCCCGGATTCGGAAGAGGGCCTCCAGATTCTCCACGGAGCGACCACGCTCGACGGAGCGAAGCTGATGACCAGCGGTGGCCGCGTGTTCGCAGTGACCGCGGTGGGCGCCTCCCTGCCTCAGGCCCTCAATCGCGCCTACGAGGCCGTGGCCCAGATCGATTTCGATGGCGCGCAGTTCCGCCGCGACATCGGCGCCAGCGCGCTTAAACGTTTGGGTGTGGCGTAATCACTTAAACCGGAGCATTTCGGCGACGTCGCCTTGCGGCGGCTTCCCGTCGCGCCGAGTCAGGGGCTGGCCGTCGAGATCGACGATGCCGGTCAACAGAACGAGATCCAGCACGCGTCCGCGGAGGATGGGCGCCCCGGGGTCCACGATCAGCGCCTTCGAGCCGGGGTTGTAAGACACCCGCATCGATTCGAAGCCCGGGTCGCCGGGCATCGCCGGGCCCTCGTAACGGAGCCCGACCCGGCCCTTGAAGCTCTCCTCGTCCATGTCGTTGTTGAACTGGACGATGATCCGACCGGAGAAGTCGAAGTCGCTCTCTCCATCGAGGGGCAGCGAGAAAACGATCACGGGCGGAATCTTGGGTCGCTCCGGCGGAGGCGGAGGCGGCGCGGCGTCCGCCTTGGCCGTCGGCGGCTGGGTGAGCGCTACCTGCAGGGCATCGAGGATCACCACGCCGTTTCGGGTGGTCGGTCGGCCGATGACCTCCACCCATCGGCTGGTGTCGCGCCGGATCGCGGGATCGAGCTCGAAACCGTCGCCCTTCGGCTTGCGGTTCGTGACCCACACCGCGAAGAGGGAATCCTTGATCACCCAATCGTTGCTGGAGCGCATCGAGCGCGCGGGGAGGTCTGCGAAGAGATTGCGGCCGCGGAACTTGCCCACCACGCGCACGAGTTGGCCGTCCATCTTCCCCGCGCGCGCCACCAACTGCTCCAGGGAGAGGATGGCGCCCTTGTCCCGGCCGACCTTCTCGGGCGGCCCCGCCCAGGCCCAGAACTGAATGACGCCGGCGCTGTTGATCGCCTGGCCGGTCTGTCCGCTCTGACCTTGTGTGGACGTGAAGAGGCCCGTCACCTCGATCCGCTGGCCGCTCAGGCTCATGAGCTGCTCGGTGTTCATGTTGGAACGGATCGGAATCAGGGTCACGCGCGCGCCCGCGTCTTCCATCTCGAACTCCATTCCCTGGATCCCCTGCGGAGTGACGCGCCCTTTGACCCGGATCCCGCGGCCGCTGTACGACTCCGAGCTGAAGACGAGGTCGCTCAAGCTCACGTCGCGGATGGGGCCGTAGATGTTCTCGAGGTATTCGGGATCGAATTGCTGAGGCACCTGGGCCGGGGCGGCGGACGACAACGCCAGCAGGAACAGGACGGGCAGGAATCGGAGTTTCATGACGTCGGCCGCAGTATAGGAACGGGAAACCTTCTTGAGCAAAATGCGTTGCGGCCCGCGCGTTTCGGCTAGGCTCGTCCAAACAACCATCAGGAGAGTCCCATGGCGGAAACTGCCCCCCAGACGAATACCTTCAAGCCCTACATTCCCGATGAGGCGGTGGTTCCGGAGCTGACCTGGCGGGCCCTCCTCATCGGCTGTGTGTTCGGGATCATCTTTGGCGCGGTTACGGTTTACGTCGGCTTGCGGGCGGGCCTCACCGTCGGCGCGTCGATCCCCATAGCGGTCCTGTCGATCTCGGTTCTGCGCGCGCTCGGGCGTCCGACGATCCTCGAGAACAACATCGTCCAGACCACGGGCTCCGCGGGCGAGTCGGTGGCGGGCGGCGTGATCTTCACTTTGCCGGCGCTCATCTTCCTGGGTTTTGGCCTCGAGTACTCCCGCATCCTGGTTCTCTCCCTCATCGGCGGTTTCATTGGCGTGCTCTTCATGATTCCCCTGCGCCGGCAGCTCATCGTCAAGGAACACGGGAATCTGCTCTACCCCGAGGGCGCGGCCTGCGCCGACGTGTTGATCGCGGGCGAAAAAGGCGGGTCCTTCGCGAGCCGCGTGTTCTGGGGCCTCGGCCTCGGCGGTGTCTACACCTTCCTTCAGAACAGCAACGCACTCGCACTGTTCCCGGAATCGCCCTCCTATTCGCCGAGATGGCTGCCCGGCGCCACCATCAGCGCCGCCACCACCGCCGAGTACCTCGGGGTCGGCTACATCATCGGGCCGAAGATCGCGGGCGTCATCTTCGCGGGCGGCCTGTTCTCGTGGTTCGTCATGATGCCGACGATCAAGTTCTTCGGGACCCTGGTGGCCACACCCATCTACCCGGCGGTCATCCCGATCGCGGACATGACATCGTCGCAGTTGTGGAACTTCTACATCCGCTATATCGGGGCGGGCGCGGTCGCGGCCGCCGGCCTTTTGACCCTGATGCGCACGATGCCCACGATCCTCTCCGCCCTCAAGTCGAGTGTGGCCGAGCTCAAGAAGTCGCGTGGCCAGGGCAGTGCGGACGTGGTTGCGGTGGGACGTACCTCGCAGGATCTTCCGATCACGGTGGTCATGGGCGGGTCTTTGATGATCATCGTGGCCATGTGGGCCATGCTCACGTTCATGCCGATTCCCGGTGCGCCCACGAGCTGGGGCGCCAATCTCATCGCGGCCATCCTCGTCCTGGTGTTCGGCTTCCTCTTCGTCACGGTTTCATCCCGCATCTGCGGCCTCATCGGCACTTCGTCGAACCCGATCTCCGGCATGACCATCGCCACCCTGATGGCGACCTGCGCTTTGTTCCTCGTGGTCGGCTGGACCGCGGCGCCTTACGGCGCCCTCGCGTTGATGATCGGTGGCAGCGTCTGCATCGCGGCCGCCAACGGCGGCAACACGTCGCAGGATCTCAAGACCGGCTACATCATCGGCGCGACACCGCGGGCCCAGCAGCTCGCACTCATGGCCGGCGTCCTCGCGTCCTGTTTCGCGATCGGCGCGACACTGATCCTCATGAACAAAGGCCTCGAGAGCTACGTCGACGTCAAGATCCCCGTGGACCTCGCGTCGCGTCCCGACGGCGTCACCGTCGAGACGGATTCGTACGAACACGCGGGGAAGACCTACACCCTCATCAACGTCATCGGGTCCTCCACCATCCCCGAAGGCAAGTACCTCTTCGACCGCAGCACCGGACAGGTCGAGAAGCAGTGGATCCAGGGCATCGGCTCCGAGCAGGCGACCGCCCCCCAGGCGCGGCTGATGTCCGTGGTCATTAATGGCATTCTCAATCGGAAGCTCCCCTGGGGTCTTGTCCTCATCGGAGTGTTCCTGGTTCTCACGGTCGAGCTGCTTGGCGTGCGCTCACTGTCTTTCGCGGTCGGAGCGTATCTGCCGGTCGGAACGTCGGCGGCGATCTTCGTGGGCGGCGTCGTGAAGTGGCTGGCGGAACGCGGAGCGGAGAAGTCCGCCGAGGAAGAAACCTCGCCCGGTTCACTCTATGCGTCAGGCCTCATCGCGGCGGGCGGCATCATCGGCCTGCTCGCGGTGGGCGTGAAAGCGCTCGAGAGCACAGGCAGCGTGCCCGCGAACGTTCTCCATGTGGGCGGTCCGTTCGAGACCAACAACGTAGTTGGCGTCGCCGCGTTCACCCTTCTCGCGTACTCCCTGTACTACTTCGCGAAGAAGCCGCTCAAGAGCTGAGACCCGTCTCGCCACTATCAACTCGCACGGGAGACAATACGGCCGTGCGTGGCGTGGCCATTGTTCATCTTTTCGCCTTGATTGCGCTTGGCGCGTGGACGGTCGAAGCCCAGCCTTCCAACGAGGCCACTCGGATCCTCGAGAAGGCTCAGGTGGCGGTGCTCGGCGAGACGGCTTCGTACGTTCTTCGCATGACCGTGAATCGCACCGGGAAATCAGCGCGGGTCGTCACCATGGAGGGCTTCAAGTCGGGGGACGACCGAGGTCTCGTGCGGTACACCGATCCTCCGCGCGAGAAGGGAACGGTCTACCTGCGCCGCGACGACAACACCTACATCTATCTTCCCGCGGCCGAGAAGGTGGCGCGGGTCGGACCCAAGCAGACGTTCGGTGGCGGCGACTTCAACAATGGCGACATCTTTCGGCTCTCCCTGACGCGCGACTACGAGGCCACCCTCGCTGGCGAAGAGACGGTGAACGGCGTGCCCTGTCACGTCCTAGAACTGAAGGCTCGCAATCGCGGCGTCGCCTACGACCGCGTCCGCTACCTCGTGCGGAAGGACGGCACGTACTTTCCCTGCCTCGCGGAGTACTTCACGATCTCCGGCAAGAAGCTCAAGATCCTCCGCTCGGACGAGGTGGAAACCATCGGCGGCCGGAAGCGGCCGACGCGGATGATCATGGAAAGCGCGCTCGAGACCGGTGCTTTCACCGAACTCAAGTTCCTGAAGATCGACGACCGGCCGAAACTGGACGAGAGAATCTTCTCGCCCGCGTCGCTCGAACGGGAACGTTGACCCAGGCTATGGGCGTACGCCGAGGCGCGCGGGCGCTGCTCGTCGTCCTTCTGCTTGCCGCGAGCGCGGCGGTCGCGGCCGCGGATGACTTCGAGATCGGGCTCGAAGACTTCCTCTATCGCTCGAAGTCGACGCTCCTCAACCGCGACAACGTTTTCGACCTCGACCCGACCGAGAACCTCTTTCGAGTCACGGCGAGCGGGCGCAAGACGTTCGGGAAGTTCGCGGTCCGCGCCGCGGCTTTCGTCGAGCGCCAGACCGGGCGAACCGACGAGACGAAGCTCACGTTCCGGCAGGCCTTCGCGGAGTACAAGACCCCGGATGGCTTCCTGCTGCGCGCCGGGAAACAGAAGATTGGTTGGGGCTCGGGTTTCGTCTGGAATCCCACCGCGCGCCTCGAGCCGCCGAAGTCGCCGGCGAATCCCGGGACCGAACAGCCCGGCATCGACGCGGTGCGGATGGACATCTCGCCGGCCGACTGGGCCTCGATCACACTCGTGGCGGGTCGGGCGCAAGCGAGTCTCACCGACCTCCCGGGGTCGCTTTCGCGAAAGAGTGACCCGCAGTGGTCGGGCGCCGTGCGGGCCCGACTCCTCGTGAACGACACCGATATCGCCCTTACGTATCTGGGTGGAAACGACCGCGCGGGCCTGTGGGGGGTCGACCTCGGCCGGACCTGGGGACCGATCGCCCTGCACGCGGAGAGTGCTCTCTATCGCGGATCCGAGATCGACCCTGCGCGCGCCGACGATAAGTTCCTTCGCGTGGCCGCCGGGGCGCTCTGGACGCCGGGGAACGCCTCGTTCTCCTTCGAGTATTTCTTCAACAGCGAGGGAATGAACGGCTCGCAGTTTGACGCGTACACGACTCGCCTCGATCGCAACCTCACCACCGCCCGCGATCCGCGCGTGCCCGAGCCGGCCCGCAACGCGGCTTTCGCCGCCTGGAGCGTGGATGCCGCGATACCTTTCGCGAGCAACCTCGGACTGAGACGCCACTATGCGTCGGTGGCTTTCACCCGAAACGATGTCGCGGCCGACCTCGACCTCAACCTGCGCGCGGTGAGCGGCCTGTCCGATCGCGGCCTCATCCTCACTCCGGGAGTCGCCTATGCTCCCACCGGCAACGTGCAGATGAGCCTCGACATCGTCCTTCTCTTCGGGCCGCAGTCCGCCGAATACAAACTCGCCCCGATCGAGCGCGCCTTCCAGGCCCGGCTCAAGTACAGCTTCTAGGCCGCCCTTTTCTCATGGGTTCCGTCAGCGTCCGCAACGTCAGCAAGGACTACGTCCTCGGGCGAACCATCGTGCGCGCGCTGCACGACGTGTCGCTCGAGGTGGAGAAGTCGGAGTTCATCGCCATCGCCGGCCCGTCCGGATCGGGGAAGTCGACGCTTCTAAACCTCGTGAGCGCGATCGACTCTCCGACTCAAGGCGAGGTTCTGATCGACGGCGTCGCCCTCAAGAGCCTCGACGACAACGCTCTCTCCGACCTGCGCGCCAACAAGATCGGTTTCATCTTTCAGACCTTCAACCTGATCCCCGTGCTCTCCGCGTACGAGAACGTCGAGTTTCCGCTTCTCTTCAAGCGTCAGGGAAGTGTTTCGAAGACGCGGGTGAGGGACGTCCTGGCCCGGGTGGGCCTTGAAGATTTCATGCACCACCGGCCCGACGAACTTTCGGGAGGCCAGAGGCAACGTGTCGCGGTTGCCCGGGCCCTGGTCACCGACCCCCTCATCGTCCTCGCCGACGAGCCCACCGCCAACCTCGATTCGGAGACCGGCCAGGCCGTCATCGATCTCATGCTCGAGATCAACCGGTCGGCGGGAACCACATTCATCTTCTCGACCCACGACCCGAGCGTCATGAACCATGCGCGCCGGGTGGTGCGCCTCGTGGACGGTCGCATCGTCGCCTCGTAATCTGCTGCTATCGGAGCCCATGCCAAGAGTAAACCTGACCGTCATTCACGACACGCCCGCCCCGGGCCGCGTTTCCTGCCTTCAGTGCGCCAAGTGCTGCACCTACGTGGCGGTGGGAATCAACGCGCCCACCACGCCGAAGCTCGCCACGGAGATCCTCTGGCATCTCTATCACCACGGCGTTTCGGTGTGCCGCGACGAAGCGGGCGAGTGGTACGTGCAGTTCGAGGCGCGCTGTAAGAACCTGGGGGCGGGGAATCTGTGCGAGGTCTATCTGAACCGGCCCCACATCTGCCGCGCCTACGATGACCAGACGTGCGAAGTGAATGCGCCGCAGCCCGACCTGATCGAATTCAAGGAGCCGCAGCACTTCCTCGAGTACCTGCGCGCGAAACGTCCGAAGGTCTACCAGGCGATCGAGAAGAAATACGTGCCGCCGGGACATCAGCCGATCATCGAACCCAAGACCAAGACCGCGCCCCGGGCCCGGACCAGGTCGAGGCGAGCGCCGACGAAGGTTCGCTGAGAGAATCAGACCGATGACTCAGACAGCCACAGAGACCGCCTTCACCATTCGCGGGAGGTCCTTCGCCTCGCGCCTCATCGTGGGGACGGGAAAGTACCCGACGTTTGAAATCATGCGCGCGGCTCACGAGGCTTCGGGCGCCGACATGGTGACGGTGGCGGTGCGCCGCGTCGATCTCTCGGCCCCGAAGGGCGCGGGTACGTTGCTCGACTTCATTGATACGAAGAAGATCTTCATCCTCCCCAACACCGCGGCCTGCTACACCGCCGACGAAGCCGTGCGAACCGCGCGCCTGGGTCGAGAGGCGGGTTTGTCGGAGTGGGTGAAGCTCGAAGTGATCGGTGACCCGAAGACCCTCTATCCGG
>CAYNHK010000154.1:0-11517 GCA_964396875.1 uncultured Acidobacteriota bacterium | reverse complement strand
ATCCGCCTCGAGGCGGCTGCGGCCAAGGAGTGGAACAGCGCGCGCGGCTGGGAGATCGTCGACGACCTCATGCAGATCCGCGGCGGGCGGGGCTACGAAACCGAAGGATCGCTCGAGGGCCGAGGCGAGGCCCCGATCCCGGTCGAACGGCTGATGCGCGACTTCCGGATCAACCGCATCTTCGAAGGTTCGAGCGAGATCATGCATCTGTTCATGGCTCGCGAAGCCGTGGACAAGCATCTCGATGTCGCGGGCGCCCTCGTCAATCCCAAATCGACCACGGGCGAGAAGATCGCGGCGCTGCCGAAGATCGGCGCGTTCTACGCGTGGTGGTACCCGACGCGCTTCCTCGGTTGGGGCCATTGGCCGAAATTCGCGGAGTTCGGACCGCTCGCGAAACACATCCGCTTCGTGGATCGCCGCTCGCGCAAACTCTCGCGTTCGAGTTTCCACGGCATGGCGCTTTATCAGGCCGGCCTCCAGAACAAGCAGGCGTTCCTCTTCCGCCTCGTCGACATCGTGAATGACCTCTTCGCCATCTCCGCCGCATGCGTGCGGGCTCAGGCGCTGGTCAAGGCGGGCAAGCCGGAAGCGAAGGAAGCGATCGAACTCGCCGATCTCTTCTCCCGCGGGGCGAGCCGGCGGGTCGATGCCGCGTTCAAGGCGCTCTGGAACAACGATGACGTGCGCAAGTACAGCGTCGCGAAACACGTCCTCGATGGCAAACATGTGTGGATGGAGGACGGCCTCATGGGCCTGTCGGCGGCGGGGGCCGAGCACAAAGCCGACCCGCAGTCCCACCCTCGGGCGGTCGCCTGAGGCAGGGGCGGTTTCGGCGATAGGAAACAGGTATCTTCGCGGCTACGATGCGAAGAATCCTAGTCACCGGCGCTCTCGGTCAGATCGGCTCTGAACTCGTCGTGGCGCTGAGGGAGCGTTACGGCAGCGAGGCCGTCATCGCATCGGACATCAGGCTGCCCCCCCTCGAGACACTGCGACCGGGCGAGAGGTTCGAGTTCCTCGATTCCACGAATGCGCGACAGATCCAGGACATCGTCCGCAACGGCGACGTGGGAACGATCTATCACCTGGCGGCCCTGCTCTCGGCCACTTCCGAGGAGAAGCCTCATGTGGCCTGGGAACTCAACATGGGCGGCCTGTACAAGGTGCTGGAAGTCGCTCGCCAGCACGACTGCAAAGTGTTCTTCCCGAGCTCGATCGGCGCCTTCGGGCCGGGAACCCCGAAGGACAACACGCCGCAGGACACCATTCAGAGACCGACCACGATGTACGGCGTTACGAAAGTCGCGGGCGAACTCCTCTGCGATTACTACTACCGCCGCTTCGCCGTGGACACCCGCGGTCTTCGTTTTCCTGGCCTTATCTCCTACACGGCGCCTCCGGGCGGCGGCACCACCGACTACGCGGTCGCGATCTTCTACGACGCCATCCGCTATGGCCGGTACACCTGTTTCCTGAAGGCCGACACGCGCCTCGACATGATGTACATGCCGGACGCGATTGAAGCCCTGATCTCCGTGATGGAAGCCGACCCGGGCAAGCTCATCCACCGCAACTCCTTCAACGTGACGGCCATGAACTTCACGCCTGAAGAGCTGGTGGCGGAGATTCGCAAACACATCCCGGCGTTCGAAATGCGATACGAGATCGATCCCGTGCGTCAAGGCATCGCCGACTCGTGGCCGAACTCACTCGACTGTTCCGCGGCCCGGGCTGAGTGGGGTTTTGCGCCGAAGTTCACACTCCCGGCGATGGTCGAGGACATGTTGACCAAGCTCCGACCGCGCATCACGTAGGAACGAGTATGCCCGTCAATCGCCTCGCCCAAACGCTTCAGACGGAGATCGCCGCCATCGACGGCCGTGGTTCGAGCAAACGCCACGAAGTCGTGATCGTGGGGGTGGTGGCCCCGACCGACGGTCATGGCCCCCGCTACCTGCTCCAGGGGCAGGGCGAGAAGCCGTTCCTGAAGATGAACTCGAACAACTATCTCGGCATGGGCCTGCGTCGCGCGGTGGTCGAGGCCGAAGAGGCCGCGGTCGCACGTTTCGGCTGCGGACCGGGAGCGGTCCGCTTCATCAGCGGAACGTACGAGCCTCACGTGGCGCTTGAAGCCCGGCTCGCTGCGTTTCACGGTCGCGAGGCCGCGATGATTTTTTCGTCCGCCTACGCAACGATCGTCTCGACCATCGTGCCACTCATCACCGCCGAGACCGCGCTCATCTCCGACGAGCTGAACCACAACTGCATCATCAACGCGATGCGTCTCGCCCGGCCGAAGGAGAAGTACGTCTACAAGCACAACCAGGTGGCCGACCTCGAAGCCGCATTGACGAAGGCAGCCGACAGCGGCGCCAAACGAGCGGTCGTGGTGACCGACGGCATCTTCAGCATGCGGGGCGATCACGCGCCGCTCGTTGAAATCGACGCCGCGGTGCGAAAATTCGACGCCCGGTTTCCAGAAAACGCCGTGCTGGTCGTCGATGACTCACACGGCGTGGGGGCCTTCGGGCCAACGGGCCGCGGGAGCGAGGAGTTCACGGGCTGTCCGCCCGTTGACCTTCTGGTGGGCACGCTCGGGAAGGCCTTCGGCGTGAATGGCGGTTATGTCGCGGGGCCCCAAACCCTCATCGACTTCCTGCGCGAAACGTCGATGATGTACATCTACTCGAACCCCATCACGCCGGCCGAGGCCGCGGCCGCGAAGGTCGCGGTCGATATTCTCGATTCACCGGAGGGCGGAAAACTCCTGACCCACCTGCGCGCCATGACCGCGAAGTTCGAGAAGGGCCTGATCGACCTCGGTTTCGAAACCATCCGCGGCGAACATCCGGTAACGCCGCTGGTAGTGCGCGATACACCGAAAACGCAGGCGCTCGTGAAGCATCTGTTCGCGCAGGGGATCCTGGCCACCGGCCTGTCTTATCCCGTGGTGCCCAAAGGCGATGAAGAGATCCGCTTTCAGGTTTCCGCGGATCACACCGCGAAGGACATCGATACCGTCCTCGACGCGCTGAAGTCGTTCGGCCGCTGAGCCCTTGCGGAGGAGCCCCTCCGCCGCCCCGGGTAGGATGTCCGCATGATGAAGCGATCCCGACCCACCATCGCCCTCGTCGTCGTCACCTCTCTGCTTGCGCCCTCTCCTGGGGCCGCGCCAACCTCGTCTGCGCCTCTGAAGAAAGCGACGGCGGCAAAGCCCGCGACCCGACCGACGGCGAATCGCGTGCCTCCGGCCCGTTTCGCCGATCCGGATCGAATGACGAAGCTCGCGAAAGCCTTCCCCGAGATCGACCGAACCTTCCTGAACTTCGCCCAGGCCGGCGCCGCCCCCGCGGTCGCCTGGGGCGTGATCATCGACGGAGCCCTCGTCCACTCCGGCGCGACCGGCGCGCGCGATGTCCCGTCGAACGCCAAGGCCATGCCCGACAGCGTTTTCCGCATCGCGTCCATGACCAAGAACTTCGCCGGGCTCGCGATCATGAAACTGCGCGATCAAGGCCGGCTCTCCCTCGACTCACCGGTGTCCCGATACGTACCTGAGCTTCGAACGCTTGCTTACCCGACGACGGACTCGCCCGCGATCACGGTGCGCCACCTGCTGACGCACTCCGAGGGATTCCCCGAAGACAATCCATGGGGCGATCGCCAGCTGGCGGAATCCGACGCCACGTTGTCGCGATGGATGCGCGCCGGTTTCCCGTTCTCCCGGGCGCCGGGGATGGGCTACGAGTACTCAAACACCGGCTTTGCCATCCTCGGTCAGGTCATCGCACGCGTCTCGGGAATGCGGGCACGCGATTTCATCGATCGCGAGTTCCTGAAGCCCCTCGGCATGACTCACACGAAGTGGGACGCCCAGGCGGTGCCGGCCGAGCGGATCGCGCGCGGCTATGCCCGCCTCGATGGCCAGTGGGTTGAGGAGACCCCTCTGGCGGATGGCTCATACGGAATCATGGGCGGCCTCTACTCGTCGGTGCCCGACCTCGCGAAGCTCGTCGGGCTGTATCTCAGCGCGTACCCGGCACGCGACGGTGACGACAATGGTCCGCTCAAGCGGGCCTCCCTGCGGGAAATGCAGATCGCTCACTCGCCCTACCGTTCCACCGCGCTCCGGACCTCGATGGCCGCACCGCTCAATCTTTCCTCGGGCGGATATGCCTTCGGCCTCGCCTCCACTCAGAACTGTCGCTTCGGAAACATCGTGGCTCATTCCGGCGGTCTGCCGGGTTACGGGTCGCAGATGCGCTGGCTTCCCGAGTACGGCGTCGGACTCGTGGCGGTCGCGAATGGAACGTACGCGGGCCCGGGACGCGCGGTGAACGAGTCCCTGGAAGCGCTCGCCCGAACCGGGGCGCTGAACCCTCGGGTTCCTCAACCGGGGCCGGAGCTCATCGAGATCAAGGCTGCGGTCGACGGGCTGGTCAACGACTGGAAGGATGGTGGTCTCGAAAAGATCGCGGCCATGAACCTCCTCCTTGACCGATCGCTCGATCGTCGGCGTAAAGAGTTCGCAACGCTCCGTGAAAAGCACGGCGTGTGTCGTGCTGAGGCGGAGATCGAGGCCGAGAACGCGCTGCGCGGCCGGTGGACGCTGGTCTGTGAACGGGGTCACGTGCGGCTCAAAGTCACCCTCGCTCCAACGCTTCCGCCGTCCGTGCAATACCTCGAAGCCTCGTCGGTCCTCCCCCCCAGCGCCGGTTTCAACACCGTCGCCACCGCCCTTGTCCGCGCGATCAATCGAGGCGAAGCGATGAGCGAGTCTCTGGTCTCGCTGAGCGCTCCCCCAGACGCCGCCGCGCAGATCGAGTCGTCGAGGGTCTACGGCTCGTGCGCGGCGGGAGACCTCGTGGACGGCGGACCGGACAGCGGGACACTGCGGCTCAATTGCGAGAAGGGAAAACTCGACGTCCACCTCACGGTTGACGCGGCCGGCCTGATGACCGGTCTGCAGATCGCGCCCGCGGCCGGCGAGGTCTGCGTGCCCTAGCCGCTGCTAGGCCGTCACGCCCCCGTTGCGCTCTGAAACGATCAGCGCGCGGCCGCGTTCGACATCGACCTTGGAGAGCAGGTAGGCGCCGGCGACGAAGAAGAGAGCGAGGCCGAGGATCGCGCCCCGGCTCGATCCCGTCACCGTGACCATCACCCAGAAGAGCGCGGGGCCCATGATTCCCGCGAAGCGTTCGCCGATTCCATAGAAGCCGAAGAACTCGGATGACTTCTCTTTCGGAATCAGGCTGGCGAAGAGGGACCGCGACAACGCCTGCGCGCCGCCCTGGGCGGTGCCGATCAAGGCAGCGAGCACGAAGAAGTGCCAGGTCTCAGTCATCAGATAGCCGACCACACAGATCGCGAAGTAGGTGGCGAGGGCGACGTAGATGGCCTTTCGGGTGCCCACCTTCGAGGCCATCCGGCTGTAGAGAAAAGCGAAGGGCAGGCCGATGAACTGGACGGCCAGGATCGCCTGAAGTAAACGGGCCTGGGGAATGCCGATCTCGGTGCCATAGGTGGCGCCGACCTTGATGACGGTGTTGACGCCGTCGTTGTAGACGAGGAACGCGATCATCATCATGAAGGCTTCACGATAGCGACGCAGATCGCGAAAGGTCGCGCGGAGCGAATCGATCGTGGCCGAGAACGCCTTCATCGGCGACCTGCGGACTCCCTGCCCGTCACCGCTCGCCGGCGGCTCCGGCACGTTCCGGAACAGCGGAATCGAGAAGAGGGCCCACCACAAAGCGGCGAACGCGAAGGAGGCGCGGGTGGCGGAACCCGCGTCAGCGAAGCCCCAGGCCACGGGGTTTGCGATCCAGAGAAGATTCAGGGCGAGCACCAGACCGCCCGAGAGATACCCGAAGGCGTAGCCGGCCGAGGAGACCAGATCGACCTCCTCCGGCCTGGCGACGTGGGGCAGCAGAGAGTCGTAAAGAATGAAGGACACCGCGATGCCGACATTCGCAAGCCCGTACCAGAAGAGTCCCGCCTTCCATTCACCCGGGCCCACGAACGCGATGCCCAGTGTGGCTCCCACGCCGATGGCGACGAAGACCCCCATGATCCGCTTTCGCGTTCCCGAGAAGTCCGCGAGAGCGCCCACGAAGGGCCCGATCATGGCCACGATCAGCGCGGCGATCGCGGTTGCAGCGTAGAAGTGCGCGCCGGATTCGGCCTTTGTGAGGCCCTGCGCGACGACACTCGCGAAGTAGACCTGAAACACCTGCACGATCGACGTCATGAATGCGGAGTTCGCCCAGTCGTACGCGACCCAGCCCCGCAACTCAGGGCGAGAAAGTCCCAGGCGCTCGAGAAGGGGAACCGCCACGATTGTTGAGCATTCTGTCATTGACGCTGGGGGTCGAGGGGGCATTTGTTGTCAGAATGCGTTCGAAGCAATGCCCACAACTTCGAGACGCCGTCCCGCAAAAGCCCCCCCTGCCGGATTCGCGCTCCAGGCGCCGATCATGTTCCATGACGTGGATCCCGCGGGGACGGCCTACTACCCGCGCCTGGTCGATCTTTGTCATCAGGCCTTCGAGGCCTTCTTCAACGCGCGTATCGGCCCGGCCTACTCGAGGGTGATCGCAAGCGGCACCGGCTTCCCCACCGTTCACTTCGAGGCCGATTTCGTTCGGCCGATCCGACACGGCGACACCATCGATGTCGGGGTTCGCGTGAGCCAGGTCGGCCGGACGTCGATCACTCTCGCCTACGAGGCGCGTCGCGGGAAGACCGTCCTCTTCAAGGCGAAGAATGTAGTCGTGGTCGTTGATCTCGCCACGATGAGCAAGAAACCGCTCAGCGTGGCGATGCGCCGCAAGTTCGAGGCCGCGAGTTAGCTCAGAACCAGCCGCTCGATCAGGTCGACCCGCCGTGACAGGTCGGAGACGACGACGTGTTCGTGGCGCGCATGAGCGCCATCGCCCATCGGACCGAGCCCATCGAGGGTCGGGACACCCGCGGCCGCGGTGAGATTGCCATCCGAAGCGCCGCCGACCCGCTCACCGCGAAGTTCGAAGCCCAGATCCGAGGCAATCCTCTGCGCGGCAACGAAGAGGGCTCGCGATGCGTCAGTTTCCGCGAGCGGCGGCCGATCGAAGCCGCCCTCGACCTCCACACGGAGGCGGGGATTTCCCGGCCGCCAGGCCCTGAGTTCGTGCTCGACCCTCTCGGTTTCGGAGGGAATCCATACCCGGCAGTCGACCGCAACCTCCGCGTTTTCCGGCACAACATTTGTCTTGGTCCCCGCAGAGGCAAGCGTCGGGGTGACCGTGGTGCCGCGTTCGACGCTGCCGAACTTCGATGCGTCGAGGATGAACTCAGCCAGCGCGGTCAAGGCGGACGCGCCTTTCTCGGGTTCGAGGCCGGCATGAGAGGGAACGCCCTTGAACTTCAGGCGGAAGAGGCCGGTGCCCTTGCGCGCGACCTTCGCGGCGCCGCCCCCCGCCGAAGGCTCGAGGACGAAAACGCGGTCGTGCTGGCGAGCCAGATCGATCAGGAGGTCGTGGGATGCCGAACTCCCGACCTCCTCGTCGGGAACGAGAAGCAGCGTGACCCGAGGGCACGAGGGACGCGCGCGAAGGCGGTCGAGGACGTGGAGCGCCACCGCCACGCCCGCCTTCATGTCGAAAACCCCGGGGCCGCGGACCACGCCGGCTTCGTTCTGAAACGGCAGTTCCTGGAGGGTTCCGACCGGCCAGACGGTGTCGATGTGCCCCAAAAGCAGAGTGCTGGGCCGCCCGCTTTCGGAGGCCCCGGTTGTCGCGACCACCGCATCGCCGCGCATGAGACACGGTACCTGGCGCGCGTAGGACTCGCCGCCCCGGTTCAGCCGGTCGCAGATCCATGCGGCGACAGCACTTACGCGATCAGCCTCGTCGGAGGGCGACTCGCGGACCACCAGTTCCCGAAGATCCTCGAGTATTCGCGCAGTGTTTTCCATCGGCCAGATAATAGGCCGGTGCCTGGAACCTGCGGGTGGCATGCGTCGTTATTGCCATAGAGAGAGGAATTCCATGACCACATTGTTCATCCTGGGGCTGATGTTCTTCGCGGCGGTGTGTTCGCTGGTCCTGATACCGCTCTTCCTGCTGAAGGTGGCGTTCACGGTGGTGGCGTCCCTGATCGTGATCCCGTTCCAGATTCTGGGAGCGATTCTCGGCGGCCTGGCCAAGGTGTTCACCAAGGGGATGTTCTGGCTCGCGGTCTTGATGCTGCCCCTCGCGATCATCGCCTTTCCTCTGACCATTCTGGCCTTCTTCGCCTGGGTCGTCTATCGCGTGTTCCGGCCGCGCCGGCCAGCGCAGGCGTACGTCGTCGCCTGACCATAGCCCCCGGCCGCTGGGCCGATAGCCAATCCAAAACGTCGGTCACACCTGCGTCGCGGCTCGGCCGATTTTCGGACCGCTTACAATCGGCCACCCATGAACCTCGAAGCGATTCTCACGGCCCACGTTTCGTCCGAGCCTCGGGAAGAGCAGGATCGCGCACGCATGACGGAGTTCGCCCGACGGCATGAGGATCCTTTCAATCGGAAAATTCCGGAAGGGCATTTCACCGGCTCGGGACTGGTGATGTCCATGGACGGTTCCAGGGTTCTCCTGCTCCATCACGCGAAGCTTCACCGGTGGCTCCAGCCGGGCGGGCACGGCGAAACGGGGGAAACGTCCGGCGAAGCGGTGGCAAGCCGTGAAGTGGCCGAGGAGACGGGTCTGGTCCCCCGGCTGCATCCGACCGCGCCGCGACCGTTCGACGTGGATATCCACACGATCCCCGCCCGCAAGACCGATCCCGAGCACGAACACCTCGACCTTCGATATCTATTCGTGGCTGATCCTTCGGAACCGCTTCGCGGGGAGGCGGCCGAGGGCGCGGCATGGGTCGAGGGCGGGCCACCGCTGCGCTGGTTCCCCGTCGAGGAAGCGCTCGCCATGGATCTCGATCCGGGGCTCAACAGGATGATCCGTAAGGCGACGCGAAGCTTGCGGGCGCCGTGAGCGACCCCGCGTTTCCCCCTCCCCCGACGATCAGCGTCGTCATTCCGACGCTGAACGAAGAGGCTTCGCTGGCCGACGCCATAAGGTCTGCTTCGGATGCGGACGAGATCGTGGTGGTCGACGGCGGATCCTCGGACCGGACGCGGGCAGCCGCGGAGGAATCGGGAGCGCGGGTCCTTGTGACGGCTGCGTCCCGGGGGCTTCAAATGGCGGAAGGGGCGAGGGTGACGCGCGGGGACTGGATCCTTTTCCTCCACGCCGACACCCGCCTTTCCTCTCAGGCGTGTTCATTCGTGCGCCGACTCGGTCCCACCGTCGTGGGCGGCGCCTTCCGATTGCGATTCGATTCGCCGCGACTCGTCTATCGCGCCTTGGAACTCGTGGTCCGCGTTCGGACGCGCGGCCTGCGCCTGCCCTACGGAGATCAGGCCATGTTCTGCCGGCGCACCGCGTACGCCGCGGCGGGGGGCATGCCTGCCTTCCCGGTCATGGAAGACGTGGCGTTCATCCGCGCGCTCGGACGGACGGGAGCGCTGTCCTTCCCCGCGATCGACGCGGTGACGAGTCCCCGGCGCCACGAGAAGCGCGGGCCGATTCGCTCCTCGCTCTGGAATCTCTGGCTGCTCACTCGCTACTTCGCAGGCGTAGATGTTTCGGAGCTCGCGCGCGCCTATCGGTCCTGATCAGCCCAGGGGTCCCGCGGGCAGACCGAGCGTCGCGCGCAGACCGCGAACCAGAAAGTGTGGATACGGGGTCAGAAGAAACGTCATCAGCCCGGCGAGAAGGTACCCCGGGACAATGAGGGCAAAGGGAACCCACGAGGGCAGGGGTCGCTTCTTTCGGACGGCCAAGGGCGTCACGACCGGCGCGATCGCGAAGGCCGATCCCATGGCGCCCAGCGCCATGCTGTCGCACCACGGACAGGGCGGCGGCGGGCCGACGTTGATGCTGCACAGCTTTTCGGCGCCTTCCCACAAGGTCTTGCAGCCGCAGCGAAAAAGGAGGCCGCAGGCCGGGGTGAGGAAGACAAAGGAGAGGACAACCGAAACGAGGGTGGATGCTCGCATCCGGCCGACTCTACTCGCGAAGGGCAACCGCCCATCGACCTCGCCTCCGGCCCCTGACTTTCGACGCGGCCGCCTGGAGACACACGCCCTCGTCTAAGGCAAGATAGCGCCGCCATGAACCCTCAGGATCGCCTCATCGTTGCTCTGGACGTCGACTCGAGAGAACGCGCACAGCGGCTCGTCGACGAACTTCGGCCTCACGCGGGCATGTTCAAGGTCGGGAAGGAGCTCTTCACCGCGGCCGGGCCGGACATGGTCCGCTGGATCGTCGAGGGCGGAGGCCGCGTGTTCCTCGATCTCAAGTTCCATGACATACCGAACACCGTCGCCAAGGCCGTAGGTTCGGCGGCCCAGCTCGGGGCGTTCTTCGTGACCCTCCATGCCTCGGGAGGTCGCGTGATGCTCGAGGCCGCAGCCTCGGCCCTTCCCGCCGAAGGGACTCAGCTTCTCGGGGTCACTGTGCTCACGTCGCATACCGACGAGAGCCTCAAGGAAACGGGCGCGGCGGGAACGGTGTTGGAAACGGTGCGCCGGCTCGCGATTCTGGCGCGGGACTCGGGAATCGACGGCGTGGTCTGCTCGCCTCACGAAATCACGCTGATCCGGGAGAGTGTGGGCGACGATCTCGTCATCGTCACGCCGGGCATCCGGCCCAAGGGAGCCGCGAAGGGAGACCAGGCTCGAGTCACCACTCCTCGCGAGGCGATCCGGCTCGGATGCGACTATGTCGTGGTGGGACGTCCCATTACGGAAGCCGACTCACCCGCGGACGCGGCGCAAGCGATCGTCGAAGATCTCAGCCACGGCTGATCGCGTTCGACAATTCGTCGCTATCCCCCGAACCCTCCACCCGCGGGTAGTGAGCGGCCAACAGCTCGCCCGCCTTCTCGACCACCGCGACGAGGCCATCGGTGAAGCGCCCCTCGCGGAAAGCTCCCGACATCGCCGCGGCCATCTCATCGAGGGGCGTCGTGCCGACTTTGGAGGTGACCCCCGAATCGCCGAGTACCGCGAACTTATGGCTCGCCGGGGCTACAAAGATCAATATGCCGTTGCGCTCCACGGTTCTGGTCATGCCAAGACGCTCGAAGGCCGCCGTCGCATCCTTCATGACATCGCCCACGGTTTTGCCGGTGACATGAATCCGAATCTCGCCACGAGATCGCAGTTCGGCCAGGCGGATCGCCTCGACGACTCGCGGTTCGTCGATCTTCGCGAAGAAGGATTCAGTCATGGTCACCAGCTCCCGGACGCGCCGCCGCCGCCAAAAGACCCACCCCCGCCCGAAAAACCTCCGCCCCCACCACCGCCCCACGAACCTCCCCCGCCACCGGACCACCCGCCACCCCAGCCCCCCGATGAGCCCCAGCCGCCACTCGATCTTCCACGAGATCCCCCGCGGCCCGAATAGGTTCGCGAGTTCGAGATGGCGTGGATCT
>CAYNHK010000153.1:0-11558 GCA_964396875.1 uncultured Acidobacteriota bacterium | reverse complement strand
CTCTGGTCGCAGATGCACGGCGACGAGCCCTCCGCGACTCCCGCGGTGCTCGACCTCATCGACTACCTCGCGCGCGAATCGGCGCGGCCGGAGATCGCGAAGATCCTCGCCACCTTCACGCTGCGCGTCATTCCGATGCTGAATCCGGACGGGGCGGCGGTCTACGAGAGACGCAACCTCCAGGGCATCGACATCAACCGCGACGCGTTGATGCTCACGACACCCGAGGGGGTCCTCCTGAAGTCGATCCGCGACCGTTTCTCGCCCATCCTCGGCTTCAATCTCCACGACCAGGGCCGCCGGATCACGGTCGGCGAGACCGGCGTTTTGTCCTCGATCTCTCTGCTCGCGGTCGCAGGCGACGCGGAGGGAACGCTCACACCGGGACGGCTTCGGGCGAAGCGGGTGGCGAGCGAGATCGCAGGGACTCTCGCTCCGATGATCCCCGGAGGAATCGCCCGCTACGACGAAGACTGGAACCCGCGCGCCTTCGGCGACAACGTGACTGCCTGGGGAACTCCCGTTGTCCTCATCGAAAGCGGCGGCTTTCCCAAGGGCGGCGGCTTCCGCGAGCTGACGCGACTCAACTTCGTGGCCCTGGTCAAAGTCCTCGAGGGCCTGTCCCTCAACGACCTCGAGGACACGTCGCCCGAGGTCTACGATCGCCTCCTCCGGAACAAGTCCGAGGCCTACGCCGATGTCGCGATCACCGGCGTTTCGATTCTCGAGCCACGAACGGGCAAGTGGTTCCGAGCGGATGTGGCCTTCGATGTCCTCGCTTCAGATCAGACCATCGCGGGTTGCGCGGCCACGCCGAGGACGGGAAGCCGGGTCGTGGAAGTGGGTGACAGCCGGGTCGTCTCTCCGGCCCGCAGGGTCGAAGGGCGGGAGATGGCGCTCGCCCCGCTTTCGAGGGAACGTGGGCTCAAGGCCGGCGAGGTGACGCGTGAGGCTCTGCTGGCCCTCAGGCCCGGCGTCTCGCCTTCCCTGAACGACCCGCAGACCCTGCTCCGGGAACTGCGCCTCGCCGGGTCGGGCATCACACGCGGTGGATCGGCGAGTTTCGTCCTTTGGGTGAAGAACCGCACGGGCGAAGACGGGCGATACTTCGCGGTGGTGGACGGCGTCGGTTTCCCGGCATCGTTCGACTGACCCGCCGGCTTTTCTCGGCCACATAAGAACGAAAGGAGCCCGGATGCCCTGTTGCCCGACACCCGGGCCCCTTTTGAAGCCCGCGACCGACTTCGATTTTGCCCCGCCCGTGGAACACCTACAGGGGTCCCGTCACCTGCCTAGGAACAGAGAACCGAGACTCCTCCATCCATGTTGAGACGGGCGCAGACTGCGGAGAAACCGGATCAGGAAAACTCGAGGAATCCGCGAAACCTCACCGGTCTGCTGCGGGAGTGGAGTGCCGGCTCGACCGAGGCGCGGGATCAGGTCTTCGAATCCGTCTACGGCGAACTGCGGTCGCTCGCGAGCCTCTACCTGCGGGATGAGACCCGCGCCCGTCAATCGATCCAGCCGACCCTGCTCGTCAACGAGGCCTACCTCCGGCTCGTGCGGCAGAACTCACCCTGGCGCGACCGCCTTCATTTCTTTGGCGTGGCCGCGCAGGCGATGCGGCGGATTCTCGTGGACCAGGCGCGGCGGCGCAGCGCCCGCAAACGAAGCGCTCCTCTTGGCGTCACGATGGCCTCGGACGAGGCTCCTGCGCCCGGCGAGGCGATCGATGTGATTCGACTGGACCGCGCCCTCGCGAAACTCGCGAGCGTCGACCCGCGGCAGGGCCGGATCGTCGAACTTCGTTTTTTCGCGGGCCTGTCCATCGAGGAAACCGCTCGCGTTCTCGATCACTCCACCGCGACCGTGAAACGCGAGTGGTCGACTGCACGCGCCTTTCTGAGCCGGGAACTCCGCGAACCGGACGAAGGCGCCCGCCAGTCGTGACGTCGCCGGCGCGCTGGCCGCAGGTGAAGGAAGCGCTCGCCGCCTTCCTCGAACTCGATGTATCCGCGAGAGCCGCGTGGTTGCGGGAGTTGCAGTCGCGCGATCCCGGTCTTGCCGACGAGGTCGCCGACCTTGCGGAGTGTGACGCGCTGACCGGCGAAGCCCTCGAACTCTCTCCTCTGGTGCGAGCGGAACTGACGCCCGGCTCTTCGCTCTTCGGGTTCGAGATCGAGCGAAAGATCGGGGGTGGAGGGATGGCGGAGATCCACGAGGCCCGCAGTGCCGCGAACGCTGAACGGGTCGCGCTGAAGGTGTTCTCGGGAGCGCCGTGGAACGCCGCGCGCAGGAGGCGTTTTGAGCGCGAGGCCCGGGCCATCGGATCGCTCGACCACCCCAACATCGTGCGCCTGGTCTCGTTCCACGCCGACGAGCTCGGCGGCGCCGTCGCGACCGAGCTGCTCGCCGGGGAAGACCTGCGCGCGCGCATGAACCGGACGGCTCTTTCGGTTTCCGAGGTGCGGTCGATCGCGCGGACGCTGGCGAGCGGCCTCGCCGCGGCGCATGAGCGGGGCATCATCCACCGCGACCTCAAGCCCGAGAATGTCTTCATCACCTCGGACGGCACGGTGAAGCTGCTGGACTTCGGTCTCGCGAAAATCGTGGGGGAAGCACCGCACAATCGCGCCGCGTCTCAATCCGCGACCTCGCGGCCCGGAGAGCTGATGGGAACCGCGGCCTACATGTCGCCCGAGCAGGTAAGAACCGAAGCCGTCACTCCCGCCTCCGACATCTTCGCCTTCGGCTCACTCCTGCAGGAGATGTTGACCGGTCGACCTCCGTTCCTCCGCGACACGCCGATCGACACGCTGTTCGCGGTCGCGCACGAGGCTCCGGTCGGTCTCCCTCCCGAACACGCCCGGTTCGAGTCGCTTCTGTCCCGCTGTCTCGATAAGGATCCGGCCAGGCGGTTCCCCTCGGCACGGGCGTTGGTTGTCGCGCTCGAACGTCTCTACAATCCGGACGGCGCGATGTCGTAGGCGCAGCGGAAGCCGAGATTGTCGAGGCCGCTGTCGGGCGCGGCGAACGAGCGGGCCGCGTTGCGGAAGTTGCGGCAGAAGTTCTCCGAGCACATCCACGAGCCTCCGCGCATGACACGGTCTTTCCCCTGGGCGGGGCCCTTCGGATTTTCGACCGGCGACTTCAAGTAGTAACCCGCGTCGAACCAGTCGGCGTTCCACTCCCAGACGTTGCCGATCATGTCGTGAAGGCCGTAGCCGTTGGGCTTGAACCGTCCCACCGGAGCGCGGGAGAGAAAACCATCTTCCCTGGTCAGCTTCGATGGAAACACTCCCTGCCACCAGTTCGCCGCGGGTTTTCCGCCGGGGCGGAGTTCGTTCCCCCATGGAAAGATCTCGCCCTCCTTGCCGCCCCGCGCGGCGTATTCCCACTCGGCCTCGGTGGGAAGCCGGCCCTTCTCGTATGCGCAGAACGCGACCGCGTCGTTCCAGCTCACATGCGTGACCGGATCGTTCGGAGCGCTCGGTTTCGAACCCGGGCCGCCGACTTCTTTCCAGGTCGCACCGTTCACGGGCTTCCAATCCTGCTTCTGAATGTCGAAGACGCCGGACCAGCCCCACTTCTCGGCCTCGGTGCGATGCTGCGTCGCCGCGATGAACTTCGAGAAGCGCTCGACTGTCACTTCATGGGTATCGATCGCGAACGTCGGGACGATCACCAGATGCGGCGGGTTCTCTTCGATCCGCTCTCCTCCTCCCATGGTGAAGCGTCCGCCGGGAATCAGGACTGCGCCGGGTGGCGGTTCGGGCAGGAGGACGGGCGAGGCCGCCACGGTGGGCGTCGGGGTTGGCGACGGACTCGTCGGTTCCGACCTTTTCCCGGGCGCGCAGCCCAGGGTGACGATCCAAAGACCGACGGCCCCGGTCACAAAGGCGGCGTGCAGCGAAGGACGACGGCCGTCTTTCATTCGCGGGGATTCTAGTGGCCTGCCTCGGTCGGGTTGATAACCTCCTTCCGCGTGGCTCATCTCGTTCTCTACGATGGCGTCTGTGGTCTGTGCGATCGCTTCGTGCAGTTCCTGATCCGGATCGATCGTCATGATCGACTGCGCTTCGCCGCCCTGCAGGGCGACCTCGGCACACGCCTGTTGCGGGATGCGGGCCGGGACGCTGGCGCCCTCGAAACCGTCATCGTCATCGCCGACTACGGCATTCCATCCCAACGCCTGCTCGACCGCAGTGATGCCGCGATCTTCGCCATCGCATCGGCCGGCGGTCTTTACGGCGCTGCGGTCGGCCTGCGGATCTTTCCCCGCTTCCTTCGCGACGCGGTGTACCGCCTGATCGCGCTATCGCGGTACCGCATTTTCGGGCGGTTCGACGCCTGCCCGATCCCCACCCCGGCGACGCGTGCGAAGTTCCTTTGAGCGACGCCCTGCCCGTCACAGCCGCGCTGCCCGCGCTGCGCGAGGCCCTGGGGCGAGAGCGGATGGTGATTCTCACCGCACCGCCGGGGGCGGGTAAGAGCACCCTGGTTCCGCTCGAACTTGTCCACGAAGCCTGGCTCAAAGGGCAGCGGATCACCATGCTCGAGCCCCGCCGGCTCGCGGCGCGAACCGTGGCGGCGCGGATGGCCGCGCAGCTTGGCGGGAACGTCGGGGGCTTCGTCGGCTACCGAATCCGGCGTGAGGCACGGGTTTCCGCAGCGACACGCATCGAGGTCGTAACCGAGGGCATCCTCACGCGCGCGCTCCTTTCGCAGCCCGACCTCGAGGGCTGCGGCCTGCTCATCTTCGACGAGTTCCACGAACGTTCGATCCACGCCGATCTAGGGCTCGCCCTTGCAAGGCGCGTCCAGGCGCTGTTCCGCCCCGACCTCCGCATCCTCATCATGAGCGCCACGCTCGATGAGGCCTTTCTGTCACGAAGTCTCGGCGGGGCGCCGGTGATCAGCAGCGCGGGCCGCTCATTCCCGGTGTCGATCGCGTATGCCGCGGACGATCTCCCGATCGATCGCGATCCGGCCCCCGGGGTCGCGGCCGCAATCCGTCGAGCGCTCAAGGCAGCCCCCGGCGACGTGCTCACCTTCCTGCCCGGCACTTCCGAGATCTCGCGTGTGGCCGGAAGTCTCGCGGATCTCGCGGGCGGCGATGGCCTCGACATCCGGCCCCTTCACGGCGAACTCGCGATCGACGCGCAACAGGCCGCGATCCTGCCCGGACCGCGCCGCCGTGTTGTGCTCGCGACGAACATCGCGGAGACCAGTCTCACCATCGAGGGGGTCGGGATCGTCGTCGACAGCGGCCTCGCGCGGGTGTCGCGCTTCGACTCCGGCCTGGGCCTCTCCCGGCTCGATACCGTCCGGATCGCGCGGGACAACGCGGATCAGCGCGCGGGCCGTGCGGGTCGTCTGGGTCCGGGCGCCGCCTTCAGGCTCTGGACCGAGGCGACGCAGCGGACGCTTGCCGCATCGCGCTCGCCCGAGATCGTGGACGCCGACCTCCTTCCCCTCGCTCTCGACCTCGCGATCTGGGGCGAGCCGGACGCCTCGCTCGCCTGGATCACGCCGCCGCAGCCGGGCGCGCTCGCCGAAGCTCGCCGAATCCTTCGCGATCTGGGCGCGATGAAGGACGAAGCCGCGACGCCGCATGGCCGGGCGATCCACGAACTCGGCGTCCATCCGCGGATCGGTCATCTCCTCATCGAAGGGCGACGCATGGGCCTGGGCGGCCTCGCCACCGACATCGCCGCCCTGCTCGAGGAGCGCGACATCCTCTCTCGCGATGCGGGGGCCGACCTGACGCTCCGCGTCGAGGCGCTTTTCGGCCGGGGACGTGGCGGCGGCTCGTCGGCGAGCGGCGCCGGTATCGCGCGAGTTCGCGACATCGCCCGTGACCATCGTTCGCGTCTGAAGATGGACGAGAGAGATGGTCCCAAGCCCTCCATCGATCACGTCGGCGCCCTGGTGGCTCTCGCTTATCCCGAACGCGTGGCTCAACGTCGGCCGGGCTCCACGGATCGTTACCGGCTGGCGAGCGGCCGCGGGGCAAGACTCGACGCCGCGGATCCGCTCACTCACGAGGAGTGGTTGGCTGTGGCCCACGTCGACGCGCGCGACGCCGAGGGCCGGATCTTCCTCGCCGCACCCCTCGATGTCGAGACACTCGCGCCCGAGAGCCGCGATGTCGTCGCCTGGGACACGACACGCGGCGTGATCGTGGCCCAGAGGGAGCGCAGGATCGGCGAACTCGTGATCGACGCGAAGCCGCTGGCGTCGATCAGCGATGAGGATCGGATCGACCTGCTGGCGGATGCGATCCGCGACGAGGGCCTGCTGCCTCGGATGATGTCGGACGCCTCCCGGGCTCTTCAGGCGCGAGTGATGTCGCTGGGCGCGTGGGGCCGCGCGGACTCGTTCCCGGGTTTCTCGGACGACGCTCTTCTCGCCACAATTTCCGACTGGATGTCCGCGGACCTTGGGACCGCCCGCTCTCGCGCCGACCTCCTGCGCATCGACACCGCGGCGGCGCTCCTGTCCCGGCTCGACTGGAGCCAGAAGCGCGCCCTCGACGCCCTGGCGCCTTTGTTCATCGAAGCGCCCACCGGATCGAAGATCCCGCTCGAGTACTTCACGGACGGCGCGTCGCCCGTGCTCGCGGTTCGTCTTCAGGAAGTCTTCGGCTGGCTCGACACCCCGACGGTGAACGAAGGGCGCACGAGAGTGACGCTGCACCTGCTCTCCCCCGCCCGCCGACCGGTCCAGGTGACCCAGGACCTCCGCAGCTTCTGGACGAACACGTATCCGGAGGTGCGGAAGGAGCTGAGGTCGAGATATCCGCGCCACTCCTGGCCCGACGATCCGCTCACCGCGACGCCGATACGTGGACCGAAGCGTCGTGGAACCTAGCCGCCGGCGGAGCGGCGGTAAGGCCACACTGCGAAGCGAGGGGCGTGGTCGGCCCGGCCACTCTTCGAGGCGACTCCGCCACACCGCGAGCCCATTTCAACGGGATCAGCGTGGCATCGGACGTGCTTCGTATCGCGCATGCTGAAGCAAATGCTGCTGACGTCCGCGACGTTCCATACTTTGAACCTCGCCGCGCTTATCTTCCTCGCGCGACTGTGGCGTCATCGATATGCGGAGGAGCCGGCCATCCAGCCGCGGCTCGGCCGGTTCCTGGCCGATTTCGGCGTGCTCGGCTCGGTCGCCGTCTTCTCCGCGGCCGCCATAGGAACCGTCGGGAACGTCGGCGGCTTCGGCGTCATCAATCTCGTTTCGCAATGGGTCTTCGCGGAGTTCCTTGTCTTCCTCGGCCTGGCCGGCTGGTGGATGCGTCGGTCGGGCTCGAGGATGACGAGCGCGGGTTTCGCCGCCGCGGTGTTGATCCTCCTCGCCATCTTCACAAACGCACACTTCTTCGAGCCGCGATCGCTCGAAGTCAACGAACACCGGATCGACCTCACGGTCCCCCGCGGGCCTCGGCCCACCCTCGTGAGCCGCGCTCTTTTCGACGCAGCCGAGCAGACCGAGTTGAGAATCGTGCACCTCTCCGACATTCAGACCGCGGTGATCGGGAAACACGAACGCCGCGCCTTCCACGAGGCGGTCGATCTGCAGCCCGACATCATCCTCCTGACCGGCGACTACCTCCAGGCCCTGGCCGGCCACGAGGATCTGTCGAGAGCCCATGACGACTTCCGACATCTTCTGAACAGCCTTCCGGTTCCGCCCCTCGGCATCTACGCGGTCAAAGGCGATGTCGAGGGTCGCGAGTGGCCGTCGGTCTTCGAGAGAACCCGCGTCATCCCGCTGACCGATGAGTTCGTTCGCATTCCCCTGCCCGGTTCATCGAGAAGCATGAGTCTGCTCGGTCTCTCCTCGGGCCTCGCGCGTGGCCGCGACGGCCGGACTCTGCGGCGCCTGGTGGCCCGGTTGCCGGCGGACGACGTGAAAGTCGTATTCGGCCACAACCCGGATTTCATCATGGCCCTCGACGAAGGAACCGCGGACCTCGCTCTCGCCGGCCACACCCACGGAGGCCAGATCGTGGTTCCCTTCTTCGGCGCGCCCCTCACCCTCTCCCGCTTGCCTCGGCGAATGGCCCGTGGTCTACACGACTGGAAGGGAACACCCATCCACGTTTCCGGGGGTGTCGGCATGGAACGCGGCTACGCCCCGCAGGTCAGGTTCCTCAGTCGCCCGGAAGTGTGCCTGCTGCGCGTTCAACTGAAGGCCTGAATGGGACCCGGCCAAAGGAGCGCTTTTTCTACAAAGTCCACCCCCCTCGACAGGCCAAACCCAGCCTTTCCCAGGGCCGCCGCTGGCATGGATGCTGCTCAACGCCTTCTTATGAAAAACAAGAAGAAGGTCCCGGTCGTCCCCGTTCTCGAGCGGTTGCAGGAGTTTCCGGAACAGCCGGATCTGCCCGACCTCGACAACGAGACCGTGCACAAAACCGCCCGCCCGGATCACGCGATTCTCGAGGACGACGAAGCCGACGATGAACTCGCCCAGGAGGGGCAGGATGATCGCCGGGAGGACGTGAGCGAAAGCAATCCGCTTCACGTCGGACACTACGTCGGTCGATAGCTCTCCCCTTCGGGGTTACTGTGGGTCTTTCCCCGAAGTGAGCCGGTCAATCGCGTCCACCAGGCCCTGCGCCTCGGGAGGGATCGGCTGGCCGGATCTCAGCAGGCGCGTGCGCGGATCGATGCCCTTGCCGTAGATCGCTTCGTTCGCCTTGGTGTCCTGCCGCAAGGACGCTCCCTCGAGCGAGATGCCGGCGAACACGCCACGGCTCCGCGAGTAACTGAGGATCTCCGCGCGCATCCGCAGGTCGGTGGCGGCCTCGGCATTCCGCCCGATCGGCCCCGCCGCGATCGAAGCATCGGCCCCGAGCGTGAACTTGCTCTTGAGGAGATTGTCGACACCCTTCTGGTTCATCACCAGCAGCACGAAGTCTGAGGACTGTCCGCCGATCTGAAACCCGACGCTCCCGCCCTTGAGCGACATCATCACGGGCGGACCCCAGGGCCCTTCCCCGTTGTCGGTCCGGCACACCGCGGCGCCGTAGCCGAAGCGCCCGCCGATCCCGATGGCCGCCTTCTTCACTCCGGGAATCACGATCACGCACTTGGCCTTTTCGAGAATCTCCCGCGGCGCGCCTTCTTTGATTCCCGCGAGTTCGACGAGCACATCGCGGCTCTCCGCGAGACGTTCGGCCTCCTTGTCACCGGCGGTGGCGAAACCGGCCGAGAGGGCCACGGCCGCCACGAGGGGTCGGAAGAGTGTCTTCTTGGTCATGTCGATACCATACGACGCCGGATCGGATCGGCCGGACTCGCGGGACTCCGGGCGATGTGACGGCGCCCACACGCCCGGAAGAGCTCGGTTATTCCTCGAGGTAGCGGAGTTGAACGGGGCCGAGGTTTAGCACGTCGTTGGGCCGCAGCAGCGCAGGCCCCTTGAGTCGTTCGAGGTTGACTCCGGTTCCGTTGGTGCTTCTGAGATCGATCAGGGTGAATCCCGCGCTTCCGCGTTCGATGCGAGCGTGGAAGGTGGAAACGTTGGGATCGTTCAAAACGATGTCGTTCTTGGGCCCGCGGCCGAGGGTATACGTATCGCGTTGCAGCGAATACGAAACCGGAGGCGCCGTCCCCTCGAGGACCAGACGGGCCACGGGCGCCCGGTCGGCGGCATACTGGATCGCCATCGGGCTCACGATCGAAGCGCTGTCGGCCGTACGCACCGGCCGGGCAGGGGGCTCGGGCGGCGCAGCCACCGTCTCCGAAACGGCTTGTTTCTCCGGTTCGCGGGAGTGTTCGTGAGTGGCGAACGAAGTGGATGCTCCGACACCGAGGGCCGCTTCGGTCCGTGGTTGCGGGGCCACGATGCCTATGAGCTTCACGCCACGAAGACGGTTCAGGATCTCCAGGGTGGCGAGCTCATCGGGATTGCCCGCGAGCAGGCAGATCTCCTCGAGGCTGCGCCGGCCGTCCACGAGGAAGAACACGCTCCACTCCTCCGGGGTCAGGGACATCTTGTCCTTCACCCACTCGGGATTGGCCAGCGACTCGACCAGCACCCCGTGATCGGGAAACGCCTCGGCCAGCCGGTCGCGTTCATCGAGACGCCGCACCCCCTCCATCAGGAGGTTCTGCAGGTTCATGTCGATGGTGGTCGCGTTCGGCGGATGCGTGACGTCGTCGTAGAAGCCGAATTTGCCTTCGCCCCAGGTGAAGGTGTCGAAGATGACTTCGGAGACCTGGATCTTCAGGAACGACCTCAACTCCTCTTCGGTGAGAAGACCTTCGGCCACCAGCGCCTGACCGATGCGGTCTCCCACCCCGCGCTGGCGCGCCGCGCACCTCTCGAGGTCCCGCGGCGACACCTTCCCCACCCGCCGCAAGACGTCGCCGAGCCGCAGTCCCTCTCGCGTCGTGTTCGCGAAAACCGGATCGCCCTTAAGGAAGAAGATCCTGGTCGACTGGTTCGGGCGCTCCATTTCGAGGAGCCCGGTGCGCCGTCCAAGGTTGACGAAGGTCAGCAGGTCGGGCGTCTCCACCCGCTGCAACTGCCCTTCGAAGCTAGCCTGCACGCTCCTACCCGCCGAACTCGATGCCCAGTTCGCGGGCGGTGAGGATGGTGTCGCAGGTCACGGGCACCACCTTCATGCGGGCGGTCGCCTCGTCGAGCGGCACGTAGCGCACGGTCGGGGGGTCGAGCGCCACCATCACCCCCGAGTGCCCTTCGGCCAGCGCGCGCACCGCCGCCGCGCCGAAGCGAAGCGAGATCAACCGGTCGAACGTGGTCGGCGAGCCGCCACGAAGCAGGTGACCCAGCACGACGTGGCGCACCTCCTCCCCCGTCAGCTCCTGCAGCTGATTCGCGATGCGGGCGCCGATTCCGCCAATGCGGTCGGCGCGGCCGAGTTCAGCGCCGATGACCGAGGTCGAGCCGCCGAGGGGCACAGCACCCTCGGCCACGACCACGATCGCGAAGCGGCGCCCCTTCGAGTAGCGATCCTTCAGGAAGGCCGCAACCCGCTCGAGGTCGTACGGGATCTCCGGTATCAGGATCGCCTCCGCCCCGCCCGACACGCCGCAGTTCAGCGCGATCCAGCCCGCATAGCGGCCCATGACCTCGACGACCATGATCCGCCGGTGCGCCTCGGCCGTGGAGTGCAGGCGGTCGAGGCAGTCGGTCGCGAAGCTCACCGCGCTGTCGAAGCCAAACGTGATGATCGTCTTGTCGAGGTCGTTGTCGATGGTTTTGGGGACACCGACCACCTTGAGCCCCTTCCGGGCGAGGACGCTCGCGATCTTGAGCGAGCCGTCGCCGCCCACCGCGATGAGGGCGTCGATCTTCGCCCGGCGGAAGCAACGCACGAGCTCGTCCGAGCGGTCCTTCTCGTACATCGTCCCGTCCTTGCGGCGGGTCGGGAACTTGAGCGGGTTGCCCTTGTTCGTGGTCCCGAGGATGGTGCCGCCGAGGTGTGTGATTCCCGAGACCCGCGACCGCGTGAGGGGGATGAGGCCCTCTCCGGGAGGAAAGAGCTCGGGGAGGAGGAGGCCGTTGTAGCCGTCGCGGAT
>CAYNHK010000152.1:0-11737 GCA_964396875.1 uncultured Acidobacteriota bacterium | reverse complement strand
AAGTCGATCGCAAGATCGGCCTCTCCATCAAGGCGGCCAAGAACGAGGAAGTGACCCGCGACCTGCAGGCCCTTCGTCAGTCGCAGGAGAAAGACGGAAACGCGACTACCGCCATGGCCGACGCGTTCAAGGCACTCACCAAGAAGTAAAGGGTTCGCACCGAACAAGAACCTCGAAGGCGGGTCCCATGTGACCCGCCTTTGTTTTTCCTGAAAGAATCCCGCAACCACCACCGATGACTCGAGCCGAACTGATCGACGAGATGGCGACCCTCGGGCCGCTCTCCCACAAGCAGGCGGACGTCGTGGTGGAGACCATTCTCGACTCCATGAAGGTGGCGATCAGTCAGGGTGATCGCATCGAGATCCGGGGTTTCGGAGTGTTCAGCCTTCGCCTTCGCCGGCCCCGCCGGGCGCGGAATCCGCGCACCGGCGAGCCCCTGGTCTCTTCGGAGCGTCGAGCCGCGCACTTCAAGCCGGGCAAGGAACTGAAATCCATCCTCGCCGGAATGGACCCGGACGCCGCCGAGCCGGACAGCGACGAGTAGCTCCTCGAACGGATGCGGTTCACGAAGGCGCACGGGATCGGCAACGACTTCATCATCGTGGGCGAGGCCGACGTGCCCGCCGACTGGCCGGCGTGGGCGGTCCGTCTCTGTGACCGGAACAAGGGCATCGGCGGCGACGGCATACTGATCGTCGGCGTGGACGCACCGACCAGGGTCGCGCGGATGAAGCTGCTCAACCCCGATGGGACGCATGGGGAGATCTCGGGCAATGGCGTGCGCTGCGTGGCCGCCTATGCGTTTTCCCGTGGCCTTCTTCCCGCTTCCCACACCGTGCTTCCGCATCCCGGCCCGAGGCCGGTCACGGTCGAGCAAACCGGACCCCGCCAGTACGCGGTCGACACGAATCTCGGGGTTCCCGGACTCAGCGCCGCAAGCGTGCCGGTGGCCTTTGGAGACCTCGATCGCGTGGTCGACCACGAACTCGAGGTCGATGGGGAAGTGGTGAGCGTCACCTGTTGCTCCATGGGCAATCCCCACACCGCGCTGTTCGTGACCGAAGGGGAAGCCGAGGCGGCGATGCGCCGCCTGGGCCCGAAGATCGAGAACCACCCTCTCTTCCCGAACCGGACCAATGTCGAGTTCGTCACTGTGATCTCGAGGCGGGAACTCAGGGTGCGTTTCTGGGAACGGGGAGTCGGCGTCACCCTCGCTTCCGGCACAGGCTCGGCGAGCGCCCTTGTCGCTTCTGTCCTGACCGGGCGTACGGACCGTGCGGTGACGGTCCACTGCGCCGGTGGAGATCTCGAGGAGTCCTGGGGCGAGGGCGGTCCGCTGCTCCAGCGCGGCGCCGTCGAGATCGTCTTTGAGGGGGAGTGGCTCGGCTGAGCCGCCCCACGGGTGTCGTCGGACACACACTGCGGCGCGTAAGTCTTCAAAGCGCCTCGCGAAAGGTGTAATCTCCCGCCACAATCGACCCGGCTGCCCTGAAGCCGCCCGGGAATGGAGGTTTCCTTTTGCAACGACGCGATCTTCCGCTCGAATTCGTTCGAGTGGTCGAAATGGCCGCCATCGCATCGGCCCAGACGATGGGCCAGGGCGAGCGCAAGTACTCCGACCACGTCGCGGTCGAGGCCATGCGGCGCGAGCTCGAAAGCGTCGACATCGATGGAACCATCGTCATCGGCGAGGGTGAGCGGGACGAAGCTCCGATGCTCTACATCGGCGAGAAGGTCGGCAGGGGAGGCGAGTCGGTCGACATCGCGGTGGATCCGCTCGAAGGGACAAACCTCTGCGCCACCGGGTCCCCGAACGCGATCACGGTTCTGGCCGCGGCCGAGAAGGGTGGCCTGCTCCACGCCCCCGACATCTACATGGACAAGCTGGTGGTAGGTCCCGACTCGGCGGGAAAGGTCGACATCAACGCGCCGGTCGCCGACAACCTCAAATCCATCGCCCGGACCCTCTCGCGCGATATCAAGGACCTCACGGTCATGACGCTGGACCGTCCGCGCCACGAGAAGCTGATCGCCGACATCCGCGCCGCCGGCGCCCGCATCCGCCTCATCACCGACGGCGACCTTTCCGCGGGAGTATCCGCCGCGGTCCTCGGTTCGGGCGTCCACGCCGTGATGGGAACCGGAGGCGCGCCGGAGGGCGTCCTGACCGCCGCGGCGATGCGGTGCCTGAATGGCGAGATCCAGGCCAAGCTCGTCATGACCAAGCCTTCCGACCGTGAACGTTGCGAGCGCATGGGCATATCCGATCTCGACCGGGTCTTTTATACCCGCGACCTCGCGCCAGGAAAGGACATCAGCTTCGCCTGCGCCGGCGTGACCGACGGAAATCTACTTAGAGGGGTGCGCTTCTTCGGTTACGGCGTCCGAACTCATTGTGTTGTCATGACTACGCGGCCGCACCAGGTGCGCTTCATCGACGCCATTCATGCGCGCGAAAGCGCGGCCACACGTTTTAGATTTTGAAGATTTTATTGGCCTGTGACAATAGTTTAAGGCCGTTGAACTAATATTCTTGTTGACACTGTTGTTTGAGAAGCCTATCTTCACGAACTACTTGAGGTACCGAGTGACAAAGTCTCTACCAAAATTCGATTTTCGACATTCGGGCTTCGCCGCTCGCTCAACCAGCTCCGCAGATCAAAAGGTCTAGGGGGGAATCCGTGGGTTTGTTCGACAAATTTTTCAGCAAGCAAAAGAGCCTGGTCGGTCTCGACATCGGCTCTTCGTGCGTGAAGCTCATTGAACTCAAGCCGGTCGGCAAGTCCGGCACCGAGTTCAAGCTGGTGAAGGCAGGCATGGAAATGCTGCCTCCCGAAGCCATCGTCGACGGGGCCATCATGGACTCCGGCGCGATTGTCGATGCCATCAATCGCCTCTTCGCCAACCTCAAGATCAAGACCAACGATGTCGCGACCAGCGTCTCCGGCAACGCGGTCATCGTGAAAAAGATCTCGCTTCCGCAGATGAGCGCCGAGGAACTGGGCGAATCCATCCACTGGGAAGCGGAGCAGTACATCCCCTTCGACATCCAGGATGTCTCTCTCGACTACGAGATCCTCGAGGGCTCGGGCGACGGCGGCAACATGGACGTCCTCCTGGTCGCAGTCAAGAAGGACAAGATCAGCGACTACACGTCGGTGATCACGCAGTCCGGAAAGACTCCCCGGATCGTCGATGTCGATGTCTTCGCCCTTCAGAACTGTCACGAAGTGAACTACGGGGTCGACTCCGGCCGCGTGGTGGCGCTCCTCAACCTGGGCGCCGCGATCACCAACGTCAACATCGTCCGGGGCTCCAACTCCCTGTTCAACCGCGATATCGCGGTGGGCGGCAACCTCGCCACGGACGCTCTCCAGAAGGACCTCGGTCTGCCGTATGAGTCCGCCGAGGCTCTCAAACGCGGCGAGCAGGTCGAGGGAACGCTGCCCGACAGCGTCTTCCCGGTCATCCAGAATTCCGCCGAGAGCATCGTCTCCGAAATCCAGAAGACGTTCGACTTCTTCCGGGCCACCACCCAGGAGGAGCGGATCGATCAGATCTTCCTTGCCGGTGGCTCGTCCCGCCTCCAGGGCCTGCGTGAGCTTTTGATGGAGCGCCTGGACACCCAGGTCGATATCCTGAATCCGTTCAACGCGGTGACCTACTCTCCCAAGGAAGTTGACGGGGACCTTGTGAATCAGATGGGTCCGGCCGCGGCAATTGCCGTAGGCCTTGCGGTGCGAAAGGTAGGCGACCGATGATTCGAATCAACCTCCTCGAATCCGAGCGGGCGGCCGCCAGCAAGCCCAAAGGGGCGGCGGGCGGAGCTGCCGGTGGAGGCGCGTCGGCGGCTGGTCCTTACATTCCCCTGATCGCGGCCATCGCGATCGCCGTCCTTGGCACCGGCTACTTCTGGTGGTCGATGTCGAGCGAGATCACGGACACCCAGGCGAAGATCGAAGTGGCCAAGGCCGAGGTCGCCAAGCTCCAGGTCGAGAAAGCCAAGAAGGAAGAACTCGAGCGCAAGCGCAAGAGCTTCCAGGATCAGGTCAATCTCATCGAGCGCCTCAAGGCTGAACAAGGCGGTCCCGTTCGGATGCTCGACGAGATCTCGAAGGCGCTTCCCGATTTCGTGTGGCTGACCAGGATCGAACAGGTCGGGGCCACGATCAAGATCACCGGCGAGGCGTCGAACAACAACTCGATCGCTGACTTCCTGAACAATCTTCAGCGCGCGGGCGACGGGTGCGATCCCGGGACGCCGCAGACCAAGCTCAACTGCTGGTTCCCGGAAGCCAACCTCGACTCCTACCGCGAGTCCACCACGGGCGCCGCGATCATCGCGTTCACATTCACCACGACCTTCAGCAACCCCGAGGTTGCGATGAAGGACGCCGCGGCAGCCGCGCAAGCCAAGCCCGCCACACCGGCGGCGAAGAAGTAAGGGGGCCAAAGGGATCCATATGGCCGAGAACGCTTACACAAGACTTCCCAAGAACCAGCAGTACGTCGTCTCCGCGGTCATCGTCATCGTCGCCGCGCTTGGCTTCTACTTCGGCTGGTACCAGGGTAAACAGGCCGAGCTCGAGGGATTCAAGACGACTCTCGCCGGGCTCAACCAGCAGATTCAGGAACTGAACGTGGTCAAGGCGAATCTGCCCGCCCTCGAGAAGGAAGTCGAGCAGTTGAGCCTTCGCCTCGACCAGCTGCGCCGCATCCTGCCGCCCGCGAAGGAAACGCCCGACCTCATGAAGCGCCTTCAGGCCCTTGCTTCTCAGTCGAACTTGAAGATCAAGAGCATGGTACCGGGCGCCACCGTGCAAAAAGAGTTCTATCTGGAGTGGCCGATCGAGATCCAGGTCGACGGCACCTATCCCAACCTCGCGACCTTCTTCGATCGCGTGGGCCGGTTGCCCCGCATCGTCAACATCGGCAACCTGAGGGCCTCCGTTCCCACGAAGGTCACCTTCACCCAGACCCTGAGCGCGCAGTACCAGGCAATGACGTATGTCTATCAGGAGGCGCCGCCCAAGCCAGGCGCCGCCCCGCGAAAGTAGGAGAAGCATGAAGAATCCCGGTCTCCTCGCCGCCGCCCTGCTGACCCTGGTCGCGGGCGCGTTCGCGCAAAATCCCACCCCCGCTCCCGCGGCCACACCCGCTCCTGCTCCCGCCCCGGCCACCGGCCCGGCCGGCGGAGACCTGGTCCAGTCCATTCTGGAGCAGGAACTCGACGCGCCCCGCAATGGCTACATCTACAACCCGGCGGGTCGCCGCGATCCCTTCGTCAGCCTGGCCCGGCCGATTGCCAACGACGAATCGAATCGTCCCCGCCGCCCCGGCATCGAGGGTTTCCTCCTGCAGGAAACGAGCCTCAAGGGCGTGGTCAGGAACAACGACGGCTGGATCGCGATCGTTGAAGGGCCCGACAAGAAGGGCTATTTCGTCCGCATCGGTCAGCGCATGCACGACGGCGTGATCACCGCGATCGACGCTTCCGGTTTGACATTTCGACAGGAGATCACGGACCCGCTGTCTCCCGCAAAGAGTCGCGACGTGAGGAGACTTCTGAATTCCGCCCAGGAGGAGAGCAACAAATGAGGGTTGCAATAACTGTATCCATCGGCCTTGCCGCCGGCTTGCTTGCGTTGCCCGCCGATGCCCGACAGGCTCCGCCTGCCCGGCAGGCGACCAACGCCGGGCGCACGGTCCTAGCGGACCTCCGGCAGGAGACCGGCGAAGCATCGACCCGCCTCGTGATCGCGGGTTCGGCCAAGCCGAGCTTCACCTATCACAGTCCCGATCCGCTCACTCTCGTGGTCGACATCGCGGACGCCGACTCCACGAGGCTGCCCGCGCGGCTCGAGGTGGCCACCCGCGAAATCGAATCGCTGCGGGTCTACAGCCTGGTGCGGGGCGACGGACGCCCGACCGCACGGGTCGAGGTGAGGCTTGCCGCTCTCTCGCCCTTCACCGTGGAGGAGGCGGGTAACGACGTCCTCATCACTGTGTCGCGGCCGGCGAACAGCAAGGCCGCCGCGCTTCCGGCCCCGCAGAAGGCGGCCGAGCCCCTGGCGACCGCGCCCGTGACGCCCGTTCTGAAGGCGCCCGTAGCGCCCGTCCGCTCGGAATCGGCGCCTCGTGCCACGCGTATCTCAGGCGTCACCAAGCTCCCCGAAGGCCAGCTCGGCTACCACGTCGCCGGCAACGGCACCCTCAAGCCCGAGACGTTCTTCCTCAAGAACCCTAATCGGCTGGTTGTCGACTTCCCGGATGTGATCACAACCAAGGGTCAGAGCCTGCCGGCGGCGGTCTCCCCGGTCAAGGGGATTCGCCTTGCCCAGTTCTCGGCCGCTCCCCCTCGCGTCGCCCGCCTTGTCCTTGATGTCGAGGGCGCCACGCCGTATCGCCTGGTGCCGGATGCCAACGGCGTCGCTATCGTCTTCGGCGAGGGCGCACCCGCAACCCCCGCTCTCCTCGGCGCGCCCGCGAAGGCGATCGAGCCGGAAGTGACGGCCGTGGTTCAGAAGGAGCCGGTCGCCCTCGAGGCTCCCGAGGCGCAGTCCGCCCCGGCGGCCCTCAGCCCTGCGTCAACGAGCGCTTCATCCGCCTCGTCCTCGATGAAGCCGATGGTCAGCGCCGAGCCGATCGCCGCCCAGCCCGCCGGGAGCACCGGAGGAGCGGATATCGACGAAGGTCCGCAGTGCGGCGAGCCTCCCTTCAGCGGCCACCTCATCAGCATGGACTTCAAGGAAGGTGACCTCATTGACATGTTCCGCCTGATGTCCGAGGTCTCGAGCCTCAACATCATCGTGAATCCCGGAATCACCGGCAAGGTCAGCCTCACCGTCAAGGAGGTTCCGTGGGATCAGGCGCTCTCGCTGGTCCTCAAGACCCAGGGCCTCGGCTGCACCATCGACGGCAACGTGGTCCGGATCGCCCGCCTCAGCGACCTCAAGAAGGAAGAGCAGGACCTGCGCGACCTCAAGAAGGAGCGCGAGCTCTCCGGCGAACAGACATCGTGGCAGGGACGTCTGTCCTACCTCGACACCGACCAGGTGAAGTCCGTGGTGGAGAAGACAGTGCTCTCCGACCGGGGGACCTTCACCGCCATCGGAACCAGCCCGGTGTTCATCATCCGCGACCTTCCCGAACGGGTCGATGCCGCGAAGCGCCTGGTGATGGAACTCGATCGTCCGAGCGCGCAGGTGGAAATCGAGGCCCGCATCGTGATCACGAGCCGGAACTTCTCGCGCCAGATGGGTGTGCAGTGGGGCTTCCTGAATCAGCAGGTTCCGCAGTACGGAAACACCACCAACCTGGCCTTCCCGAACTCGGTCATCCTCAATGGCCAGGGCATTCCAAGTGGGAACGGCCTCCCCGCCGATCAGGGTGGCCTCGCTCCTGAGGCCGGGATCGGCACGGGCAGCCGCGGGTACATGATCAACCTGCCGACCGCGAACGCGACCTCGGGCATCGGGGTGTCCCTCGGAAACATCCTCGGGAGCTTCAATCTCGACGCGGCGCTCACCGCCGCCGAAGCCACGGGCCGCGCGCGCATCATCTCGACGCCGCGCATCACCACCCAGAACAAGGTGGAGGCCGAGATCAAGCAGGGCGTCCAGATTCCGTACCAGACCATCAGCAATGGAACGGTTACGGTGAGCTTCAAGGACGCCGGCCTGTCGCTCAAGGTGACCCCGCAGATCACCGATGCGGGCACGGTCTTCATGAAGATCCTGGTGGACAACTCGACACCGGACTTCGGCCGCGCCCTCCCGGGCGGCGTTCCGATCAACACTCAGTCGGCTCAGACCTCGGTACTGGTGAAGGATGGTTCGACCACCGTCATCGGCGGCATCTACCAGGGCCAGGAGACCATCTCCCGGCAGAACACGCCGTTCCTGTCGCAGATCCCCGTGCTGGGACTGCTGTTCAAGAACAAGTCCACGCAGAGTCTCAACAACGAGCTCCTGATCTTCATCACGCCCAGGATCGTCCGCTAGGAAGGGGAAAGAGAAACCATGACCCGCACACTGTTGAAAAAGATCACGTCACGGACCGCGCTGCTCACCGCAGCGGTGGCGATTGCCGGATGCTCGGCTAACTACAGCACCGCCAACTCCTCGTCTGTCCTGCTGATCCTCGCGGCGATCAACGGCGGAGCGCCGATGAAGTCGGATGTGTTGAAAGAGGGGAGCATCTTCAACGACCAGGCGGAGATCGCGATCGCGGTTCGCTTCAAGAACCCGAACATCGATACCGTTCCCCAGATCCCAAGCGCCGTGATCATCGAACGGTATGAGGTCAAGTACCGCCGGTCCGACGGCAAGGGTGTCGAGGGGCAGGATGTCCCCTTCGCCATCTCGGGCAACGTCACGGCCGCGTACGACGTCAAGAACAGCGGGACGGACCCCCTGATCATTGACGTGGTGCGCGCCCAGGCCAAGCTGGAGCCCCCCCTCCGTAACCTCCAGAACGGGGGCGGCGCCATCATCGTGACGATGTTCGCCGACATCACGCTCCATGGGCGCACGATCTCAGGCCAGCCGGTGACGGGCACGGGCAGCATGCAGATCGACTTCGCCGACTGGGCGGACAATTGATCGGTTTCTTTCGGGTTCCAAGGATCCAGAAGGCAAGGAGAATTTCCATGCGGAGTAGCACAATGACAAAGAAACTGACCGTGGTGCTGTTGGCCTGCGGGCTGAGCCTCCAGGGGTGCGGCCTCGACAAGGTCGAGGTCCCCGGGTCCTTGAGCGGCCCGTCCACCCTCGGAATCCACCTCGATATCAAGGCCCTGCCCGACATCGTGGTCGCCGACGGCATCCAGACCTCGGTTGTTCAGGTCGTGGTTACCGACCAGAACGGGAAGCCGATGCCCAACAAGGACATCGTGTTCGTCATCTTTGACGAATCCGGCAATATCGCCGAGATCGGTCAGCTGACAACTCCTGCCGGGGCGCGAGTGTACGGCTCGACCACGGCCAGAACGAACGGGAACGGTATCGCCCAGGTCGTCTACACGACCCCCGAGCGGCGCGACTTCACCGCGAATTCGTCGATCCTCGTCGGCGCCCGGCCCGTCTCAACGGACGCCAACGGAGCGGTCTACTCCTACACGCGGATCGAGTTGCGCTCGGCCGAGCCTCGGCGCTTCCCGCAGATCCCTGGCAACGCTTCGCCGACCTGCAACTTCAACGTCGCTCCGAACAATCCGGTCAACAAGGAAGGCACCGTTCTCCGCTTCTTCTCGACCGCCAACGATGCGGATGGCTACATCGTTCGCTACGAGTGGTACTTCGGCGACGGCACGGAGTCCACCGGAGCCGAGGGCCACATCGACGTTCAGAAGGGCTATCCGTTCGCCGGGACCTACACCGTGACCCACATCGTCACGGATAACGTGGGCGCCCAGTCCGCCTGCTTCGTGAACGTCGTCATCGTTCCGTAGCCTCCTAGAACCCCCCAAAGAAGGCCCGGCTGTTGTAGGCTTCCTACGACATCCGGGCCTTCGCCTTTTCTGGAGACCCGGCCGAGGACAACGACACCGCCCATGGAAGACACCCACCGAACCGCGGAGCTCCGCAGAAAGCTCGATAAAGACCCGGGATCGAGACTGTTCGCGCAGCTTGCCGAGGAGCTTCGGAAGGAAGGCCGTCACGAAGAGGCCATAAGCGTCGCGCGAAAAGGGCTCGAGAAGAATCCGAACTACCCGTCGGCCCGCCTGACGCTTGCTCGGTCTCTTCTGGATTCCGGCCGCCCCGGTGAGGCTCGCCCTGAACTCGAGCAGATCGTGAAGGCGTCGCCCGACAACATCCTCGCCAGCCGCCTTCTCGGTGACGCGCTGCAGGATCTTGGCGACTACCCGCAGGCCCTGGCTCAGTTCGAAAAGACCCTGAGGCTTTCGCCTGGCGACAAGCTGCTCGTAGATCGGATCGCGATGCTGAAGTCTCGGGACCAACCCGCGCCCGCCGCGGCGTCGGCCCCGCCTCCGGCGACGTTCCCCTCGGTCCCCGGGATAGCGGGGCCGGCGGCGGAACTGCCCGCGGTCAGCCTTCCTTCGGTTCCCGTTGCCGAGGCGGCGTTCCCCGCGGTCTCGCTGCCCGAGGCCCCGGTTCCCCCGGCGGTGTCGCCCGCGGCGCCCCCGTCCGCAGTCGAGTTCCCAGCGGTGTCCGTCCCGGAGGCGGCGCTCCCCTCGGTCGAAATGCCAAAGCCGGCGGCCGCCGAAGCTCTTGACCGCGACCTGGCGTCCGGCACCTTGAGCCCCGGCGCTCTGACGGTTTCCGAGCTGATGCACTTCGAAGCCGCTGCCGGCTCGAGTCTCGCCGACGCTCCGCTGCCGAGCGCAGTGCCCGAGGCGGTCGCTCTGCCCTCCGCCCTCCCGGAAGAGTTGCCCGCTGTGCCGGTTCCCTCGGCGGAGCTCCCCTCGGTCGAGGTCCCCACTCTGGCGGACGACGACGTCGGCGGTCAGACTCTTCCCCTGACAAGCATGACCCTGGCCGATCTCTACCTGCAGCAGGGTCTCAAGGCCGAGGCCAGCGCGGTCCTCTCCCAGGTAATGAAAGAGGAGCCTCAGAACAAAGAGGCCAAGTCGAAGTTCGCGGCGGTTGCGGCCGAACTCGATGCCTCTCCCTCCGCCGATCCCTCGGCCACCGAACCCGCTCCGCCTCTCGTCATCTCCTCCCCCGCGTCCCCGCCGGCGCAGCGCACGAAGGCGGAAATCCGCGAACAGACCATCCTGTCGCTCAAGGCGTTTCAGAGCGCGGTTGAGCGCGAGGCCCTTCAGCAAAAGGCGACCGAGCAGAGGCCTCTTTAGATGGCTTTTTCAGGGGCGTCCCGAGATTCCATAGGAGCTAGAACGCCATGAGTGTTTTCGACGTCGCCCTCGAGCAGGTCGTGACTCGCGTTCCCGAGATCCGTTTCGTGACCCTCACCGACACCGACGGCATCGAGGTCGCCCGCAAGTCCGTTCGTACGGACCAGGCGGCGCAGAGCCTCGCCACCGAATACACCACCGTGCTTCGCACCGTCGTGGGCATGGCGCGGGACCATGGTCTCGGCGCCCTGCGGGAGCTTCAGATCGGGACGGAGAAGACCACGGCACTGCTTGTCGCGGTGACCGCCGAGTACTACCTCGTGGCGCTTCTCGAACCCGATTCCATCACCGGCCGCGCGCGATTCCACCTTCGCATGGCCGGACTCGAACTCGAGCGCGAGTTCGCGTAAGGTCTTACGTCGGCCCGGCGGCCGCGCTCTTTTGTCGCGCTGCTTCGATGCCTGGCCTCAAGGGAGTGCTGATTCCATTGGAACTTGAAACACTGAAGTCCGTCCTGTCCATGATCGAGGGGACCGACGTCGTCGAGGTCGAACTCGAGGAGGCGGGGAGGAAGGTCCGCGTTCGCCGGGGTGAGGTCGCCCGGGCGGCGGCCCCCGTTCACGCCCCTTTCCACGCTCCGGCTCCGGCCGCGGCCCCCGCGACCCACGGCGCCGCCCCTCTTTCGCCCGCCCCCGCCCCCGCCGCGGTCGAGGCTCCAGCTTCGCACCACCTCATGAAGTCGCCGATCGTCGGCACCTACTATCGCGCCTCCGATCCCACCGCCGCGCCCTTCGTCAAGCTGGGGGATGTCGTGCGCAAAGGCCAGGTTCTCTGCATCATCGAGGCGATGAAGCTCATGAACGAGATCGAGTCCGACGTCGCGGGCGAGGTCATCCGGATTCACCCCGAAAACGGCCA
>CAYNHK010000151.1:0-11813 GCA_964396875.1 uncultured Acidobacteriota bacterium | reverse complement strand
GCACCACAAACATCTCAGGTTTGGCCCCAGGTGAACAACGTGGTGAGAAACCACACCTAGCGCGAGAACCCGTTTCCAGCCGCGACGATTCGAAGCACTAAGTTCCACGAACCGCCATCGATGTTTGCTGCAATCGCTTCCACGGCTCGTTGAGCGCAAACCTCGATCACGGACTGTTGCGACTCGCGCTCAACGCCCCGACCGCCAGCGACCCACCGCAGCGCCGGCCACGCTCCATCCTCGCCCCAACCCGAGTCACCGCGGCTTCGATCCTCCGATACGCACCTGGGCGCCGATGCCCCAGGTGAACAGCGTGTTCGCTCCGCGTGACTTCTCCTCGAGCCGCTTCGCGACGCCGAGGTTGAAGCGGATGAAGGAGAGGGAGAGACCTCCCTCGAGGCCAAGGTATGTGGCGTGGGCGGACGCGCCGCGCGGCCGATCCCATGTTCGGATCCCCACCGCCTTCCAGTCCGCGAGCAGGCGAACGGATTTCTGGTCGGTTAGGACCAGGAAGGACTTCCCCACCCCGAGTTTGGCCCCGCCCATGCCGACGGTCGCCTCGAGGATCGGCCCGGTCCCGAGAGCGAAGCCCTCGCTCACGTCTCCGGGCACCCTGTCGCCGAACGTCACCCCGAAACTCGCCGCGGCTCGTTCCGAGGTGCCGAAGGAAAGGCCCCAATACGGAAACGTCCCGGCCCGAGCGCCCGAGGGAATCAGCGCCAGCACGGAAACGAGGAGGAATCCGGAAAATCTGCGGACTTTGGGCATGGTCATGAGCGAGGTAACGCCGGAGATCGGGTTTGGGTTCCTTCGATCAGAACGGTTCCACGGCCCGCTCCTCGCGCAGGACGACGAGACCGTCGAGCACCGTGGACCAGTCGACAGAAAGCGGTTTCGCGTAGTTGAGGGCGCGGGCCGGCACGACTCCCGCTTCTCGCAGTTGTGTCTTTCCGACGTATCGGATCGAAGCGTGGCCGTCCGGACTGAAACTCGCTTCCAACGATCCCGCCTCGACTCCCGAAAGTGACGTGACCTTGCCACGGCTTCCCGGCGTGCGGAACGTGCCGGCCAGGGCCGTGAAACCAATCGCGGCCGACCGATCCCCGAGCGCCTCGCGGATCCTGCTGCCGAGGGGGCGACCGGGAAGAGCGGCGGTCGTCGCGCTGGATGCGTGAGAAGTGGCGGTCCAGACGATCACCTTGACGCCTTTGGGCCAGCGCGCGCGATGCCACATGAGGTTCTCGAACATTCCGAGATCACGCGCGTCGCGGTCGCCGTCGAGAGACATCGCGAGGTATCGCGAATATGAGCGCGCCATCGCGGCGCTTTCGGCAGGAATCAGCGCGCCGCCGCGCGCGGCCCGGTCCGCAATCTCACCGCCGCAGACGCGCAGCCGGCTCCTGGCCGCCTCGTCGAACGCGTTCGTGGCGTCGTACTTCCATGAGTGATGCCTCGAAAGCTCCGCTTCGCAGGCGGTGCGGCGCGGCTCCTCGAGATGGCGAGCCAGTTCGTGCCCTAACCGCTGCTGCGAGAAGTGTCCCGTGACCCCGCCGACTTGCGGATCCATTCCCGCGACACGGACGTTCCCCGGAACAGCGCGTGCATGGAGAAACTCGATCAGCGCCTGCATCTCCCGCGAACGGGACCACAACGCCCCGATCGCATCGGCCAGGTCCTGGCGCGTCGCCTTTCCCGCTGCCCGCGTTCGCTCGTACTCGAGAAAGTCATAGAACTGGCTCTCGAACACGACCGCGCCGAAAGCGCATTCATCGACGAGGCGAGAGACGATGAGCGTCTTCACCTCCATTGTCCGACCCGCGCCGTGGCTCGCGTCTTCACCCAGCAGAACGATCTCGCGGTCGCACACGTCGCGAATCAGCGGATCGAGGGCCTTCGTATCTGAATCCCGTGAGAACGTCTGCGCCCATGCGGCGGGCCCGAGCGCAGACACGAGGATCGCCACGCAGCCGACGCGGAACGAAGGCTTCATCTATGGCAGGGCCGGAACGGCGTCTTTGCTCTCCTTCGTCCGGTACTTCTCGAACCACGCCTGAAGGTAAAGCTGCTGCGCGATCTGACGCGTCGGGCGACGCCAGCCGTGGAACTCTTCCGGCATCCGGACAAGGAGCGTATCGGCCTTGCGAAGCATCTTGAGCGCCCGGTAGTACTCCTCGCTCTGAGCCATGGGCGTCCGCAGGTCGGCTTCGCCGGTCATCACCATGGTCGGGGTGACGACGTTTCCGACGTACGTGAGCGGCGAAGTGCGCGCGTATTCCATCGGATCTTCCCAGGGGAACTTCTTGAACTGGTCGTACCAGGAGTTGCCGTCGGTGTTGCCCACGAAGGAGTGCCAGTTGATGACGGGGCGCATCGAAACCGCGGCGCGGAAACGATTCGTGTGACCCACGATCCATGCGGTCAGGACGCCGCCGCCTGAACCTCCGCAGACGAAGAGGTTGTCCTTGTCGACAAAGCCCTTCGCGAGTGCGGCGTCGACGCCAGCCATCAGGTCGTCGTAATCCTTGCCCGGATACGCATGCTGGATGCCAAGAACGAAGTCCTGGCCGTAGCCCGTGGAGCCGCGCGGATTCATCCAGAGCACGGCGTAGCCGTTCGCGGCGAAGTTCTGGAACGCCCAGTTCCAGGCCACGCTGTACATGCTCCACGGTCCGCCGTGAATCCACATCACGAGCGGATACTTCTTCGTCGGATCGAAGTTCGCGGGTTTCATCAGCCAGCCCTGGACCTTGAGGCCATCGGCGGACGTCACCCAGATCTCCTCGGAGTCGGCGAGCGTCACACCTTCGAGGACGTCTTTGTTCACGTCGACGAGGACGCGGTGATCGTTTGGACGGAGCAGAGTGAAGGAGACGAGCGCGCCGGGTTCCTTCGGGGATGTCCGCACCGCGGCATTGAGACCGCTCTTCGCCATCGACAGGCCGTTCAGCATGTGCGCGCCCGAGGTGATCTTCTGGGGTGTTGCACCGGCGACTTTCGTCGAGACGAAATAGACGCTCTTCTCACCCTTCTCTTCCATCGAGTAGTAGACGCCGTCGCTGCCCCATGTGACATCGCCCGGGGAACTGGGCAGTCCACCCGCGAGAATCCGCTTGCCGCCGCCGCTCGTGTCCATGATGTGGAGCGAGCTGATGTCGTTGGTGTAGCCCTTCTCGTCGAAGCCGGTGTACGCGATCCACTTTCCATCCGGGGAAACCAGCGGTTGCGAATCGCCGCCCTTCCGGTCAGTGAGCGTCTTCACCTCGAGCGTGTCGAGCGAGATCGCGTAGATCTCAGAGTCGCCCTTGAGGTATTCGGCGTCGGGCTTGCGGATGCCGGAGACGTAGATCGTCTTGCCGTCGGGCGAAAACGACGGGCCCGTGTGGTTGTAGTCGCCGGAAGTTATCTGGCGCGAAATACCGCCGGTGTGCGCATCGACCAGGAAGACGTGGGTGTAGCCCTTGGCGACGGCGCCCGTTCCGTCGGCGCCCCAGGTGGTGCGATCGACGAGCACCGCGCCTTTCGCCAGTTCGGCTCCTCGCGGCGTCTTCGGGAGTTTGATGGGAAGGGGCGACGTCTCGTCGAGAACGCGCACGGTGAACACGATCTTCGAACTGTCCGGCGACCATCGCGGAGCCGAGGGCTCGGTGTCGAGGCGGGTGAGCTGCGCGGTCTCGCGCGTGTCGAGCCACATCGTGTGAATCTGGGTCGAACCCGAGCGGTTCGAGAGGAACGCGATCCGCTTCCCGTCTGGAGAAAAAGCCGGCGCGGAATCGCGGAACGTGCCTTCGGTGAGCTGCCGCAGCCTCTCTCCGCGGGCATCCACGATCCACAGCAGAGAGGCGTTCTGATCTTTTTTCGTGTCGACGAAACCGCGCGTGAACACGATCTGCGAGCCATCGGGGGCGATCACGGGATTCGCGATCGACTCCATCTGGAAGAAGGTCTCCTTGTCGAGATATCTCTTCTTCGCCTGCGCCTCGGCGGGCGCGGTCTGGCCCGCAACCAGAAACGTGAACAGAGTGAGGCCGGCTAGGGCTCGTCGAACCATGGGGATCCTCCTTGAGGGATTCAGGGATGTGGATTCTGCGTCGGGGCGCGCCGCTGCGCAACCGAGGCCACGGCGGAGACGATCAAAGCCGTGAGGGAGACGCTGAGGATGGACAGGGTCAGGCAGTATCCGACCACCATCGCATCGGGACCCGACAGGCTCAGGGGCGACAACAGAAGGTGCCGCCACCACTGAATGCCCAGAGTCATCACGAGCAACGTCACTCCGAGGAGGCCCACCGCGCCCGCTTCGGCCACCGGAGAGTCGAGGGCGATGCGCTTGGGGTAGACGCGTCCCACGAAGAGCGCTGATCCGATCGCCGCGAGTGTGGTGACAGCGGCGAGCGTCATGACCTTCACAAAGAAGGGAATGAGCATCTCGTCGTAGTTGATCGCCGAGAATGACATCGGGGGAATCTGCGAGCGAACCGGTCCGACGAGAACAACCAGGCCCACGACCGCGCCGGCGATCAGGCTCCAGGGATCCGGCCTGGCGAGGCCAATGACGGCCAGGGTCAGGAGCGGGAATCCGAGGAGAAAGAAGGCCGCAAGCAGCGTCCTTCCGCGACGAGTCGCGTCGCGATGAGTCTCGATCGACGCGGTCCATCCCGACTTGAGGCTGGGTTCGACCCCCAGGCGCGCGGAAACCACTTTGTCGAACGCCTCGCGCTGCATCTGAGCGGCGCCCTTGATCATGGCGAGTTTGGCGTCGTCGGCGAGCAGGACGGCCTCGATCGGCTGACCCGAACTCGCGTTGGGCAGGCCGACCCCAAGAAGCGCCGCGAGCGTCGGCGCGATGTCCGCCTGAAGAGCATTCACGGTCACCGAAGACTTGATGCCGGCGCCCACCATCACGATGGGGATCGCGAGAACCTCGGCCTCCTCCCCACCATGACCTCCCTGATCCCGATGTCCGTGATCGGCGGTGATTACGAGCGTCTCACGCGAGAGGTCGAGACGGTTCGAGAGATCGGCGATCCGCGCGTCGATCCGCTGCAACTCCGCCAGATATTCGGGCGACGCGCCGCCATACTCATGCGCCGCGAAGTCGGTTGAAATGATGTCGGCGATGCGCAACATCGCGGGCTGCGCGAGGACGAACTCAATCCCCTTCTCCTGCGCCGCGCGGATCGCGGGAACCTGCTGAACGAACATCCCCGGGCCTTCCTTGCCCTCGCCCTCCTGATAAACGCCGCAGCGCGTGATGTCCTCGGCGAAAAGCCCGGACCAGATCTTCGATCCGGCGATCCGGCAAGTGCCGCCCGCGGCGCCGACACGACGAATGAGATTGTCGAGCGGGACAATTCGCTTCTGTCGGTTTGTGGTGACTCCGTGGATGACCGGTGGAGCGCCCACCGCGATGGTGGCGCGGCCGGGCCTCGAGAACGACGGTGTCCCCACCGTGGCGTCAATGGCGGCTCCGCGCACGCGCAACGCGTTGAGCGTCGGCATCCGCCGCGAGGCATCGAGCCTCAGGCCATCAACGAGCAGGATCGTCACACCGGAAGAAAGAGGCGCCCCAGTAGGTACGGCCTGATGTGCGAACGAGAAACCGGGGTCGAAGTGGAGGACCCACGACCACATCCGCGCCGCGAACACGGCCGAAGCGGCGAACAGGATTAATAGGTAGATGACAGGAGCGTTTCTTCTCACATTCCAATTGTCGCGCACGAAGCAAGACGCGGCGCAGGCTTTTCGCAACCGGTCTGGGGGGCCGCTACCCGCGGCGAAGCGTTCCGGACGTTGAATTAATTGAACGCGGAAGTTGAATCCATAAAACTCGGGCTATCTTCAATACTATGGACGGCTTGCCGAACTTGCGGAAACCTTATCTCATTGGGGCCAGACGGCTTAAGGTTCCGACCTCTTTTGGCCCAGGTCTTGCTCCTGAACGGGCAGCCGTACGAGATCTACGCAAATTTTTCAGGAGAATGGATTGAGATGAACAATTGGACCAAAGTGCTGTCGCGGATGGCGACTGCTCTAGCCCTAGTCGCCCTGGCCTCGATGGCCGCGGCGCAGATGACCCGAGGGGCGATCTCGGGAACGGTACGCGACCAGACGGCAGCCGCCGTTCCAGGCGTCAGCGTAACCGCCACCAACACCGACACCGGCGCGACCCGAACTGCGGTCAGCGACGCCATTGGCTTCTACCGCCTGCCTGCTCTCGAACCCGGCACGTATCAGGTCCGGGCCGAACTCTCGGGCTTCACACCGTTTTCGACTGCGGTCAAGGTCAACGCCGACACCGACGTCAAGATGGACGTGGGCCTCAAGCTCGCGACGCTCGGCGAGGCGGTCACGGTCGAAGGTTCGGTGAGCACCATCGAACTGAACCGCACCTCCCCCACCGTCGGGACCACGAGCACTGCGCGCCAGGTCGTTGAGCTTCCGCTCTCGGCCGACCGCAACGTGAACAACCTGATCGCCACGTCGCCGAACGTCAATCGCGTGAGCGGCCAGGGCACCTTCGCGGCCAACGGCCAGCGTTCGCGCAACAACAACTACATGATCGACGGTTCGGACAACAACGACATCTCCGTCACCATCGCGACCACCCAGGTGGTTCCCGAGTCGGTGGCCGAGTTCCAGGTCCAGACCAACGCCTACAGCGTCGAGTTCGGCCGCAACAGCGGCGCGCAGGTCAACGTCATCACCAAGTCCGGTTCGAACACGTTCCGCGGCGAAGTGTGGGACTACTACCGCGACAGCAAACTCGGCACTCTCACCAACCTCGAGAAGGCCAGCGGCCTGACCGAGGCCCCCGAGTATTCCCGCCATCAGGCTGGCGCGAGCGTGGGCGGACCGATCATCAAGGACAAGACCCACTTCTTCCTCCTTTATCAGTACGACGGTGACAAGGCCCCCGCCACCCAGGGCGCCACCACCCGCATGCTGACTCCCGCGGGCTACGCCGCTCTCGCGAACGTGCCTCTGCGTCCCGGGCAGTCCGCGGCGAGCCGCCAGGCCGTTCTCAGCAAGCTCAGCTTCCTCACCAACATCTACGCGCTGAACCCGGCCTTCCGGAACTTCTCGAACGTTCTGGTGAACGGGGTGAACATCGAAACCGCGCAGGCGAACATCGACCGCAAGAACCCGAGCAAGTACCACACGTTCAACGGGCGGCTCGACCACCGGATGACCGACAACGACACGCTCACCCTGCGCTACTACTACAACAAGCGCGCGGACACGAACGCCATCAGCTACTGCAACTTCGGCGAACTGTTCTGCGGCGATCAGGACCTCAAGGACACCAACCTCGCGGCCAGCTACACCCGCGTGTTCGGCTCCAGCGTGGTCAACGAGGCTCGCGCCTCGTGGGTCCAGCGCGATCTGCTGTTCCCGGAGAACGATCCCACCAGCCCCACCGCGACCATCACCGGCCTGTTCCAGATCGGCGGCTCGAGCAACTTCCCCCAGAGCCGCGTGACCGACGCCTACCAGTTCTCGAACACGACCACATGGACCAAGGGCAAGCACACCCTGAAGTTCGGCGTCGACCTCCGCTACAACAAGGCCGACAACCAGTCGAACTTCGACTCCAAGGGAACCTTCACGTTCTCGAGCCTCCAGGACTACATGAACAACACGGCGTTCCAGGTTATCCAGGCGCTCCAGACCGCGAGCTGGGTGGCGAAGCAGTGGCAGAACTCGTTCTACATCCAGGACAACTTCCGCGTCACCCCCGACCTCACCGTCAATATGGGTCTGCGCTACGAACTCTCGGATGTGCCCCTCGGGTTGTTCGGCGCGACCGACGCGCAGAGCCTGGCCGCCGGCGTGCCTCCCCCGCCCGCGAAGGACACCAACAACTTCGCGCCCCGCGTGGGCTTCAACTGGTCGCCCACCTCGGGCGGCGGTTTCCTCGGCGACGGCAAGACCGTGTTCCGCGGCGGCTTCGGCATGGGTTATGACGTGATCTTCTACAACCTGCTGACCGTCAACGGCTCGAACTTCCCGCGCGTCTCCACGGCGAACGTCAACAACGTCGTCGACCTGTATCCCAACCTGCTCACCGGCGGCGGGTCGCCCGTCTTCAATGCCCTCAACGGCTGGACCAACTCCGATCGGGACACCGTTAATCCCGACTCGAAGTTCTGGAGCTTCTCGGCGGGCCGTGAGATCGGCCAGTTCGTCGTCGAAGCGGGCTACACCGGTTCCTCGTCGGGTCATGGCATCAACCAGATCCACGCCAATCCCGGCGTGCTGACCCCCGCTCAGGCCGCACTCGTCGCTTCCACCCGGAACGCGAACGCGATCCCGAGCGTTCAGGCCCGCCGCGTCAACCCCGCGTGGGGCGTGCGCACCCTGATCCCGGCGTACACCGGCCCGGCCGGCAACGACGTCGAGGCCACCTCGAAGTACCACGGGGGTTATCTCTCGATCAGCAAGCGCATGGCGAACGGACTGCAGTTCGGCGCCTCCTATACCCGCAGCCAGTTCAAGAGCAACAACGACGCTTCGCTCGGCGAGGCCGGAACCGACGGTTCCAGCCAGCGTCCGCAGAGCATGTTCGACTACGAAGCCGAGTGGTCGCTCTCGCAGTTCGACGTCCCGAACCGCTTCGTGGTGAATTACCTGTACGAGATCCCCGGCCCGAAGTCGGGTCTCCTCAAGCAGGTCCTCGGCGGATGGCAGCTCTCCGGTATCACCGCCTTCCAGTCGGGTCGTCCGTTCACCATCGGCACCGGCGTCGACTCCAACGGAGACGGCACCACCGGTTCCGACCGTCCGAACCAGAACGGCTCCTGCGGCGTCACCTGGGACAACGACCACCGCGGCTTCACCAACGGTGGTTGCTACACCGCTCCGCTTGGCACCAACAACCTGCCTCTCGTGAACGGGCTGGGCGACGGCACCGCTGGCCGCAACACCGAGCGGGGCGCCGCCTTCTGGAACACCGACCTCAGCATCATGAAGCGGTTCTTCCTGCTTGGCGATCGTCAGCTCGTGGTTCGCGCCGATGCGTTCAACGCGTTCAACCAGGACTCGTACGGCATCCCCGTCACCAGCATGTCGAGCGCCAGCTTCGGCACGAACAGCAACAACTGGGGCCGCCGCATCGTGACCCTGAGCGCGAAGTTCGTCTGGTAGTAGTGGCACGCTGAGACTCGCTTAGTTCAAGCGAAGCCTCAAGAGGCGCTCCCGCTCCGGCGGGGGCGCCTTTTTTTTGCGCTTCGACAGGTTCTCAGCACCGACCTCACTCAGCGACCGGTGGCTGAGCCCGTCAGATGGCGTTCAGTCGACGCTTCGACTGAATTCCAGCACGGACCTCACTCAGCGTCCGCACCTGGTGCATATGCATCAGAGCTTTGGCCCTCCTAAAGATGCTAGAAATTCGACACGCGGTCGGATGCGCCTGAGGCGCTGAGCCACGGGGGCGAGCGCGTCGCGTTGCAGCAAGGAGTGCCGACATCATGCGAAGAGCGGTTCTGGTCGAAAACGCCTCCCCCGGTCCGAAAGGGCCCGCATCCAAGGGCGCGCCGAGCGTCCGGCGCCTGACCGAACACACCGTCGAGATCGTTTCCGACTCGGGGGAGGGCGCGCAGAAATGCGCCCAGATCTTTGCCGCGGTCTCGGCCAAGATGGGCAACGGGGTGTGGACGGTGGAGCTCATTCCCGCGGAGATCCAGCCGCCGCCCCGCGTCCCCGAAGGCGCAAGCGGCAACCGCGTGCGGTTAGGTGAAAAGGCGATCACGAATTGGGGTGACCGCACGAACCTGGTGATTGCCTTCAACGAACAGGTGCTGCTCGCGCGCCACCGCGTGGACGCCCTCGCCGATGACGCCGTGCTCCTCATCGAGGACAAGTGGGCCAGAAGCGAAGACCCCGAGATCGTGGCGGCCTGGAATGCGGCCATGAAGGAGCTCTCCACCCGGTCCTACCGCATCGTGCCCGTGGCCATGGAGGACCAGTGCCTGGCCATCGTCGCCGACGCTCGCAAGGGCAAGAACATGTTCGCCCTCGGCATGCTGGCCCGTATCTACGACCGGGACATGACGAAGATCAAGGACCAGATCGCTTACGCGTTTCGGAAAAAGAGCGAGGAGATCTACGCGCAGAACGTCTCCCTGCTGGAACTCGGGTATCACTGGGCCGAGGACAACATCGACTTCCGGGTCGAGATCAAGGCCGCCGAATCGGACAAGCCTCTGGTGGTGATGAACGGCAACGAGGCGATCGCACTCGGCGCGGTCGCGTCGGGCATGGAACTGTGCGCGATGTATCCGATCACGCCCGCGACGTCGGTGTCGCACCTGCTTTCGGAGATCTTCGAGCGCTTCGGCGGCATCGTGCACCAGGCGGAGGACGAGATCGCGGCCGCGGGTGTCGCCATCGGTTCCTCGTACGCCGGGAAGGTGGCCTTCACGGTCACATCGGGGCCGGGATTGGCGCTCAAGACGGAGTTCCTGGGACTCGCGGTGATGACCGAAACACCGCTCGTTCTGGTGGACGTGCAGCGGGGCGGTCCGAGCACTGGCCTGCCCACGAAGGTGGAACAGTCCGATCTCCTTGCCGCGTTGTTCGCTTCCACCGGAGACGCCCCCCACGTGGTCCTCGCTCCCGCCACCATCGAGGAGTGCTTCCACGTCATGGTGACGGCGCGCCGCCTCGCCGAGACCTTCCGCACCGTGGTCATGGTCCTCTCGGACGCGAATCTCGCCACCGGTGTGACACCGTTCCCGCAACCGACGCTGGACGAGAACTGGCAGGCGGCGCCGCTCGACCTCTCACCGGTGCGTGAGGGCCAGAAGCCCTACGGCTGGGATCCGGAGACGGGTCTCTCCGATCGGATCATTCCGGGTCGGCCGGGAGGGATGTTCACGCTCACCGGTCTGTCCCACGACGATCGCAGCAAAGTGGCGTACAGCTCGGGCATCCATCAGCACTCCTCGGCCATGCGCAGCCGCAAGCTGGCGGTGCTCCAGAGCCTGCTCACCCCGCCTCAGGTGAATGGCGACCCTTCAGGAGATCTCCTGGTGGTCGGCTGGGGAAGCACCAAGGGCGCGATCGAAGAAGCGGTCGAGCGAGCGCGCGCCGAGGGAATGAAAGTGTCGTCCACGCACCTGCGTTTCCTCTCCCCCCTCGAGCCGGGCCTCAAGGACATCTTCTCCGGCTTCAAGAAAGTGATGACCGTGGAGATCAACTATTCCGACGAGATCTCCGACCCCTATGTCAACGAGGAGAATCGCCGGCGGGGCCAACTCGCCTTCCTTCTGCGGGCCGCCACTCTGGTGGATGTGGACTGCTGGACCCGGGTGCCCGGGGAGCCCCTGCGTCCGGGGCTGATTGTCGATGCTATTCGCGGCCGCATGCCGAAGAGAGGTGGCGCATGAGTTACTCCTGCGGTCTGCTCCCCGTGCTCAATGAGGACGAAGGCGAGCACCAATACGAAATGTCCGAGTACGAGGGCGCCAAGGCCCGATGGTGCCCGGGTTGCGGCGACCACTCGGTCCTCACTTCGGTGCAGCGCCTTTTGAGCGCCGAACAGCTCATCCCTGACCAGACCATGTTCGTCTCCGGAATCGGCTGCTCCAGCCGGTTCCCTCACTACCTGCGTACGTACGGCTTTCACGGCCTGCACGGGCGCGCCCTTCCCGTGGCCACGGGCATCAAGCTGCATCGTCCGGAGTTGAACGTCTTCGTGGTGATGGGCGATGGCGACTGCACCTCGATCGGCGCCGGTCACTGGCTGCACGCATTGCGTTACAACATGGACCTCACCGTGCTGATGCTCGACAACGGCATCTACGGGCTCACCA
>CAYNHK010000150.1:0-11855 GCA_964396875.1 uncultured Acidobacteriota bacterium | reverse complement strand
TGCCGTCCATCTCCGGCATCATGACGTCGAGCAGGATGAGGTCGACACCGCCGAGCGCCGCGATCTCGAGGGCCCGGGCCCCCGAGGTCGCCACGAGAACGTCGCACATCTCGCGCAGAACCTCGGCCATGAGCTGGAGATTTACGGGCTGGTCATCCACCACGAGAACGCGGCCGCGGCGACGGATTTCGCCGCTCATCCCCGCGCCTTTGTCGCCATGTTCTGCTCGAGGGTCGCGCACAGATCGGCGACGAGAGGAATCGCGGAGTCGAACTCCATGCGCTTGAGTCGGCCCTCGATGTCACGCAGCCCGGCGGGGGCCCTCGGTCCAAGCGTCTTCTGAAGCTCCTCGAAAGCCGAGAGGGCTTCGAGGTCTCCCGTCGACACAAGGGCGGCGAGGCGACGCGCCACTTTGAGGCCCGAAGCGGCCGTGTCGCCTTCAGGTCCGGCATCGCCTGCGGCCGCCTCATCAGCGGCCGCGGTTCGAGCCTCGTCGGTGTCGTACACGTAACGCACGCCCAGCAGGTCGGCCATCTTCCCGAACACCACGTCCTCCCGATAGGGCTTGGCGAGGAAGTCGTCGCAACCGGACTCCATGATCTCGTTTCGCTCATGGTCGAGGGCGCTGGCCGAAAGCACGATGATCTTCGTCAGGGGTCCCACCGTGGGTTCGGCCCGAATCCGGCGTGTGGTTTCGAGGCCGTCCATCCGGGGCATCCGTTTGTCCATCCAGATGAGGTGAGGATGCCACGCGCGCCAGATGTCGAGAGCCTCTTCACCGCTCCCCGCGGTGCGGACCTCGAAGCCCACCGCCTCGAGCAGACCGGCCAGCGCGTCGCGATTTTCGGCCACGTCATCGACGATGAGAATGCGAAACGCAGGCTGGCCGGGCGCAAGTCGCGCGACTCGGCTCCGATGCCCCTCCTCCGCCGCGGCCGCCTGGGGAGCGAGGGGAAGCGCCACCTCGCAGCGGAAGGTGGAACCGCGGCCCACAACACTTTCAACCTGGATCAGGCCGCCCATGAGGCGCGCCAGATCCTGCGACAACGCAAGACCGAGGCCCGTGCCTTCGCGGGTGCCGCGGCCGGTTTCGGTCTGCACGAAGGGTTCGAAGAGACCGCTCATCTCGGACGCCGCGATTCCAGGACCGGTGTCCCGCACCTCGAACACACCGCGTCCCGCGTTCCACGCGCCGCTCACCACCACTTCGCCTTCTTCCGTGAACTTGATCGCGTTGCCGAGAAGATTCAGGAGAATCTGACGAAGTTTGCCCGCGTCGCCCAGCACGTGTTCCGGGATGCCGGGCGCAAGCTCAACTCGCAAGCCCAGACCCTTGACGTCAGCGCGGGGCCGCAGGAGTTGCTCGACGCTGGCCACCACCGAGGCCGGAGAGAAAGTCGACTGGTTGAGTGATGTGCCGCCGGCCTCGATCCGCGCCATCGAGAGGACATCGTTGATCAGGCCGAGCAGGTGTTCACCGCTTCGAAGAATGACCGAAAGATGTCGGCGGTCGTCGGCGTCGCGCGCGGGCCGCCGGGCCATCAGCTGGGCGAAACCGAGAACACCATTGAGCGGCGTGCGCAGTTCGTGGCTCATGTTGGCGAGGAACGCGGTCTTGGCACGGCTCGCCGCCTGGGCCCTGCGCTCCGACTCCTCGAGCAGCGCGACCTTCTCGGCCAGCTCGGCGGTGCGCGCGCGCACGGTCGACTCGAGCGCCGCCGCATGGCTCTTGAGTCGTCGGAGACGCAGACGAACCAGACCGGCGCCAAGAAGGGCGAGGAGTGCGCCCATGCCGAGACGGGCCGGCGTCGTCTCGTGCCAATAGGGCGTCACCTTCACCGAGAGGCGGAGCGGTTCGGACCAGGCGTCGATACCTTCCACTCGGGCCGCCACCTCGACCGGCCACAAGCCCGGGCCGAGGTTCTGGATGTCGAGGCTTCCATCCGTCGAGGCCTCGGACCAGCCGTCGCGCAATCTCGGCACGCGCACGCGATACTGAACCGGATGAGGCCCGAGCCAGGCTGCCGACCATCGGAGCCGCAACTCCCGGTCGTCGAGTTTCACGTGGCCATCTGCGCCCGCGGCCGGCGCGTCCAGCCATCGCAGCTTCAAAGGAGGGGGCGGCAGCGGTTCGATCGTGGGATCGAAGCGGGCGAGGCCACCCATGGTGCCCACGAACACGGACCCATCGTCATCGATCAGCATGCCGTTCAGGTTGCACTCGTCCTCGAGAAGACCGGAGCGCGAGTCCCAGGTGGTCCATCGCCCGTCCTTGTGGCGGCCGACACCGTTGGCTCCGCCGGCCCAGATCGCTCCATCAGGGGCCTTCGCCATCGAGTAGATGGTGGGACCCGGGCCGTTCGTCATGTCGAGACCCCGCCAGGTTGACCCGCTGCGAATCGCGATGCCGCCGCTGCCGCCCACCCACATGTCGCCGTTTCCGGCCTCGACGACCGCGTTCACGGGCTGGGGAAACACCGGCACTCTCCCTTGAGAGATCTTCTCGATGACCTTCTCGTCGCGGAAGACGCTGACCCCGCGAAGTGTCTCGACCCACATCTCCCCTGCGCTGGTCCAGACGATTCCGCGTACGTGCGGATCGTCGAGATCCTGATTGATCGCCGGAACCGGCATCCAGGAATTCCCCTCGCGGGAATAGACACCCTCGGTCGACGTCGCGGCGTACCACTTTCCCTGCGGACTCCTGAAGAGGCCGGTCGCGAAGCCCGCCTTGAGCTTCAGGGTGTAGCTGAGTTTTCCGGACCCGCGGGCTTCCAGGATGCCGAAACGCGCGGCCACCCACAAGGCGCCGGGCTCGGGCTCGACCGCCTGGCGTGCGTGCTCGGTAATGCCTTCGGCCGCCGTCCAGATGCGCGGCGGCTTCCCGTCGGCGAGACGCAGCACGCCCGAGGCGAAGCCCGACACGAGGAGGCTGTGCTCTCCCTGACCGCGCGTCATCCCGGTCATGCTTGTCCGGTCCGCGGGTCGGGAGCCCTCAAGAAACGTCACACGATGGGACCAGGCTTCGCCCACCCATTGGGCAAGGCCGTTGCGATTCATGCCGAACCAGACGCTGCCTTCCCGATCGGCGAGGATCGTCTGAATACCGGCAACCGGCGCGTTCTTCGCGCCCCACGTGGTCCAGCCGATCTCGGGATTGCCGAAGGCGACGTTGCCGTCGATCGTTCCCGCCCATATCCGCCCGCGGCGGTCCTCGGCCAGGCCGCGAAGTTGTCCGCCGGGCCAGTCTTTGAGCGTCACGTCGCGCCACGACAAATCTCCCGCGCGGGTCCAGTGCAGCGTGCCCGCGAGGGTCGTGATCCACACACGGCCGTCGCGGGCCACACGGAGGGCGCTCGGCGGGCCCTTGAGCGCGTCGTTGCGAATCGCGGTGGCCTTGCCGCCTTCGAGCCGTGTGGCGCCGGTTGCGGTGGCGGCCCAGATGGAGCCGTCGGTCGCCGATGAAAGTGCGAGCGCTTTCTCCGACATCTCGGGATGCGACTGCCAGGCATCGTTGGCGCCCAGGGTCCATACCGCTCCGCCGACATCGGCCATCCACAGAGTTCCGTCCGCGGCCTGCGCGAGCGACAACGCGGTCCGCTGCGAGGGAACGACGCGCCAGGAGCCTCCCTCGCTGATGTGAACACCCGCGGGCGACGTGACCGCGATGCCGCCCTGCTGAAGCGCCACCATCGCGGCAACCACGCCGCGCACGGGGGCGCCTGGTGCAGGGGTCACCGGTGCGAGTTCCCGACCATCGAAGCTCGCGAGGCCGTCGAACGTGCCGATCCAGAGAACGCCGCTGGTGTCCTGCGCCATCGAGCCGACCGTCGACTGCGGAAGACCGCGCCACAGCGATCGCGGGAAGAGCCTGAACGAACGCACTGGTGTCCAGCTTTCGTCCGCGAGGAGGAGGCCGGGCCAGACGAAAGTCAGCAGGAGACCCAGAGCGGCCCGCGCCAGGGTATTGAGCGAACGGGTTCTGGGGAGAAACATTGGCCAGGTGGCGCGTGCGCGACTGTACGACGCCCCCTTCCCGGGGTCAATGAGGCGCCGTGAAGGACTCCTGGGGGTTCAGGCCGATTTCAGGGAGAAAACGAAGCGAGTCGGACCGCCGTGCGGGGCGGCGAGGGAGAAGGGGGCGCCGTGGTGAACGAGGATCTCGCGCACCAGGGTGAGGCCAAGACCGCGGCCGTCCGCCTTGGTCGAGAAGAAGGGTGTGAAGAGCCGCGCCTGCACGTCTTCCGGAATTCCGCTCGAGGTGTTCTCCACCACGACGCTCACCCGGTCTGCCTCCCGTCGGGCACGCACGCTCACCCGGCCTCCCCGCTCCGCGGCCTCGATAGCGTTCTTCGCGATGTTCAGGAAAGCCTGTTCCATCTGAGCCCGATCCGCGAGGACAAGGGGAAGGGGCTCCTCGACTTCGATCGCCCATGCGACCCCGACCTTCTCGGCCGAGGCGCGCAGGAGCAGGGAAGCGCCCCGAAGCAGCGACGAGAGGTCGCACGGCTGAAGGCGTGGCTCGGGGAGCCGCACCACCTCCGCCAGATCCCGGACGAAACCGTTCAGTGTCGACAGGCGGGTGAGGCAGACACTCACCGCTTCCTCGAAATCGCGCCGGTCCTCGCCGGGAATGTGTCGCGAGTACGAAAGGCTCGACTGGAGGAGGGAACTCGAAGCCGCGACCGAGTTGCCCACCTCGTGCGCGACCATCCGGATGAGCTTTTCGTAGGCGGCCTTCTCGGCGGCTCGCACTTCTTCGGTCATCTCCTCGAGAAGCAGGAACCGCCGCTCGTGGCCTTGATCGGTGAAGCGGCCGGATACGATGCGGATTTTCCCGCCCGACCCCGTGGTGTGAACGCGCGCGGATCCGGGAAGCGCAGCCACCAGGTCCACCCCGAGAGGTCCGGACATGTCCGACAACCGCAGCCCTCGCGCCGCCTCCGCAGTGACGCCGATTGTCCGCGCGGCCTGCGGGTTCACAAGCTCAATGCGGCCATCGAAATCGAGAATCACAATCCCGGAGGGGGAGGCCTGGAGGACTTCATTCAGGAAGTAATGCTGCTCGCGGAGCCTCGTGCGCTCGTTGCGAAGATCGTCGGCCAGTCGGTTGTAAAGGGCGACCAGTCGATCGAGCTCAGGCCGCCCCGTCTCCTTGAAGCGCGTCGTGAACTCCTGCTCGTCGAGAAAGCGCGCGCCTTCGGCGAGCAGATCGAGGCTCGCGAACAGGCCGCGCACCAGCCGAAAGCCGACGAGGATAGAGGCGACGAAGAAGACCTCGACGGCGAGAAGCCAGAGGCGATCCGTAACCAGTAACGGAACCACGAGCGCGGCGAGCGCGACATGAAGGACCGCCACGTAAAGGATGAAGCGGTTCTTGAAGCTCAAGGTGCTGCTCGCAGATCAGACCGTGATGCCGTGTTTCTCTATCCGTCGGTAAAGGGCGGGACGGCTCATGCCCAGAGACTCTGCCACACGCGTGAGGTTTCCCGCGTGATGTTTGAGGGATTTCACGATCATGGCCCGCTCGATCTGGTCGAGGGTCATGCTGCCCACGGGCGGCAGCGGATCGCGCGCCGAACCCGGAGCCTCCATCGCGGCGACGTCGCGGAACTCGGCGGCGGTGAGCACCGGACGAGCCGCCACCAGGACCGCCCGTTCGATGGTGTGGCGTAGTTCACGGATGTTGCCCGGCCACTCCTGGGCCTTGAGGTGATCGATGGCGCCCGCGGAGAGTTCGAGACCCTCGCGGCCGTGCGCCGCCATCACCGCGTGAAGGAACTGGCGGGCGAGCAGAGGTATGTCGCTGCGGCGTTCGCGGAGCGGCGGAAGGTGGATCGCGATCAGGTTGAGTCGATAGAGAAGATCCTCGCGGAAGGCACCACTCTCCACGGCATCGCGAAGATTGCGGTTCGTGGCCGCGACCACGCGCACATCGACGGTGCGGGTCTGGCTCGACCCGAGGACCTCGAACGTGCGGTCCTGAAGCACGCGAAGCATCTTCACCTGCGACGCCGGATCCAGCTCGCCCACCTCGTCGAGAAAGATCGTGCCGCCGTTCGCCAGAGTGAACCGCCCCACGCGGTCGACGCGGGCGTCGGTGAATGCGCCCTTCACATGGCCAAACATCTCGCTCTCGAAAAGACCCGAAGGGATGCCGCCAAGGTTTACCTTGACGAAGGGGCCGCCGCGACGCCTCGAATTGCGGTGAATGGCCTCGGCGACAAGCTCCTTGCCGGTTCCGCTCTCGCCCGTGATCAGGACCGAAGCGTCGGTCGCGGCCACGCGGCCGATGATCTGCAGGACGCGGAGAAGGCCGGGGTCCTCGCCCACGAGGCCCGCGAAGTCGTAGTCGTTGTCGAGTTGCTCTCGCGACGCCGCGGGGGCATCAGGCCCGGGAGACCGCGCGAGACCAAGGGCCGTCTCCACCGACTGAACCACCTGCGTGTTCGTCCACGGCTTGGTGATGAAGTCGCCCGCGCCGTGCTTCATTCCTTCGACCGCGAGCGGGATCGATCCCCACGCGGTCATCAGGATCACCGGGAGCGCCGGATGCGCGGCCCGGATCTCGCGCAGCAGGGCCAGGCCCTCGGCGCCGCTGGTCTCGCGGCTGAAATTCATGTCCTGGAGAACGAGGTCGCACGGGTTCGCCTTCAACCACGAGAGCGCCGCGGAACCATCTGGAACCGCGAACCAGGCGTACCCCGCCTGCTTCAGCAGAAGGCCGAGAGATGCATGGACCGAGACGTCGTCATCGACGATCAGGATCATTCGTAACGAAGAGCCTCGCTGGGGTGGACGGTGGTGGCCAGGCGCGCCGGGTGCAGACCGCACACCAGGGCGAGCCCGTAGAGCGCCACAATGGTAAGGGAAAGACCGGCAGCGAAGACACTCGTCGGGACCGGACCCAGGAGATCGAGGAAGGGGAACTGCAGGACGACGAGTGTGCCGGCCGCCATCGCGATGGTCGCCATCACCATCAACTCGCCGATCACCTGCCATCGGACATCGACGGCGGAGGCGCCCAGCGCGCGCCGAACCCCGATCTCGCGGATGCGGGTGGTCACGCTCTGCCACAAGACGCCGGAGAGGCCAAGGGCGACCATAAGGATGAGGGAACCCGCCACCACCGCGGCGATGCCGATGGGCGCGAGGTAGACCCTGCGGATGAACTCGGCGGAGGCGGGCATCTGCTCGACCTTGAACGACCAGTCGGGAGCGGCCGCGAGCAGTGATGCGACGAGCCGCGCCTCCACGTTCGCGTCCGCGCCCGGCTTCATCAAGAGCGCCATGCTGTCCATGCGGCGCATTCGGGCGCTCGGGTAGTCGAGCCGGGTGAGCGCATACCGCTCTTCGGTCTCGGTCTCGCCGTTTTGACGGAAGGCCTTGATCACGCCGACCACACGTCGCTCGGTTTCGGGAGTGGCGTCGCCCTCCGAGCGGTCCCCGGTGAGGCTCTGGCCGACCGGGTCCTCGTCGCCGAACGCATGTGCCGCAAGCGCCTGTGTGATCACGACCGCCTCGTATCCGCCGCCATCGTCTTCGGACGAGAACCACCGCCCGCGCGTGATCTCGAGGCCCATCACATCCTTGTATTCGTCGGTGCAGCGGGCCAGGGAGTACCGGATGGGACGCTTGCGGAAGTTGTAGTTGCGCGTCTCGTTCGACTGGGAAAACGGCAGGGGCGCGGCCCAGGCCGCATTCACGACCGCCGGATCCGATTTCACGAGTTGAAGGAGGGCCCTCTGGCGCGCCTCATATGGGTTGTCAAGGGCCGGCTCGGCCGTGGCGGGACCGGTGCGCGAGGTGTTGCCGCCGTCGCCTCTACTCTCAACGAACGTGATGTCGAGCGAGAAGATATTCCGATAAGCGAACCCGATCGGCCGGTGGTAGTTCTGGTACGTGTAGATCGAAAGTGTGAGAACCGCGAACAGGACGAGGAAGCAGACGAAGATCTCGACGATCACGAGCGCGCTCGCCCGTTTGCGGTTCCAGATCAGTTTGAAAAGATGTCGAATCATCTAGCGCCTCCAAGAGCCTGAATGGGCTTGAGCCGGGAAAGCCGCCACGCCGGCCAGACCCCGGAGATGACCCCGAAGATCAGGGCGAACGCGAAGCCCCACGCCGCGATCCGCAGGTTGAGGGCGAAATGCGCGTAGGGGACGAGGTCGGCGCCGTTGAGCGCGGCGAGCACTCCCGCCGCCACCACCAGCGCGAGCGCGCCTCCCACCACCGAGATCACCACGTTCTCGAACAGGAACTGGAGGAGGAGGTCGCGTCCGGAAGCGCCAAAGGCCCGGCGCACGCCGATCTCTGAAGCGCGCTCGAGAGCCCGGCTGACGTTCAGGTTCACCAGGTTCACCGCCGGCAGGACCATGAACAACACGGCCATGGTGAGCAGGATGGCGAGGAGCCGGGCCGCGGCATCGTCCGACTCGAAGTCATTGACCATCAGGCGGGCGAACGTGCCGAACACCGATTCGGGCACCGCGAGAACGCGTTTGAAGTTCGGAGGCAGGTCGACCTTGCCAAGCCGGGCCTTGAACTCCTGCTGCACGCTCTCGGCGAGGCTCGCGTCCTCGAGCAGGAACATGGCGAGAAAGCCGCCGCGAATCCGGGTGCGGTATTCGTCGGTCTTGCTGGTGGTGACCGGGACGTAGATGTCCCCGGTCGAAAGCAGGCGAAAGACCGGCACATCGGGCACGACGCCCACGATCCTGAAGCTCTGTCCATCCGCTTCGAGGGTCTGCCCCACGGCGGGCCGATCGCCAAAGAACTTCCGGCGAGTGGACTCGTTGACCACCGCGACGAAGCGGCCGTCGTTCACATCCGCATCGCCGAAGGGCTCTCCCTCCATGAACTGAAAGTCGAGGATCCGGAAGTAGTCGGCGTCGGTCCTGCGCAACGCGGACTGGATGCGCGAGCCTTTCCAGTACGACACCACGTGCTGCGGCATGGTCATGAGCGCCATCCGCTCGACGCCCGGAATGTCGCGCATGTAACGGTCGTAGAGCGCGAAACCGCCCGGTCCCGTCGATTGAGAATCGTCCCCGGTCATACGGACGGTGTAGACCGAGAGTGTCCGGTCGGCGCGCGTCTCCGGAGGGTAGGCCCCGAAGATGTGGTCGAGGACCGCCGCGGAGAGAATGAGCACGAGCAGCGTGAAGCCGATTCCGAAAAGACTCACGAAGGTGAAGAACTTCCTCCGGCCGAGGATCTTCAGGCTGAGTTTCAGGTAGTTCTTGAGCATGGTCTTTCTCTAATCTGGAACCGGCTTTCGCCGGGACACGCCGGGGTTCGTTTCATGGCCCGGCTAGTTCACGCGCCGGCCGTCGAACATCCGGATCGTGCGCGCGGTCTTCTCGGCCTGGCGCGGATCGTGAGTCACCATGACCAGCGTCGTCTTTTCTTTGGTGTTGAGGTCTTGAAGGATCGAGATGATCTCGTCGCCCATCTGGGAGTCGAGATTCCCGGTGGGCTCGTCGGCGAGGAGGATGCGGGGCTTGCCGACGATCGCGCGCGCGATCGCGACGCGCTGCTGCTGGCCGCCCGAGAGCTGGGACGGGAAATGATGTTTGCGGGCGGAGAGGCCCACGCGTTCGAGCGCGGCCTCGGCCGCCTTCCGCCTCTCTCCCGCCCCGACCTTCCGGTAGAGAAGGGGAATCTCCACGTTGTCGACCACGGAAAGATCGGGGATCAGATGGAAGGACTGAAAGACGAAGCCGATCGACTCGTTGCGCAATCGAGCGAGCGCCCTGTCGGAGGCGTCGGTGACCGCGGCGCCGCCGAGGGAGATCGTGCCCTTGGTCGGCGCGTCGAGGAGCCCGATCAAGTGCATGAGCGTGCTCTTGCCGCAGCCCGACGGCCCCATGATGGAGACGAACTCTCCCTCATCGACCTCGAGGTTGATGCCGGACAGCGCCACCGTTTCGATGCGGTCGGTGCGGTAGACCTTCTCGACTTCGGCGAGGCGGATCATTGGAACGCTCATTTCAGTTTCAGCTCCCGTGCATGAAGGTAGTTGGTCATGTCGGAGACGATCATTTCGTCTCCCGCCTCCAGGCCGCGCGTGATCTCGACCACGTCGTAGCCGATGAGGCCGAGTTCCACCCGGGTCCGGAACGCCCGGCCTTCGCGAACCACGAAGACGTCCTGGCCGGCCTCTCCACTGAGGAACGGCCCGCGCGCCACCCGGATCGCATCGGCGCGGCGATCGGTGACGATCTGGACATCCGCCCTGAGGCTCGGGCGGAGGACGGTGTTCGTCGCATCTTCGAGCCGGACCCAGAGGCGCATCACGCCATCGCGCACCGTGGGCTCGACCGTGCTGACTTCCCCGCGGAGGTCCACCGTGCCGATGCGGACCAGAGCTTCGAGTCCGGGGCGGAGCGACCGGCCGTGAACCGCGGAGACCGTGGCCTCGATTCGAAACGACTTGAGATCGGAAAGACGAGCGAGCGGCTCGCCACGCCGGACGAGCGCGCCGGCTTCGGTCACCGTCCAGGTCACGACGCTGTCGCGCAGCGCCCGGGTCGAGCCGAGTTCGAGCACGCGACGAGCTTCGCGCCGCTGGCCCTCGAGGGTCGCGAGTTCGAGGTTCATTCCATCGATCTGCGCCTTGTTCATCTCCTCGGTGATCTCCCGCGAGGCGATGAGGCGCTGTAGTTCGAGGGCGGCGCGCGCCTCGTTCAGCTGAGCCTCGCGCAGGCCGTCTTTCGAGACCAGACCCGAAGCGGCAAGCTCGGTCTGCTGCGCGAGCCGGGCCCGGAGCGACTCGACTTCGAGCCGCTTGGCCTCGGTGGCCGCGTCGAGATCGGCAAGAGTCCTGCGCAGGTCGAGGCGCGAACGCTGTTGTTCGTTCCGCTTGAGGGAAACGTCGCGATCGACGCGTTCGAGGGCCAGGGCGGACTCCGAAAGATCGAGCTCCACGATGGGCTGTCCTGCCTTGATCGCATCTCCCGCGCGCTTGAGGATCCGCGTCACCCGCGCGTCCACCGGGCTCGCGATCACTTCCTCGAGGTCGGGAGTGACGGTCCCGTTCGCCGCGATCGAAGCTTCGACCGGGCCGCGGTCCACCTTCTCGATGCGGAGGCGCGATCTTGGAACCGACGGCTTGAGCAGGCTCGGTCCATAGCTGAAGGCGAGGGCGACGAACGCGATGACCGCGGCAGCCACGCCCAGCCGTCGGCGCTTCCGCGCCGCCGCGAAAACGGGGTCGATGCCTCGGTCCATTGCGGGGTGTTGAGCAACCCACATGCCACCCCAAGCCGCTCGATTCGAAGAGGTTTAGGTCGCACCTTTCCCCCTTTTTCGTACGCCTTCGTACGTTCACGTCCGGAACCGTACGGTTCCACCCAGGCGGCCATTTCACACGGGGAGTGAAGTAATGTCCAAGGCGGCGCATCTATGGGATCGAAACGAGGGAATCGAGGATGAGAGAACCGACCAAACAGGACCTGATCGCCCAGTGGGCGTTCGACACCCGTTCGATCCTGCTGCGTTTTCATCTCTGGCTTGACGATGTCGAGGTCTCCTGGCGTCCCGGATCGCGAACCGGGTACGAGGCCTTCGACTCCGTTCCCGGAGAAATTCGGCGATCCCTCGCCATGACCGCGGCGGTCACGGCGCTTGGGACGCGGCTCTTTGCGCGGTTCGGTGAAGGACGCGGCGCAGACAAACAAACCCTCAACCAGGTCAAGAAGGACGCGGACGCGATCTCCGCCTACGTGACGAGCGAAGCGCTGTGGCACTTCAGCCGCAAGCTGCCGGAGAACCACGCCATCATGGTCTGCCTCGGCGAAGGCCTGATGCCAAAGGCTGGGGAAACGCCGGAGATGGGCGCCAACCCCCTGCTC
>CAYNHK010000149.1:0-11877 GCA_964396875.1 uncultured Acidobacteriota bacterium | reverse complement strand
AGGACCTGCTCTCGCCTCTCTTCCCGCTGGTCATGCCGCAGGTCAAGGCTTTGTGGTCGTACGGCGAAACCGGCTATCACTCCCTCGCCGCGGCCATCGTGCAGGAACGCTACGAGCGCGAAGCGATGGCGAGCGCCTTCCGGATCCTCGGAGAAGGCCAGCTTTCCCTCACCAAGTTCCTGCTTCTGACCGACTCATCGGCCGGGATCGACCTCAAGGATTTCCGCGCGACTCTGACTCACATCCTCGAACGCACGACGCCCGAGACGGATCTTTTTGTCTTCCCGAATCTGTCGATGGATTCCCTCGACTACACCACGCCCACGATCAATCGCGGGTCGAAGGGCGTGTGGATGGGAGTGGGACCGAAGAAGCGGGAACTGCCGCGGGAGTTCAAGGGCGCCCCGGGCCCGTCGGTCACCGACGTTCGTGTGTTCTCGCCTGGCTGCCTGATTGTGGGCGCGTCGCCCTATCGCGGCACGGATCAGGAAGAGGCGGCGGTGGTCGCCCGGATAGCCGCGGATCCTGCTTTTGCGGCGTGGCCGCTGGTGGTGCTCTCCGACGAGCCTGCGCGCGCCGCGCGATCGACGATCAACTTCCTGTGGACCACGTTCACGAGATTCGAACCGGCCCGCGATATCCACGGCGCGCGTCAGAACATCGTCGCGAACCACGTCGCCCTGTCGCCCCCGATCGTGATCGACGCGAGGACGAAACCCTGGTTCCCGAAGGAACTCTCCGCGGACGACGCGACGGCGAAGAAGGTGAACGACCGCTGGAAGGAGTACTTCCCGAAGGCGAAGGTGGAGATGGGGGATTCAGAGAAGGGTCACCTGGACTAGCGTCATTGCGAGGAGGGGAACGGTTGGGTTCCGACGAAGCAACCCCCGCCCCCAACTACCAAGCACGGTGGCTACGCGCCATCGCTCTGGCCTCGTCCACGGCCGCTTTCGCGTCCGGCTTTGCGGCTGCTATGGCCGTTAGAACTTCCTCCGCCTCTTCGACGAGGGCATCTCGCTCCTCGGGCGTGATCCGGTCCAGGGCCCGTCTCAATTCCCGCTTCGCCTCCAGCTCTTCTCCTGCGGCGAGAAGCGCCCACGCCAGCCGTGCATTCTGATTCGGTGTCTTCGCCGGATCCCGCTTGAGTCCCGCGCGGTAGAACTCCGCGGCCTCGGCGAAGCGTCCCGCGAGAAAGAGGCAGTGGGCGAGGTTGTAGTACCCGAAGACGAAGTCGGGATCCATCGCGATCACGCGCAGGAAGAGGCTCTCCGCGTCATCGAGTCGTCCCGCTTCGCGGCGAAGAACCCCGAGGTTCGAGGTGGCGTCGCGCGATGTGGGGTCGAGTTCGAGCGCACGTTCAAGGGCCCGGGCCGCCTCGTCGGCGAGTTCCACCTCGCCACAGGTCGCGCCGTAGTTGATCCAGCCGCGCACGTTCTTGGGATCGAGTTCGACCACGCGCGCGAAGGCCGCGCGCGCGCGATCGATGTCGTCATCCGCGAGGCAGTCCTGGCCGAACGCGAGGTGAACCTCCGCCCGGTCCGGAAAGAGCGATCGGGCCTCGTTCAGCAGCCGCCGGGCAAGGGCGAGGTCGCCCGCGCGTCGCGCCATCTCCGCGACTGCGAGCAGCCCTTCGGGGTTCTCCCGGCTCGTCATGCGGTTCCACGCGGCGTCATGGCTGGTCGGGAGATGCTATCCCCGCAACCAGGCCCACGGCTTTTGCTAATCTTCGCGCCCCCCCCCTGAAATGCCGTCAAAGCGAAAGCCTGCCGCAAGCCCCGTCGAAACCGAGGCAAAGATCCGTGTTGCGTCTCTGACGACGGTGCGGCGCAAGCTCCAGGCTCTTTCCGGACGGCTGCTCAGCGCACGCGCTTTTGAGAGCAACACGCTCTTCGATTTCCCTGGCGATCCCCTCCGTCTGTCCGGGAAATCCTTCCGGGTTCGCAGCTACGGCGAGCGTGGTTCGGTGACGCTCAAGGGTGTGGCCCGCGTATCGGGCGGCCTCAAGTCCCGCGAGGAACTCGAGACCGCCGTCGATTCGCCGGAGATGTTGATCCGGATCCTCGTTGCCCTGGGCCTGCGCCCCAGCTTTCGCTACGACAAGTTTCGCGAGGTCTGGCGGGTCGGAGAGTGCCTGGTGTGTCTTGACGAAACGCCGCTGGACCGCTTCGTGGAGATAGAGGGGACGTCGCGGGAGATCCATCGCGTGGCGGAAACGCTCGGCCTCGGCTCGGCTCGTTTTGTCAGCGACTCCTATCCCGCCCTCTGGTTCGCGGCGGGCCGGGCCGGCGACATGGTGTTCGCCCGAAGGAAAACCCGGGCATGAAGGCGGTTATCCTGGCCGCGGGCCTCGGCACGCGCATGCGTCCGCTCACCGACAAGACCGCGAAGCCGGCTCTGCCCGTCCTCAACGAACCGCTCATCGTGAGGACTCTCCGGGAACTCAAGCGCGCGGGCGTGAGCGAGGTGATGATCAACCTCCACCATCGCCCGGAGACGATCCGCGCGGCTATCCCAGAAGGCGACCTCGGTCTCAAGATCAAATACTCCCGGGAAACCGCGATCCTCGGCACCGGCGGCGCGCTGCGCAAGGTGCGGTCGTGGGTGGGACGCAGTCCATTCTTCGTGGTGAACGGAGACGTGATCTTCGACTTCGACCTCAAGGGGATGGTGGCCTGTCACCGCCGTACCAGCGCGCTCGCGACTCTCGCGCTCAAACCAAACACGAATCCCGCGAAATACAAGCCGGTGGTGACCGATCGCTCGGGGCGCATCCTGTCGATCCGCGGTTTGCCGTCCAGTCGCAAAGGCGCGGTGTCGCTTTTCGCCAGCGTTCACATCATCGAGCCGGTGATTCTCGATCGCCTGCCGCAGGGGGCCTCCGACACGGTGGGGGACCTCTACATCCCCCTCCTGCGGGAAGGCGCGCACCTGCAGGGAATCCGTCAGGCGGGGGTGTGGCACGATCTCGGTTCGCCCGGCGGCTACTTGAAGGCGCAGGGAAGGCTCTTGAACGACCATGGGCGGAAGCGGTCCTGCGTGATCGACGCTTCGGTGCGCCTCGGCAAGGGCGCCCGCGTCTCCCGCTCCGTGGTGGGAGCGGGATCGGTGATCGAGCCGCTCGCCCGGGTCGAGGGCAGCGTCATCTGGGACGGAGCGCTCGTCAAGACCGGCGCGAGCCTGCGCAACTGCATCGTGATGTCGGGGACCGAGGTGGAGAAGGGAACGTACGCAGGCCTTATCCTCGGGCCGAAGACGCGCGTCGCCATTGGCAAAGATTGAATCAATGAAAGAACCCCAACTCGACATCCGGCTGTCCGAATTCCTGCGCACCCGCAAGGGATCCGCAGCGGCCGCCACCGAGGTGGTGGCGCTTTCCGGGGACGCGTCGACCCGCCGTTACTTCCGTCTCAAGCCCGCATCCGGGCCGTCGTCCATCGTCGCGCTCTACCCGGACCCCTTCGATGCCACCTCCACGCCCTTTTACACGGTAGGCCAGTCCCTCATCCAGATGGGTCTGCCCGTGCCGCGCCTTCTCGACCACGACGGCCCGCTCGGCGTGTACGAACAGGAAGACCTGGGCGATCTCACTCTTCAGCACGTGCTGAGCGACGCCTCCGAGCAACACAAGGTGGATCTCTATCGGGAGGCGATCGACGAGATCGTCCTGGCCCAGCGGGAGGCTCCCAAAGTCCCTCAGCGTTCGGTGTGTTTTCACACCGCGTTCGACATCGAGAAGCTGTCGTGGGAGCTTCACTACTTCGAGAAGCACTTCCTCGAGCTTCATCGGAAGGTGGACCTCTCGGTCGAGGACCGCTCGAAACTCGCCGAAGGGTTTCACTCGCTCGCTGCGAACATCGCGTCCTGGCCGCGCGTCCTGTGTCATCGCGACTACCACAGCCGCAACCTCATGCACCACAACGGGCGTCTCTACTGGATCGATTACCAGGATGCCCGGATGGGGCCGGCCACCTACGATCTGGCCTCCCTCCTGCGTGATTCCTACGTGACCCTCGGCGAGGAGTTCGTACAGGACCGCGCCGAGGAGTTCCGGCAGAAGGGCGCGCCCGACGAGACCCGCGAGACCTTCGCTCAACGCTTCGAGCTGATGTCGATTCAGCGCAACCTGAAGGCGCTCGGCACCTTCGGCTACATGGCCGTGGTGCGGTCGAACCCCGTCTACCTGCCCTACATTCCCGGCACCCTGGCCCACGTGAAGTGCAATCTGGACCGTCATCCGGAACTTGCTTCGCTGGCCACCGTCCTGCGCCGCCACCTCGAGGAGTTGAAATGACCGCCATCGCACGTATCCAGGACTTCAAGAGCCATGTGGGCTCGACCGTGAAGGTGCAGGGCTGGATTCACAACAAGAGGAGCAGCGGGAAACTGCAGTTCCTCATCCTTCGCGACGGCACCGGCTTCGCCCAGGCCGTGGTTTCGAAGGCCGCGGTGAGCGAGGACGCATGGGCTTCGCTCGACAAGTCGGGACAGGAGTCCTCGGTCGAAGTGACGGGTGTCGTGAAGGAGGACAAACGCGCGCCCGGCGGCTTCGAAGTGGATGTCAAGGACGCCATGGTCATCCAGTCCACTCACGACTTTCCGATCACCCCCAAGGATCACGGCACCGCGTTCCTCATGGAGAACCGGCATCTGTGGCTGCGGTCCGAGAAGCAGCACGCCATCATCCGCATCCGCCACACCGTCATCAAGGCCTTCCGCGACTACCTCGACGAACAGGGCTTCACTCTCGTCGATACGCCCATCTTCACGCCCGCGGCCTGCGAGGGGACGACGACGCTTTTCGGTGTGCCCTACTTCGACGAGGGAACCGCGTACCTGACCCAGAGCGGCCAGCTCTACAACGAGGCGAACGCCGCCGCGCACGGCAAGGTGTACTGCTTCGGACCGACCTTCCGGGCGGAGAAGTCAAAGACGCGACGCCACCTGACCGAGTTCTGGATGCTCGAACCCGAGATGGCGTTCGCCCATCTGGCGGATGCCTTCGAGGTCGCGCAGAACATGATCTGTTTCGCGATCCAGCGCGTGCTGGCCACGAGGAAGCTCGAACTCGAGCGCCTCGGCCGCGACGTCACACGCCTCGAGAAGGTGAAGACTCCTTTCCCCTGGGTTCACTACGACGACGCCATCCGGATCATCCGCGAGAAAGGCTCGAAGACCGAGTGGGGAAGCGACTTTGGCGGAACGGACGAAACCGTGCTCGCCGAGTCGTTCGACCAGCCCATCATCGTCCATCGTTTTCCGTCGGCCATCAAGGCCTTCTATATGGAACCCGATCCGACGGATCCGAAGTACTCGCTTTCCGCGGACATCCTGGCGCCTGAGGGTTATGGCGAAATCGTGGGCGGCGGAGAGCGTATTTCCGATCCGGACCTCCTCTTGAAGCGGCTCCACGATCACGGTCTTCCCGAGGAGGCGTTCCGCTGGTACATCGACCTGCGGAAGTACGGTTCCATGCCCCATGCGGGATTCGGCCTTGGGGTCGAGCGCTTCGTGACCTGGATCTGCGGCATCGATCATCTTCGCGAGACCATCGCCTTCCCCCGGATGTTGTATCGCATCTACCCGTGACGTACCTGTTCAAAAGCTTCTCGTAAATTTGGCACGATCCCCGCGGACCGTTATGATCTGCGGGTGAAGAAAGGGGCCCCCCTGCCGCCGTCCGCCGTTTCCACGCGGCCGCACCGGCGTCCCACCGGGCCGATCGGCTCGGTCACGGATACGGGATCGGCGCGCCGTCCGCTGCCGGCCTGCGAGAAGTGTGAAGTGCTGCCCGCGCCTTTGCCGCAGGGGACCCTCTTCATCGCTCCTCCTCCCGGCCACGCCCTTACGAAGATGCAAGGCCTCTTCTCCCGCATGGGCCTTCCCGCCGCGCCGGCGCCAAGGGGCATTCTGGGCGTCGTCCTTGGCGAGGGTGCGGCGAGGCGTGTTGCGGTCGATCTCTCCGGTGCGCTCTCGCGTCTTGAACTCGCGGATGGAAAGTGCCTGCTTCTGCCCGAAGGCGCTGAACCCTCCCTCGAGGACCTCCTCCGGTTCGAATCACTGCAGACTTTCGTCGCGCGATCGAGCGGAGACTGGGTGGTCGAGATGTTGCGCGACGGCCGCATCGAAACCCACTTCCAGCCGATCGTGAGCTTCGAAAAGCCCCTTGAAGTCTTCGCATATGAGGCCCTTCTTCGCGGCCGCGAGATCGACGGCTCGTTGATTTCCCCAGGGGCCATCCTCCGCGCCGCCCGTGACGCCAACGTGATCTTCCAGACCGACCGCGCCGCGCGCATCGCGAGCATCGGGGCGGTGGTGGCGAAGCACGTGGAGACGAACGTCTTCATCAACTTCACCCCGAACTCCGTCTACGATCCCGCTTTCTGCCTGCGCTCAACCGTGAGCGCGGTCGAGGAGGCGGGGCTGCCACCTTCCCGCTTCGTTTTCGAGGTCACCGAGAGCGATGAGGTCCGGGATGTCGATCACCTTCTCGGCATCCTCTCCTTCTATCGCCGCAGCGGTTTCCGCGTCGCTCTCGACGACCTGGGCGCCGGCTACAGTTCCCTCAACCTGCTGGCGCGCCTGCGGCCCGACTTCGTCAAGCTGGACATGGAGTTGATCCGCGGTATCGACGAGGATCCCTACAAGGCGGTCGTCGTGGAGAAACTCCTGGACCTCGCGCGCGAAGTGGGGGCGACAAGTGTGGTGGAAGGGGTTGAGACCGAAGGCGAGTGGCGGTGGGCCGAGGCCCACGGCGCGGATCTCGCTCAGGGCTTCCTGTGCGCCCGCCCGGCCGCCAACCCCCCACGACCTTTCCAGGGAACAACGGTTCCTTCACCCAGATCAGGAGACCTATGACAAACCAGGAAACCACCACCCTGAGCCGCGCCGACCTCGAGCGGATCGACCACATGCAGCCCAGGGAACTGAATGCGCTCCCCTTTGGCGCGATCCAGCTCGACGCGAAGGGAACCATCCTAAGGTTCAACGACTACGAGGCGAAGTTGACCGGCCGCAAGCCCGAAAGCGTAATCGGCCGGAACTTCTTCGAAGAAGTGGCGCCTTGCACCAACGTCCGCGAGTTCGCGGGCAAGTTCCATGAGGGCATCAAGAACAAGGAACTCCACGAGGTCTTCCCCTACCTGTTCGACTTCAAGATGGCGCCCCGCAACGTGACCGTAACCCTCTTCTACAACAAGTCGAACGACACCGCCTGGGTGTTCGTACGGGAGATCGTCAAGACCGCCTGAATCGGGTTTGGACAGGTATGCTCCGCCAACTTCACTGCCGGGGTCTCGCGGTTGCGAAGGGCCCCGTGAGAACGCCCTGCCCATGCCGCCCAAGCCCCGGAAGTTCATCGATACCGACCGCTACAAGCGGTTGGTGGAGCTTTCGAACGACCTGATCTGGTCGATGGACGCCGAGGGGCGTTTCACCTTCGTGAACGACACCGCGGCGACGCGCATCTACGGCTACACCGCGGAGGAGATGGTGGGCCGGAATTTCGCCGAGTTCTCGGCCCCGGAACAGGCGCAGCAGGATCGGCAGCAGTTCGAGGCGATCCGCGCGGGCTCGCGCATCACGGGATACCGAACCGTTCATCGGCGGAAAGACGGCACACCCGTCCACCTCAACGCCAACGCCATCGCGGAGGTCTCGCCCACGGGAGAGTTCCTGGGCGTGACGGGAACCGCAACCGATGTTTCGGGCATGGTTCGCTACGCCGCCGAACTGGAGAAGTCCGAGGAACGCTACCGGCTGCTGTTCGAGAACGCGACCGAGCCTATCGGCGTGGCCCAGGACGGGAAGATCGTCTTCTTCAACCGGGCCGTGTCGGAGGCCACGGGGTACGAGCCCCACGAAATCCGCGCCCTTCCCTTCGTGGAACTGGTCCACCCGGATGATCGCGCCATGGTCGTGGACCGCCACCTGCGGAGGCTCAAGGGCGAGACTCTGCCGAGCAGCTACGTGTTCAGGGTCGCCCGGAAAAACGGCGAAATCCGGCACATGAACCTGACCGGGGTCTCGATCGTCTGGGAGGGCCGGCCGGCCACCCTGAATTTCTTCTCGGACATCACGGCGCGCGTGAACGCCGAAGCCGAACTCGAGTTTCAGGCGTACCACGACCCGCTCACCGGCCTGCCCAACCGGACCCTCTTCTCGGACCGCCTCAATCTCGCCCTCGCCCGCGCGCGGCGGCACCGCGAGCCGATCGCGGTGCTCTACGCCGACCTCGATCACCTCAAGCGCGTCAACGACACCCTTGGCCACACCATCGGCGATCTCCTCCTCAAGCAGGTTGCCCTGAGATTCCGGTCCACGGTGCGCGAGGAGGACACGGTGGCCCGGTTCGGCGGCGACGAGTTCGTGGTTCTTCTCGGCCGGGTGAAGGACGGGAACGTGGCGGCCCGGGTGGCGGAAAAGCTGATCGCGCGTATGAACGAGCCGATGGAGATCGGTGGCCACACCCTGCGCGTGACTACCAGTGTCGGGGTGAGTTCATGGCCCACCGATGGCGACGACGCGGAGACTCTGGTGAAGAACGCCGACAACGCGCTCTACCAGTCGAAGGAACAGGGCCGAAATACCTACCGGATGTTCGCGCCGCACATGAACGAGCGGGTGCAGCGGCGGTTGTCGATGGAACAGTCGCTGGTGAAAGCGATCCGCACAGCGCAGTTCTCGCTCGTCTACCAGCCTCAATACGACCTGCGCAGCCCCCGGATCGTGGGCTACGAAGCGCTGCTGCGCTGGAACGACGAGTCCCTGGGCGACGTGCCGCCCGCGACCTTCGTTCCCCTGGCCGAGGAGACGAGGCTCATCGAGTCGATCGGCGACTGGGTCCTGGGCCAGGCGCTCTCGGACGCGCGCCGCTTCCCGAAGGATGCGCGGCTCGCGGTGAACGTGTCGGCCCTGCAGCTTCGCGACCCGAAGTTCCCCAAACGGATCGAGAAGCTCCTGACCGCCCATGATTTTCCGGCCGCGCGGCTCGAACTCGAACTCACCGAGAGCGCCACCATCGCGGACGACGAGACGATTGTCTCGGTTCTGTTCGAACTGCGGCGCATGGGCGTCCGGATCGCGGTCGACGATTTCGGCACCGGATACGCCTCGCTTTCTTACCTTCGCCGGCTGAGCGTCGACATGGTGAAGATCGACAAGTCATTTATCGCGGGCGTGGGAGAGAGCCCGGCCGATTCCGCGATCGTCCTCGGCATCATGGGCATGGCCCACGGCCTCAACCTCCTCGCACTCGCCGAGGGTGTGGAGACCGAGGCGCAGCGGGAGTTTCTCGAGGTCGCCGGCTGCGACATCGCGCAGGGTTTCCTGCTCGGCCGCCCGCTGCCGATCGACGAGTTGGGACTCTAGGGTTCCGCCCGCGAGCGGGGTTCAGCGTTCGACGAGGGTGACGCTGAGGGTCAGCGGCTTTCCGTCGCGAACCACCGACACCGTGACGGTCTGACCCGCCTTGGCGGTCTTCAGGAAGTCGGAGAACGACTGAAGCCCGGTCATCTCGGTGGCGTCGAGTTTCATCATCACGTCGCCTTCCTTGAGACCGGCCTTCTCCGCGGGCGACCCTGGAACCACGCCGCCGACCCGGGCCCCCGGACCCGCGAACGCGAAGTCGGGCACCGTGCCGAAGCTCACGCGCCGTCCCTGGGCCTGGGCGGCTCCAGGAGCGCCTCCGGGCGCCGGCGTTGCCGCCGCTCCCGCCGTCTTTGGAATGGTGTTGGTGAGCGGCGTGGGGCGTTCGGCGAGATAGGCGATGCCCTCGCGCGCGAACGAGGCGACCTTCACCAGGCCCGCAGCGTCGATCTTGTCCGCGGTGTCGCTTGGCCGGTGATAGTCGGCGTGGGCGCTCGTGAAGAGCTGGATCGCGGGCACGTTCTTGCGGATGAAGCTCATCTGATCGGAGGACTGCATGGAGTCGGGAATCAGGCGATTCTCGACTCCGGTCACGAAGCCCGCGCCGCGGAAGATGTGCTGCCATTCGGACGCCGTGCCCGTGCCGAGCACGGAGATCTTGTCGTTTCCGAGCCGGCCCACGGTATCGAGGTTGATGACGCCGATGAGCTGATCGAGCGGCATCCGCGGATGATCGGCGTAGTAGGCCGAGCCCTTGAGGCCCACTTCCTCGGCCGAGAAGGCGATGAAGAGCAGGGTCCGGGAGGGCTGGCCCGCGGCCTTGAGCGCTTTCGCGAGTTCGATCATCACGGAAACGCCGCTGGCGTTGTCGTCGGCGCCGTTGTGGGGCTTGCCCTCATCCCCTTTGTGGACATCGGGCCAGCCGAGGCCGAGGTGATCGTAGTGCGCGGAGAGGATCGCCGATTGATCCTTCCACTCGGCCTTCGTGCCCGGCATCACGCCGATGACGTTCACGGTTTCGACCGGCGCTCCATTCGGTCCCTTGTCGACCGTGAACTTCTGGAAGTACGAGCCGTTGTCGCCGCCCGGCTGCAGACCGATCGCTTTGAATTTGTCGGCGATGTACTGCGCGGCGGTGGTCAGGCCAGGGCTGCCGAGGCCACGGCCCTCGAGCTTGGGCGAGGCCAGAAACTCGAGGTGCTCCATCAATGACTTCTGGGAGAAGACCGGAGGAAGGTCGGCGAGGGCCGTGCGGGCCTTGAGCGCCATGGGCGCGATGGGTGCGGTGCGCGCGGTGGTGGCGCGGAGATCGACATGGAGGGGCGAGTCGGACGGCGACCACTGACCCTTGAGGACGTTGGTCGGCTCCTCGCCGTCGAAGCCGAGATACGAGTACTTGCCGTAGTGGGGGAGTTTGCGGCCGAGGCCGGGCATCGACGAGAGAGGCTCGCCGAAGATCCATCCGATCGCCTTCTCGACGTTGCCGGGGTGACGCTCGGTAAGAATCAGGGAATGGCCGGCAAGGGGCATGGTCTCGCCGTCGATCCGGACTTCTGTCGCAGCCCCGTCGAGCACGCGGCCGAAGATCGCAGGGGCGAACGAGTTCTCGCGGCCGAGCAGCCACACCGCGCGGTCTTTCGGCAGCGCGGTGACTTCGGTGTCGAGCTTGACGTCGATCACGTGGGTGTCGGTTCGCCAGCCTTCGACGAGGGTGCGATACGCCTTCAACCGGTCGGCGGGCGCCTTCGAGGGGAGCACGGCGAGGATCGCGGGCTCACCGAAGATCTGGCCGATGGAGGGTGGCGTCTCGCGCGGATCGAGCTTGCGGAAGACGTCGAACTCGGGATCGAGGTCGATCGAGAGGGGCTCTTTGTCCGCCGGGAACGCGAAACTGAAGGGGGACGCCGCGGTGCTCATGGCGATTTTCTCGATCTGCGTGCCCTTGCTGGTCCGGATCACCACAGGCACGTTGAGCAGGAAGGGCGAGCCCGACTGAGTCTGCTGAAGCGTCCCTGTCAGTTCGAAACCCGTGGCGGTCTTCTTGACCGAAGGCTGGGCCACCGCGAGGGTCGCGGCGCCCGGCCGGGTGATCCAGTCGTCGAAGAAGCGCTTCAGGTCCTTGCCGGAAACCGTCTCCGCTACCTTCTGAACATCGCGGAAGGTCGCTCGCTTCTCGCGGTACTCGCGATAGAAACGCTGGAGCATCTTCTTGAAGTTGTCGTCACCGATTTCGTGACGCAGCATGTGGAAACCCATCATGGTGCGGCCGTAGCCGATGGCCTCGGTGGCGGCGGAATGACGCGAGCGGAACTCGGTGAGAGGGAAGTCGCGGCCCTCCTTGACGAAGTCGCGATACTTCTGAAGCGTCGACTGGCGATACTCGGCGCCGCGACCGCGCTGCTCCTGGATCAGGTGATCCGCGAGGTAGGAGGTGAGGCCTTCGCACCAGTTGCCGCTCTCGTAGTCGACGAAGACCGAGTTGCCCCACCAGTTGTGCAGGATCTCGTGCGGATA
>CAYNHK010000148.1:0-11969 GCA_964396875.1 uncultured Acidobacteriota bacterium | reverse complement strand
CGGCACGCCGCGCTCCTCGTGCTCGGGGGAACGCACCCGCCCCTCGGCCTCCACCGTGGTGACGGCCTTGCCGAGGTCGTGGCAGAGGCAGCCGAGGAGGATCAGGAGGTCCTCCTCGTCGTCGCCGCGGCGCGCCATCTCGGCCTCGTCGAGGACCAGCAACGTGTGGACCCAGACGTCCCCTTCCGGGTGCCAGATCCTGTCCTGGGGGACTCCCACCAGAGCCGCCAGCTCGGGGAAAAACCTGAGAAGGCCCGTTTCGCGGAGTAGCTCGAAACCGAGCGAGGGACGCCGCGCTTTCAGGAGCAACTTGCGAATCTCCTCGAAGATGCGTTCCCCGGGCAGGTCGGAGAGGTCGATCCCGGCGCAGAGCGCACGGAGCTCTGCATCCGGCTCGAGCTCGAAACGCGCCCGGAACTGATCGTCGCCCGCGAGGTTCGGCGGCAGAAGCTTTATGGCCACTTCCCGATCGAGGCGGGTGTCTTTGGCGCGGTAGATCTCGCCCATGCCCCCTTTGCCGACGGGTCCGATGATTTCGTACGGGCCAAGGCGAGCGGCGGGCGCGAATCGGGACGAAGACTCAGGACTGTTCAAGGGACCTCGGGGGACTGGGGTGGCCCACACAGGGCCGGAAATTCAAGGGATTGAAGCAGTATAGCGACGCGCGATCAGGGAATGATCTTGAACCGCCCGAGTCCCAGAGGGCGATAGAGGGAGAAGTTCCTGCGGTCGACGGTGAAGATCGTCCGAATCCCCTCCCGTTCCGCCACCCGGACGAGCGCCGCATCCGCGAGGTCCATGGGCAGATCGCGGTACTTCGTCATCAGCGCCTTCACTCTTGGCATGTCGTCGCGACCGAAGGGCAGGATGCGAAGCGCTCCGCTTTCCACCAGGTTCAGAAGCTCCATCTGGGCGACCGGCCAGCGCTGCACCAGATAGATGGCCTCGGTCAGCGCGGGCCAGACCGTTCCCAGGGGATCGCGAAGACCTCCAAGAGCCTTCAGACAAGACTTGTGATGGGCGTCGGTACGGTCGGCCAGCGCCACCAGCGGCCCGGCATCGACGAGGATCAATGGACCTTGCGCCGGACGCCCCGTGCCGCCTTGGCGGCGGGCGCCTTCGCCGATTTGGGACGGCGTTGCGCGGCAGCGACGATGCCTCCGAAAGCCTCTCCCGTGCGCTCCGAAAGCCGGCCGGGACCGTTCTCGATGACGCCGATCAGGGGCGCGAACTGCTGAGCGGGCGAAACCACCCGGCCCGCCCCCTTTCCATACTCCGCGATGGCCTCGCGCAGGATGACCGCGCGCGTGACCTTCCGCGAGCGGGCGGCCGCGATCAGGGCCTGCTCGCTCGCTTCGTCCAATCGGATACTGTAGAGCGCCATGGGCGGGACTGTACTACGCCGGTGTATTGCAGACAAGCCCCGGCTACGAGCGCGCCATTGCGCGCCGGGGTCAGGGTTACGGTTTCCCCGCCGAGTTCCAACCGTCGAGCACGACGAGTTCGGCCGGAGTCGAAGCGCTCACCAGACGCTTCACCATCACGAAACGGCCGTCCGGCCCCACGTCGTAGTTCCGCTGGATGACGGTGCGCAGGTCGTACGGTCCCGAGAAGAGGGCGCGCGGCGGGCCCGGACTGAAGACGCCCCGCGTGTCCGCGTCGACCGCCATCAGGGTTTGTCCGCTCACGAAGTAGAGGACGCGCCCGTCGTGGGACCAAACGGGCATGGAGCCGCCGCCCGTCGAGATCTGCCACTTGCCGCCGCCCGGCGGGAAGGTTTCGACCACCACCTCGTCCGTGCCGGTTTCGGTGGTCTGGTAGGCGATGTAACGGCCGTCGGGCGAGAAGGCGGCCGCGGATTCGCCGGCGGATGGACTGGCGAAGAGGGGCGTCACCTTCCCGCCCGGACGGGTGTCGAAGATCCGGATGTCGATCGACCGGGTGGCGTCGGTGATTGCAAGCCGCTTTCCGTCCGGGTGCCATGAGTCGGGGAGCTGGAACTCGCTCGTCTTCAGAATGGCGATGTCTTCGCCGCTCCCGTCGGCGGCCTTCATGCCCATGCCGGTCTCACCACTGCGGCCGTTCTGGAAGAGGATGTGCTTTCCGTCGAGGCTCCACGTGGGGAAGCCATGTCCCTGGCCGAAGGTCAGGCGCCGCATCCGGTGAGAGGCGACGTCGAGAATGTAGATGTCGTCATCCGAAGCGCTGCCCCCGCCGATGGCGACCGAGATCTTCGAGCCGTCGGACGAGAGACGCGGGTGAAAGAACGAGGCGGGCGCGGTCTCGATCGGAGTCTCGCGTCCGGCGCGATCGACCAGGACCAGTCCGCGCGTCTTCGGTATCGAGGTCTCGTGGACCAGAGCCACGACGCCCTGGTCGCTCACGCTGAAGTACCCGGCTCCGCTGCTCGAGTCGCCGCCCACACCCTCCTGGATGGCGAAGGGCTCGCCTTTGACCGTGAGAGTCCGGGGGTCAAAGGCCACCGCGAGCAGCGCCGCGCCCCGCTGGAACAGCAGATAGCCAAGGGAGGTGTAGCGGGCCATCCTCGCGCCCTTCAGAATCGTCTTCCGTTCGCCGGTGTCGAGACGTTGGGCGTCGATGTTCGATTCGTCGTACTCGCCCGGACTCTCCGCGTTTCCGACCGTGAAGAGCACCGTTCGTCCGTCCGGCAGAACCTGGGGCCACCTGTGCGAGCGTTCGCCCTTTTCGACCTCGACCTTGGTGATGGGCACAGGAGTGCCACCGCTGGCGGCGACCCGGAAAACGCCTCCCGTGTAAAGCGGTGCGTAAACGATGGATCCGTCGGGCGCCCAGGCGCCGCCGCGCGGGGCTAGGGCCTGAGCCACCACGGTTGAGGTTCCACCTTCGGCCGGAACTTTGCGCAGGGTTCCTCTGGCAAAGAAGGCGATCCAGCGTCCGTCCGGCGAGACCATGGGGTGCTCGGCCCCGTCCGTGCCCTCCACGCGAGTGATGGCGCGCCGATCGAAGGAACGGCGGAAGATGCCGGAGGACTCCTTGCCCTCGGCCACGAAGAAAAGCGTCCGCCCGTCCGCGGCAAGGTCGAGGATGGGCGACTGCGCCTTCGCCAGAAACTGCTCAGGCGGCAACAGGACGCCGAAGATCGTAGGCGGGCGCGATTCAACGTTTGTTGCGCCCGGACCTCGAATCGCGATGGCGGCCGCCGCCAGCACCGCGAGGGCTGCGACGGCCCAGGGGAGTGCAGATGTTCGGCTCGACGGGATCTTGACCGCCGAGATCGGAGCCGTGGCGTCGCCTTCTCCCCGCAGCGTCTCATCGATGGTGATGCGAGCGTCGGCGATGTCGTGCAGCCGGTTCTTCGGATCCCGCTCGAGGCAGCGTGCGATGAGCCGCCGGATTTCCGCGGGCACGGTCGGGGGAAGAACTTTCCAGTCGATTTCCGCCCGCAACACGGCGGCGAGCACATCGCTGACGGTTTCGCCCGCGAAGAGGCGCGCCCCGGTGAGCATCTCGTAGAGAACCACGCCGAAGGCCCAGATATCGGCGCGCTTGTCGACGACCTTCCCGCGCGCCTGTTCGGGCGACATGTAGGCCGCGGTGCCCATGATCATCCCCGCCTCGGTCATGTGGCGTGACATGGTGGGCGAGTGGGAGACGTCCGGGGCGCCGCTCGTTCCGTTGCTCTCGTAGGCCTTGGCCAGCCCGAAGTCGAGGATCTTTACCTTCCCGCTCGGTGTCACCTTGATGTTCGCGGGTTTGAGGTCGCGATGGATGATGCCGTGCTGGTGCGCCTCCTCCAGGCCCTCGGCGATCTGGCGCGCAATGGCGATGGCCTCATCGACCGGGATCGCACCACGTCGCAGGCGCGCCGAGAGATCCTCGCCCTCGACCATCTCCATCGCCAGGAAATGCGCGGTCGAGCCATCGGGGAGTTGGGCACCCTCGAAGCCATACACGTGGGCGATGTTGGAGTGATTGAGCGAGGCGAGAACCTGAGCCTCTCGCTTGAAGCGCGCTAGCCGTTCAACGTCGCTCGCCATCTCGGCGGGGAGCACCTTGATGGCGACATCACGGTTCAGCGTGGTGTCGCGTCCCCGATAGACCTCGCCCATCCCTCCCGCGCCGATGGAGGCAGAGATGTCGTACGGGCCGAGGCGGGTTCCGGGGGAAATGGGCAAGGGGGTGCGGGGAGTCTAGTTCGCCTGCGTCAGACCCTGGGGAAGCCGATCAGCGCCCCGGGGCTCTGGCCTTCAGCTCGTCGAACCAGTTCAAGACCAGATCCACGCGCGTGATGGCCCGCTCGGGTTCGACTCGCTGGATCCGCAGAAAACGCGATCCGTCGGGTGTGATGCTAAAGGCGGTCCTGCTGTTGACCGCGGCCAGAAAGCGTCCTTCGTACAGGACGCGAGGCGGCTCACTGGAGAATGTCGTGCTGGCCCTGACCGCGGCCACCATCAGTTTTGCGCCTTCCTGGAAAAACAGCTCCCGTCCATCGCGCGACCACAGCGGCTCCGCTCCTCCGTTGGTCGAGATCTGATGTCGTGGGCCCGGCCCTGGAAACGGCGACACGTGGATCTCCTTTCGCGCCGAGACGGGCGCTTCGAAGGCGACCCACTTCCCGTCGGGCGACAGCTGAGGGTTCTCCTCGTCGGCGGCCTGCGGGAACAGACGTCGGGGCGTCCGGTCCCCGTCGAGCTGCATGACCCAGAGTCCGTTGCCGCCCTTCTCCTGGGCTCCGGTCTCGTTGAACACCAGGAAGCGGCCGTCGGGTGAGATGGTGGACGGCGACTGGAGCACATCCGGCTTGGTGGTCAGGGCTTCCTCTTCGCTGGACCCGTCGACCGGCCGCCAATAGATGTTGCGAAGGCCTCGGCGCGTGGCTCGATAGATGACTCGACTCCCATCGGGAGTCCAGACCGGGGCCTGGCTGCTGCCGGCGCCGGTTCCGATGGGCGTCAGGGTGTTGCGGGCCAGGTCGAACATCCAGAAGGAGATCACACCTTCGCGGATCTGAACGATTGCCTTCCGCCCGTCTGGGGAGATCACCGCCGTGTCGTAGTTGCGTTCGGGAAGGGGTGGCAGGGTGGCCTTTCCGGTGCGGTCGATCCAGACCAGGCGCGAGGAGTTGCGGGCCCGTCCGCCGGAGAGGTAGGCAAGGGTGCCGCTCGCAGAGACGTCATAGGTTCCGCCATTCTCGTTGAGGCCGGCGTCGAAGGTCTGCTCGGGCATGACCACCGGCACGGCCTGGCCCAGATCGGTCTGAGGCGGCCGCCAGGGCACGGCGAAGAGTGTTCCCAAATGCGTGTAGAGGAGCGTACCCGGAGTCGCGGCATGCCGGGGCGACCCGCCGCCCGTGACCAGGACGTGATGCCTGGACTCGCCGATCGTCTGTACGGCGACGTTTTGCTCGTCGTCGCCGGGCCCGGTCCACATCCCGAAGAGGAGAGTGCTCGTGCCGGCGACCACGTGAGGCCAGCGATGGCTGATCTCGCCCTTCGCGGTGTCCTTTCTCGTGACTTCCTCGGCCGGGCCGCCGCTCTCTCTAACCCGCCAGATGCCGCTGCTGTTGACGGGCGCGAAGTAGATATAGCCATCGCCTCCCCACGAGCCCCCACGCTGATAGGGCGCGTCGGCCAGTGTCTGCAACGCTCCGCCGCCCACGGCAATCTTTCGGAGCTTGCGGTCGGCGAAGAAGCCGATCCACTTGCCGTCCGGAGAGAAGAAGGGACTCGCGCCGCCTTCCGTTCCCTCGAGCACTTTCGCGAGCGGCTCCCTCAGTGAGCGCAGGTACAGCTGGTTTGTGCCCTCGTGCAGGCCCACGTACACGATGCTGCTGCCGTCCGCGGAAATGGCGAGCGGCCGCAGGTGGACCGCGCCCAGTTCGTGCCCGTCCGGCAGAGCGATGCTGACGTGTGTGATGCCGCCCGAGGTTGCGGCGCCGGAGAGGAAAGTGCGCGCGACACCGAGCGTTGCGATGATCGCGACGGCCGCGGTGGCGAGGATGAGGGGAGCCGCGCGACGCGTGGGCGGAGGGGAGGACGCACCGGCAGGAACGATGACCGCTCCCGATTCCGGTGCGCCGGCCTCGATCTTCGCGATCTCCACCCGGGCCTCGCCGATGTCGCGCAGGCGCACCCTGATGTCGCGTTCGAGGCAGCGCTCGACGAGCCGACGGAGCCGCGGCGGCGTGGATGCCGGCAGGTCCTTGAACCGGGGCGCGTCCTTCAATACCGCCGCAAGCGTGTCGCTCACGGTCTCACCCGCGAAGAGCCGCTCGCCGGTGAGCATCTCGAAAAGGACCACGCCGAAGGACCAGATGTCCGCCCGCTTGTCGACGGTCTTCCCTCGCGCCTGCTCGGGCGACATGTAGGCCGCGGTGCCCATGATCATCCCCGCCTCGGTCATGTGGCGCGACATGGTGGGCGAATGAGAGACGTCCGGGGCGCTGCTCGTTCCGTTGCTTTCGTAGGCCCTGGCCAGGCCGAAGTCGAGGACTTTTACCTTGCCATCGGGAGTGAGCTTGATGTTCGCCGGCTTGAGATCGCGGTGCACGATGCCGTGCTCATGGGCTTCCTCGAGCCCTTCGGCGATCTGCCGCGCGATGACGATCGATTCGTCGATGGGGATAGCACCCCGCTTCAGTCGCGCCGCGAGATCTTCACCTTCGATCATCTCCATGGCGAGGAAGTGAACGGTCGTGCCCTCGGCGAGCGCAGCGCTCTCAAACCCGTAGATGTGAGCGATGTTGGTGTGGTTCAAGGAAGCCAGCAGCCGGGCCTCGCGCTCGAATCGGGCGAGCCGCTCCGGGTCCTGCGCGAACGCCGCCGGCAGCACCTTGATCGCTACGTCGCGTCCGAGCTTCGCGTCCTTCGCGCGGAACACCTCGCCCATTCCGCCCGCACCTATAGCGGCCATGATCTCGTAAGCGCCAAGTCGCGTGCCGGGGTTCAAAGGCATGAACTGCGGAGTGTAATCGTGAGGGCGGCGGCTAAGCTGTTGCCGGAGGCTTGAAATGAAAATACAAGGAGTCGCGTTCCTGGCAGGGTGTCTGGCCGTGAGCGCCGGACAGACCGCGAGCGCCGAGGACGCTGCCCTGCGTCACGCGCGTGAACTTCTCGCGCGGGCGACGCTCGTCGATGGTCACAATGACCTGCCCGAGCAGATCGCAGAGCAGGCCCAGGGCGACCTTGGCCGCTACGAACTGCGTCAGCGTCGGGCAAAGGCCGACACCGACATTCCCCGGCTTCGTGAGGGCCTCGTCGGAGGGCAGTTCTGGAGCGTGTGGATTCCCTCGGGCCTGAAGCAGCCCGCGCGTGCCCAACTCGAGCAGATCGACACCACCCGCCGTCTGATCGCGGCCTACCCCGACGTCTTTCTTCTGGCCACGCGAGCCGACGACGTGGCGCGCGCCCGCCTTGAAGGGAAGATCGCCTCGTTTCTCGGCATGGAGAACGGGCAGGCCCTGGAGAACAGCCTGGGCGCACTGCGCGCCTACTACGACCTGGGCGTGCGCTACATGACCCTGACCCACGGCCGGAACACTGACTGGGCCGATTCCGCCACCGACACACCCGCGCACGGCGGCCTGACGCCCTTCGGCCGCGAGGTGGTCCGCGAGATGAATCGCCTCGGCATGCTCGTGGACATCTCCCACGTCTCGCCCCAGGTGATGGGGCAGGTGCTCGATCTCGCGGAGGCGCCGGTTATCTTCTCTCATTCGAGCGCCCGCGCTCTGGTGGACCATCCGCGGAACGTGCCGGACGACGTGCTCAAGCGAATGCCGAAGAACGGCGGAGTGGTGATGGTCACGTTCATTCCCGAGTTCGTCTCCGCGGAGAGAGCGGCCTGGGGCAAGGGGATGGAGCGGCTCATTCAGGGGGCGAAGACCGGGGATGAGATCGCCCGGATCGAGGCGGACTACGCGAAGGCGCACGGCCCGGCGCCGCCCGCGACGCTCGCCCAGGTGGCCGATCACGTGGACCATGTGGCCAGAATCGCCGGCCACGACCACGTCGGAATCGGCAGCGATTTCTACGGAGGGCCGATGCCTCAGGGCCTCGAGGACGTCAGCCGGTTCCCGGAGCTGTTCGCCGAACTGATCCGGAGGGGCTGGAACGACTCCAATCTCATCAAGCTGGCGGGAGGCAACGTTCTCCGCGTGCTCGCCGCCGCGGAGTCGGCGGCCGCCCGGATTCAGCAGCAACGGCCGGCGTCAGTCGCGACCATCGAATTGCTCGACGGCAAGCGCTGAGCGGGTCCGCGGAGTCTAGGTCTTCCGGCGCGAGGCCGCGCGAAACGGATTCCGTACCCGGACCCCGGCGTATGACTGACCGTCGCTCAGGTCCTCGGAGAGAAGCGTGTCGCAGCCCATCGCGATATCGGTTTTGCGGCGCTCGCCAGGATCCTTGCTGATGGCGTAGAGGAGGACGTTGGTATCGACGAACCTCATCGGCCCCTGCCAGGTTTGCCGTACAGGTCCTCGCGCGAGAGTCGCTCGCCCGCAGACCCGACGGGGGTCCTTGAACGAAGGTCAGTATCACAGGGGCAGTGGGGCCTTCTACGAAGCCGCGTCGAGTTTCGCTTTCCATGCCGCGACGCTCGCCGCATGCCCGGCGCTCGGGGCGGCCTTGTTCCACGCTTCGTAGAGCTGAACCACGGCTTCGAGGCAGCTCTTGTGCCGGCCTGAAGGCACGCCTTTGGGCGCGCCCATCACGCGCTCGGCTTCGAGAAGTTCCTTCTCGGCCTCCGCGAAGCGTTTCATCCTGACGAGAGTGCGCCCCCGGCCCATGCGCGCGTAGCCCGTGAGCCAGTAGTCCTTCCCCTGAGTGCGCGCGAACATGTCGACCGCGTCCTGGCCCACAGACAGGGACGCGGCGAAATCGCCCTTGTCGCGGAGAAGGAGGGACAGGTTGTTCAAGTCGAGGGCCACAGATGGATGGTCGCCCTTGAACAGCCGTCTCCTCATGGCCAGCGATTCGCGGATCATCGCCTCGGCCTCGGGGTATTGATCTTCTCTTTGGAGCAGCAGGGCCAGGTTGTTGAGGCCGGTGGCGACCGAGGTGTGATCGCCGGGGAAGAGGCGCCGCCTCATCGCGAGGGATTCGCGATAGAGCGCTTCCGCTTCCACCAACTCGCCCTGGCCCTGGAGGAACGAGGCGAGGTTGTTGATGCCGGAGGCGATGTTGGGGTGATCGCCTGGCAGCAGCCGCTTGTTCATCTCCAGGGCGGTTCGGAACAGCTCTCTGGCCTCGGCCGCGTCTTTGGGGTCCTCGTTCATCCTCAGCACGACGGCGAGGTTGTTGAGGCTGGTGGCGGTTTCGGGGTGGTCCCCGGGGAAAAGCCGCTGATTCATGGCCAGCGCCTCACGATGGAGCGCCTCGGCTTCGTCGCCTTTGCCTTGATCTTCCATGGTGGCGCCGAGGTCGGAGAGAAGCGTCGCGATCCGCGTGTCGTCGCCGGGCAGCGTTCGCCGATACAGGGCGAGAGCCTCTCGCATCAGAGACTCGGCTTCCTTGTTGTTTCCCCGATCGGCGAGAAGGACGCCGAGATCGCGCAGCCCTCCCGCGACGGTGGCGTCACCCTCGGGAGACAGACGTCGCATCATGGCCACGGCTTCGCGCAGGGCCGGCTCGCCCTTCTCGAAGTTGGCCTGATCCTTGTAGAGGAGCCCGAGCAGAGCCAGCGCATCGGCGGCCTCGGCCGAGTCGCCACTCTTGAGGGATCTCGCCAGCGCCGGCGCCGGCTCGAGCATCTTCGCGGCCTTCGGGAACTCCGCGAGTTCTCGATAGACATCGCCGATGGTGCCGCGAAGTTTGAGCTCAGCGCCCGGAGCGTCCTTGAGTTCGCGCTTCTCGATGCGAGCCGCGGCCGCGTCCATCATCTCTCGGAGGATGGCGGTGTCGCGCCCGAGCGACACCGAAGGCCCGGCGCCCTGCAGCATCTGATCCATGAACGCCACCACCTTCTCCGCCCGATCGCGTTCTGCGCGCGCTCGCGCCGCCTGCCAGGAGGTCACCACCAGGCCCACGGCGAGAAGCACGAACGCGGTCGCGAGCCCGACCACCGTGGCCTTGTGTCGCTGGGCGAACTTCTTCGTCTGATACCAGGTGCTGGCCGGCCGCGCCGCGATGGGTTCGTTCTTCAGGTATCGACGAATGTCCGACGCGAACGCATCGGCCGACTCATACCGGCGGGCCTTCTCCTTTTCGAGCGCCTTGCCGACGATGGTCTCGACATCGCCGCGCAGCGAGCGATTGATGCTCGAAAGGGATGTCGGCTCCTCCTCACGAATGATCCGGACCGCTTCGTGGATGATTCGCTCGTCGACCTTGTAGGGAAGCCGGCCTGCGAGCAGCTCGTAGGCGATGACGCCGAGGGCATAAACATCGCTTCTGGTGTCGAGGTCCAACGGGTTGCCGCCCACCTGTTCCGGGCTCATGTACGGGAGCGTGCCCATGATCTGGCCGATGTCGGTGTGCATCGTGGTCTGCTGCACGTCGGAATCGGTGGCGCGCGCGATGCCGAAGTCGAGGACCCTTGGCTGGCCCGAGTCCTCGACCAGAATGTTGCCGGGCTTGAGGTCGCGATGGATCACGCCGCGCTGGTGCGCATGATTCACCGCGTCGCAGACCTTCGCCATCAGATCGAGCCGCTCCCGCGTTCCGAGATTCTTCTTCGTCGCGTAGCGAAGGAGATTCGTGCCGCGAATCAACTCCATCGCGAAGTAGGGAATCATTCGCCCTTGATCGTCTTTGACCGTGCCCGCTTCGTAAATCTGCGCGATGCCCGGATGCTGCAATCGGCCGAGCACCTGGGACTCGTGTTCGAAGCGCCGCAGGCGTGAGGCTGACAAGCCCCCGCCACGGATCACCTTGAGAGCCACGGTGCGGCTCGGCCGATCCTGTTGGGCCTCGTAGACGGTCCCCATTCCGCCCTCGCCGACGATGCCGAGGATGCGGTACTGGCCGATCCGTGTCGGAACGCCGTCGGTTTCGAGAATCGTATCCGGGTGCGCTGGGGGCTCCACGCGTTCGAGGGTCGCGCCGTGCTCGACACCGGCGGTGTGGTCGATTCGGATCTCGCCGCTTCCAGGTGGCTTCTGCGATGGATCGTCGGGCGGTGCGGAAGTCATCGGGCGAGCCGCGATCTCTGGTTCAAATTCATGGACGCGGAGTCTAGGAGCTTTCGCGGCAGACGGGCTCCTGGCCCCCGAGGGGCGGCTTCGCGCTCCACCAGACGGAGCTCCGTCCCGGGTGTCGAAGGGACCAGGAGGGTTTTATTGGTCGACCACGGCTACGGGTTCGAGACGGGAGCGCTTGGCGCCGCATCCATCGCCCGATGAACGGCCGCGGGCGTGCCGCCACAACCAGGGCAGGAGGTAATCGCGGCCCCAACGAAACTCGCCAGCGAGGGCCCCTGACAGGCCACGGGACGGCGCGGCGGGCAGTGCGTCCGCCCACTCGGGCCCCGCCTGAGGTAGAGAGAGGGCCTCGGCCAGTGCCTGCGCGATCCGCGCGTGGCCGAGTGAATTCGCGTGCAGGCGGTCTTCGCTCCACAAGCGCGGGTCGGAAGCCACGGGATGCGCCGTGAAGTCGATCACCCGCGCGCCACTTCGTTGGCCCGCGGCGACAAGTTCTTTGGCGAAGCGCCGGATCCTCCCGCGCAAGGGCCGGGCGAGCGGCATCACCGGAGTGAGGTCGGGGAGAGTGAAGCTCAGCACGGTGGCGCCCGTCTCGATGAAGGCGCGCTGCATTCGCTCGATCTCACGCGCGGTCTCTTCTGCGTCAAAGCGCGGCCGCAGGATGTCGTTCGTGCCCGAGACAACGATCGCGAGGTCAGGCTTCATGGCGAGGGCCGGTTCGAGTTGCTCCTCCAGCACTTCGCGGGACCTTCGACCGCGCACCGCCAGGTTCGCGTAGAGGAGGCCTCCTTGATCCCGCGCGATTCGTTCGGCGAGCCGGTTGGCCCAGCCCCGATAGCCGCCGCGACCG
>CAYNHK010000147.1:0-11977 GCA_964396875.1 uncultured Acidobacteriota bacterium | reverse complement strand
AATTGGACACCCACGTCACCCCGGCGAAAGCCGGGGCCTAGCGCGAACTCCAGTTCCAACCGCGACGGCGCGACGACGCGAAACCGCCGTCCCGCGCTAAGGCCGCGGCGGCGTCACCGGCGCCATCTTGTACTCCCTGGGCGGCTCCACCCCCAGCAGGTGCTTCACGAAGTAATCCCACCGACGCCGCATCACGTACGGGCCGTCGGTCCCGTAGCCGTGCCTCTGTGAGGGCAGCAGAAGAAGGTCGAAGTCCTTGTTTGCCTTGATGAGCGCCTCCATCACGAGGTACGTGTTCTCGGGCGGCACGTTGTCGTCCTGCATGCCGTGCATGAGAAGCAGCTTTCCCTTGAGATTCTTCGCCACCGTCTGGTTCGCTTCCACGTCGTAACTGTCGGGCGCGCCATTTTCGCCCTTCACCAGCAGGCCCTGATACCTCTCGCCCCAATCGTCCTCGTAGACGCGCTGATCGTGATTGCCCGATTCCGAGATGCCGACCTTGAAGAAGTCGGGATACCGGAACAAAGCACCCGCGGTGATGAAACCGCCGCCTGAGTGTCCCCACATCGCCGCGCGATCGATGTCGATCCAGGAATACTTCGCGGCCAGTTCCTTCATGCCCGCGACCTGATCGGGCAGAGTGTTGTCGCGCCCCATGGCCCCGTAGTACGCGTCGTGGAACGACTTCGAACGCCCGGGCGTGCCCATGCCGTCGATCGACACCACCACGAAGCCGAGTTCAGCCAGCGCCTGCTTATCGCCCCGCGCGGCCGAGAATCCTCGCCCGCCCACGCTGCCCGACTGCGGCCCCGGATAGGCCTGGTTGATGATGGGATACTTCTTTGACGGATCGAGGTTCGTGGGTCGGAAGAGCTGGCCGTAGATGTCGGTCTTCCCGTCGCGTCCCTTCACGCTGAAAGTCATCGGCGGCTTCCATCCCGCGGCGACGAGCTTGGAAATGTCCGCCTTCTCGAGAGGCATCACCACCTTCCCGGCCGCATCGCGCAGCACAACCGACGGCTCGCGCTCTGGCGTCGATGATGTATCGACGAGGTACCGGCCCGTTGTCGAAAGCTGCACGCTGTGATGGCCGTCATCGGGCGTGAGGGACGCGTACCCCTTCCCGTCGAGGCCGATGCGATAGAAATGAGAGAAGTAAGGGTCCTGACCGGCCTCGCGGCCGTTCGCGGTGAAATAGACGGTGCGCGCCTTCTCGTCCACCCGCACGATCGAGGTGACCGGTCCCGGTCCCGACGTGATCTGGTTCTTGAGCGCGCCGGTATTGAGGTCGTAAAGATACAGATGACTCCAGTCGTCTCGCTGCGAGTTCCAGACGATCTCGCTGGTGGCCCACAGGACGCGCCAGCCCGCCTGCGACTCGAAGTGCGTCTTCTCCGACTCCTCGAAGAGCGTCCGCACGTCGCCCGTCGCCAGGTCCGCGAGGCGGACGGTCGCCTTCTTGTGATCACGCGATGTGGAAACGAAGGCGAGCCGCGCGCCGTCCGGGCTCCAGATCATGTCGCTCACCGAGAAGTCGTCGCCGAGCATGGCGCGGTGGTAGTCGGGCCCCATCTTGAAGCGCACCATCGCCGCGGTCTCCACGTCGATCGTCACCCGATGCAGCATCGCCACCACCTCATCGCCGGGCAGCGGATACTTCCAGGACTTCAGGACCGACCGGCCCGGCTTCGCCTCGATGAGATGCATCTCGCCCACATTCCGCTCGTCCTGCTGGAACGTCGCGACCTTCTTCGAGTCCGGCGACCACAGAACGACGGGCCGGTCGCTCTTGCGCCAGCCCGCGTTGTCGGTCGCGTAGCCGAAGTCCTTGACCCCGTCGGTGGTGAGCGGTTTCTCCTCCTTGCTCGCCACGTCGCGCACCCAGAGGTTCCAGTCCTTGATGAAGACCGCCTTCTTGCCATCCGGCGAAGTCACCGCGTTGTTCGCGGCGGCTCCCCTTGCACCCGCGCCGCCTCTGCCGAAAGCGGGTCGTTCGCCTTTCGCGGCGCCGGGCGACTGGCAGGCGAGTCCTTTGACGTCGCATGACCATCGCTTCGCTTCGACATCGAAGGAGACCGACTTGCCGTCGGTCGAAAGCTCGATGGTCTGGAACGGAAACTTCTTCGGATCGAACGTCCCACCCGCGGCGGTGGCGAGTGTGGTCGCGAGCTTCTCGTGATCGAACGCGCGCGCCCGCGTCTTCTTCGAAGGATTCACCAGAATGAACTCGAATCCGTCCGCGGTGGCGTTCCGATATGTAAAGCGGTCGTCGGCCAGGAAGGTTGCGTTGACGCTGCCGCCCACCACGAGAGGGTTGACGCCCGCGGCGAGAAACTTCTCCGCCCTCGCGTAGTCGGCTGCGGTCAGGGGAGCCGCGGCGGGCTGAGCCAGAGCGGGGCCCGAGCCCAGGAAGCCGAGGCCTCCGAAGAGAACGAACGAACTGCGGAGAAGAAGGCGGCGGTCGCGCGAGAACATCGGAAGGCTCCTCAGGGTGTAGGGCAGGGCGGGGGTCGGGCCGGCGGGGCGATGTTAGCCGCGTTCGTTCGGGCATTTGAACGTCCGCCCGTGAGTCGTTGCGGTAACGTTCGCCCGTGAAGCGTCTCCGCGCCGTCGTCCTCCTTCTCGTCGCAGGCTTCATCGCGATGGCCGCGCCGGTCGTGGCCGCGGATCGGCCCATCGTCATCCTGATTTCGATCGACGGCTGGCGTCACGACTACCTCGACCGCTTCAAACCGCCGACCCTCACGCGTCTCGCCGCCGCGGGCGTCCGGGCGAAGGGGCTGATTCCGCAGTTCCCTTCAAAGACCTTCCCGAACCACTACACCGTCGTCACCGGTCTGCGGCCTGCAAACCACGGAATCGTCTCCAACAACATGGTGGCGCCCGATCTGCCCGGCCGGTTTTCGATGAGTAATCGCGCGGTCACGCTCGACCCGCGCTGGTGGGGCGGTGAGCCGGTCTGGAACACCCTCGGGCGGCAGGGTGGCATCGCGGCCGCGATGTTCTGGCCGGGGTCGGAAACTCTGATCGGCGGGCGTCAGCCCACGTTCTGGTCGGGCTTCGACGACGACCTTCCGCACGAGGAGCGGGTCGCGCGCGTCCTCGAGTGGCTGGCTCTGCCCGAGTCGAAGCGGCCGTCGTTCCTCACCCTTTATTTCAGCGATGTCGACACCGCCGGCCACCGGTATGGGCCGGACTCGCCCGAGGTGCTCGCGGCCGCGCTCAAGGCGGACAGTTCGGTCGGATCGCTCGTTGCGGGTGTCGAGAGCCTGGGCCTCGCCTCACGGGTTCACTACGTGATCGTGAGCGATCACGGTATGGCGGCGCTCAGCCGGGATCGACTCATTCTCCTCGACGATTACATCGACCCCTCCACGGTGGACGTGATCGACGGACCTCCGGTTCTTGCCATGGCGCCAAGAGACGGCGATGTGGAAAAGCTCTACCAGGCGCTCAAAGGGAAACACCCGGCCCTCGACGTCTACAAGAACGCGGAGATTCCCCGCGCGTACCGGCTCGCCGGCCATCCGCGGGTGGCGCCCCTCATCGGTATCGTCAAGGAGGGTTGGACGGTGGCCTCGAGTCGAGAGTTGGAGCGATGGAGCCAGCCGGGCCGCTACTTTCCGGGCGGCGCTCACGGTTACGACCCGCGCCTCGTGTCCATGCACGGCCTCTTCATCGCCACCGGTCCGCGCGTCCGTGGCGGGCGCGTGGTCAAAGCCTTCGAGAACATCCACGTGTACGAGCTGATGTGCGCGCTCCTCGGGATTGCGCCCGCCCCCAACGACGGCGACCCGCAGGTCACCCGCAGCCTGCTGCGCCGATGATTCCAATCTTCCCTCAAGCACCCCCGGCCCATCCCCTACTACCAAGGGACTTGGACACCCACGTCACCCCGGCGAAAGCCGGGGCCTAGCGCGAACTTCCCTTAACGGTCGCGACGGCGCCGCGAAGTTACGCCCCGCGCTGGATAACGCGGACGGCGTCGAGCCGAAGGCGAGCGCCGCCGAGGTGCCGATCGAGCGCCTCCTTCTGCTGAATCAGCAGGTCGATTTCCTCGGGACGCACGCTCCGATTCACCTTCGCCAACTCGCGTAAGCGGTCGATTTCGTGATCGAGCTGCGCGGCCATGTCGCGGCGCGCCGCTGCGATGAGACCGCCCACGCGGCGGTGGGCGAGTTCCCTCGATGTCCGCAGCAGAACCGGAAGAAGCTCCTCACGCACTTCGGGTTGTTCGAGGGCGAGCGGATCGCCCCGCTGCAGAACCTCGCGCAGAAGCGACTCCGGGATCTGGCCGCTCACTTCGGTAGCGTGATGGTCCACTACGATCCGCAGCGGCGTCGGGGCGAGAAAGCGATCGAGATGCAGTTTGGGCGGGGCCACGCACTCCAGGATATGGATCGTCTCCAGATAGAGCCCCGTGACCTTCGTATCCGGCCACCAGGCGAAGCCGCTGTTGCCCTCCTCCGCGCCGAGGATGAGATCGAGGGCGCCGGTGACGAGAGGGTGATCCCAGGTGAGGAACTGGACGTCCTCGCGGCTCAAGGCGCGAGCGCGATCGCAGGTCACGGTGAGCCCCGACGGCGGCAGGCTGGGGAACGTGTCGGCGAGCACGCCCGAGGATCCAAGCTCATACGTGCGCCGTCCGATCTCCTCGACCGGAATCATGAAATGGTCGAAGACCGCGAACATGAACGCTTCGAGCGTGTCGTCGTCGTCGCGGCCCCGGATCTCCTCGACGAGATGGGCGGCCTCTTGCGGGCGGAAGGAGTTCATCTCGAGGAGACGGTCACGGCCCTCTTCGAGCCGCGCCGCGAGTTCCTCACGCGCCTCGATGGTCTCCCGAATGAGCGCGTTCAAAGTGCTCTCCCGCGCCGCGCGATCGGCCTTCTCGAGATCGTGGGCGAGCGAACGGATCCTTGCGCCGAACTTCTCGCGCAACGCATGGCCGCCGTGCAGGTTCTTCCGGAAGGAGTCGAGGCCCTCGTCGTACCAGCGCGCCAGGACCTCCTGTGCGCTTCCCTTGATGAAGGGAACGTGGACGTGGATCCGTGAGGTCTGGCCGATGCGATCGAGGCGGCCGATTCGCTGCTCGAGCAATTCCGGTTCGAGCGGCAGATCGAACATCACCAGGTGATGTGCGAACTGGAAGTTCCGCCCTTCGCTCCCGATCTCCGAGCAGATGAGCAGCCGCGCGCCGTCCTCCTCGGCGAACCAGGCGGCATGACGATCGCGCTGAATGAGGGACAGGCCTTCGTGAAACACCGCCATCCTGACCTTGTAGCGGGAACGGACGGTCTCTTCGATCGCCTCGACCTTGGCCTGCGATCGGCAGATGAGGAGGACCTTGGAGTCGCCGAGGCCGCGAAGCAGGCCGATCAGCCAGTCGAGGCGCGGGTCGGTCGTGAATTCCGGAACGAACGCGGTGACCGCACCAGGGCCACTGTCGGTGGTGTCGGCCTCGAACTCATCCGCCAGTCGCGAAAGCAGCGCCGCCCCGGACTCGCCGGCTTCGAGCGGGCACAGCCGCGCGTCGCGCCCGGGGAAACCGGTGATCGTGGACCGGGTGTTGCGGAACATCACCCGGCCCGTGCCGTGTCGATCGAGCAGATCGCCCAGGGCCTGCGGGTCATCGAGCGTCGCGGCCTGGCGCGCCACCTCGCGATACGTCCCGGTCTCGCGAATGAACTCATCGAGATCGTGGAAACGCGCCGGGTCGAGGAGCCGCAGGCGCGCAAAGTGGCTGGCGATGCCGAGCTGTTCAGGCGTCGCGGTGAGAAGGAGCAATCCGGGTGAGGCCTTGCTGAGCGCCTCGACCGCCGCATATTCCGGACTCACGGCTTCGGGCGACCACCCGAGATGGTGCGCCTCATCCACCACGAGCACGTCCCAGGACGCCGCGATCGCCTGGTTCACGCGTTTTTCGTTCCCGGTGAACAGGCGAAGACTCGCGAGGACGAACTGGTCCTCGAGAAACGGATTGGCCTCGGGCCGGGTCGCCTCGATGGCGGCGCAGCGCGCCTCGTCATAGATGTGGAACCAGATGTTGAACCGGCGCAGCATCTCCACCAGCCACTGGTGGACGAGGGAGTCGGGGACGAGGATCAGGATGCGTTGAGCCCGCCCGGTCAACACCAGGCGATGCAGGATGAGGCACGCCTCGATGGTTTTCCCGAGCCCCACTTCATCGGCCAGCAGAACCCGCGGGGCCAGGCGTCGTGCGGTTTCGGAGGCGATGTAGAGCTGGTGCGGAATGAGGTCGATCCTCCCGCCCACGAAACCACGCACCGCGGATCGCCGTCTCGCATGCTGATGATTGAGCGCATCGAGGCGCAGGGTGAAGGAGTGAGGCGCGTCCACCTGGCCGACCAGAAGGCGCTCCTCGGGTTTGTTGAAGCTGATGGCGTCGGACAGTTCGGTCTCGCACAACTCGCGTCCGTCGCCCGCGTAGTGAAGAAGACCACCCCGTTCCTGGGCCGCGGTCACTACGAGGGCCCGCCCCTCGCGATCCCTGATCGTGTCGCCCTTGTGGAAGCGGACCCGCCGGATCGGCGCGTTGTCGCGCGCGTACTCCCGGGTCTCGCCGCTCCCTCCGAAGATCAGGGTGAGGTTGAGGCGGCTGACCTGCTCCACCGACCCGAGGCCGAGTTCGGGTTCGCTGTCGCTGATCCAGCGCTGGCCGATCTCGGGTTCTTTCATGGGGAGGCAACGATATCGGTCCTGCATGGGTGTGCCACAATCTGACCGCGCGCATGCAGACTCAACGGACACACTTTCTGGACAATCGCCTTCCGCCTCTGCTCGTGGCCCTGGTGGTTGCCGCGATGATGCGCGGCGCGGTGGCGCTCGCTCCCGCTCTCGCCATCCACTGGCCCGGGCGGGAAATCGTGGCCTGGGTTCTGGTGATCGTGGGCGCGGTCGTGATCTTCGCGGGCCTGGCCTCGTTCGCTCGACACAAGACCACGGCGAATCCCTTCAAGCCGGCCACCGCGTCGAGTCTGGTCGATACCGGGATCTACGGGCGAACCCGCAATCCGATGTACGTGGGTGTTGCGATCGCCCTCATCGGTTACGCCGCTTTCCTGTCGCACCCGGTCGCCCTCTTCACCGCCTTTCTCTTTCCTGCATACATCGGGAGATTTCAAATTGCCCCCGAAGAACGCGCCCTGGATCGGGTCTTTGGCGAGGCCTACGAGGCCTACAAGAGGCGCGTGCCCCGATGGCTTTGAAGGCGCCCGTCCTGCTCCTCCACAGCAGCGGCTTGTCGTCGCGGCAGTGGGGAAGGCTCATCGAGATTCTGGAGCCGCGTCATCGCACGTTCGCTCCCGACCTTCTGGGCTCGGGCGCAAATCCTCTTTGGCCGGACGACCAGCCTTTCGATCTGGGCATGGACGTCGATGCCATCGAAAGAATCGTGGACGACATCGGCGAGCCGATCCACGTGGTGGGCCACTCCTACGGCGGCCTGCTCGCGGTCACACTCGCGCGAAGGATGCCGAAGCGGATCCGTTCGCTCGTGGCCTACGATCCCGTGGCGTTCGGTGTGCTCCACGGCGCGAACGATGCCCAAGGTCTCGCCGATCTGGCCCGCGCCGGAAACAACCCCACCTTCACCGACTTCGCGCGCGGCGGCAGCGACGCCTGGTTCGAGGTCTTCATCGACTACTGGAACGGGCCGGGGGCGTGGCGGGGGATGTCGCAGTCGGGAAGGGAATCGTTCCTTCGTGTGGGGCGGAAGGTGTTCTACGAAGTCTGGTCCTTGATCCACGACCACACGCCCGCCTCGGCCTACGCGGGGATCGACGCGTCCGCCCTGTTCCTCGGCGGTGAAGCGTCTCCTCCCGCGGCGCGGCGGGTGGTGGCCCTCATCGCCGGGGCATTTCCGCGCGGCGCCGCCCGGTTCGTTCCGGGTGCTGGACACATGGGACCGCTGACCCATGGCACGGTGGTGAACGAACTCATCGCCGCCCATATCGCCGCCGCCTAAGCCATTTGCCTCATTGAGGCGGGCCAGCCTCCAGGCGCACTCTTCTCTGGGGCGTCCTCGCCGCGCCTGCGGCATACCTCTCGCCCCGGGGAGGCCTTTATGGCATTCGATCCCGCCACCGAGATCCAGAACTTCCTCGCCTTCGGCGAGTTCGGCGATGTGAACCCCTCGGTCTGCGACTCGTCGACCTACACGTTCATGAGTGTCGAGAGGATGGAGGAAGTTTTCGACCACGAGATCGAGGGCTGTTTCCTCTACTCGCGCCACTGGAATCCCACCAACCGCGCCCTCGCGGCGGCGCTCGCGCGGATGGAGGCGGGCGAGTCGGCCCAGGTGATGGCCTCCGGCATGGGCGCCATCAGCTCCACGCTGTTGGAGCTGTGTTCGGCGGGAGACGAGATCGTTTCGGGCCGGACGATCTACGGCGGCACCTACGCGTTGCTCGCGAAGCTGCTGCCCCGTTTCGGGATCACGACCCGCTTCATCGATCTCACCGACGAGGCCGCGGTCCGGGCCGCGGTCACAAAGAAGACGCGGGTGATCTACAGCGAGAGCGTCAGCAATCCGCTGCTCGACGTGGCGGACATCGGCATGCTCTCCCGCGTGGCGAAGGAAGGCGGAGCCACGCTCGTGGTCGACAACACGTTCAGCCCCCTCATCCTCTCGCCCCTGCGTCTCGGCGCCGACATCGTCGTGCACAGCATGACGAAGTTCATCAACGGGACGAGCGACTGCGTCGCCGGGTGCGTGGTGTCCTCGCACGACTTCATCACCCGCCTCAACGACATCAACCGCGGCCCCAGCATGCTGCTCGGTCCCGTGCTGGACTCGATCCGCGCCGCCTCCATCCTGAAGAACCTTCACAGCCTTCACATCCGGATGGTGCGCCACAGCGCCAACGCGCTGTACCTGGCCGAGAGGTTCCGCGACTCCGGCCTCGATGTCCACTACCCCGGCCTGCCCACCCATCCGCAGCACGCGCTCATGTCCCGGGTGATGAACCCCGGCTTCGGCTTCGGCGGCATCGTCGCGGTCGACGTCGGCGCTGAGGCGAAGGCGAACCTGCTGATGAAACGGATGCAGGAGGAGAAGATCGGCTACCTCGCGGTGAGCCTCGGTTACTTCAAGACCCTGTTCAGCCCTCCCGGCCACAGCACCTCGTCGGAGATTCCGGCCGAGGAACGTCACAAGATGGGAATGGGGGATGGTCTCATCCGCTTCTCGGTCGGCCTCGACAACGACATCCAGCGGACGTGGAGCACGATCGAAAAGCTCCTTCGCGAAGTCGGAGTCTGAACCCGCCGGTCAGGCCAGCCGGGCGAGCGGCACGCGAGCCATCACGCGGAAGCCTCCACTCGCCGCGGCCGACCATTCGGCGTCCCCGCCGAGCAGCCGCGCGCGTTCGCGAATTCCCGTGAGGCCGTTGCCCGGCGAAGTCGTCTCGCCCGACGCGCCGTTGTCGATCCCTTCGAGCAGCACATCATCGCCCACCGGCCGCAGGGTCAGCCTTAGCTCGGTCGCGCCCGAGTGCCGGGCCGCGTTCGTGACGATCTCCTGACTCATCCGGAAGAGCGACGTTGTCGCTTCCGGGCTGGTGATGCGAAGCGAATCGGCGACATCGACGAAGACACGCGGCGAGGTGACACTTCGCCCAAGTCCCTCCAGCAGCGAACGAAGTTCCGGAGCTTCGTTGTCGCGTATGTCCCCGACCGAGCTGCGCAGATCGTCGATCAGGGCCGAGGCCAGACCCCGGGCCTCCGCGACTTTGCCCTGAACGTCGGCCGGCGGAACATGACGCGCGGCTTCCAGGGTCAGGCCAAGGGCGGTGAGCCGGTGTCCGAGCGAGTCGTGGAGGTCGCGGGCGATGCGCAGCCGCTCCGCGTGACGAGCGGTTTCGATGGCGAGGCCGTGCATCCTCTCCAGTTCGAGCTTGGCGGCGGCGAGGGCTTCGCGCGCCTCGCGTTCGCTTTCAGCCAGGGAGGCTGCGCCCAGCGCGAAGAGCTGGAAGGACAGATAGGAGCCGAAGAAGAGTACGGCGCCGGTCCAGGAGGTGGAGGAGATGGAGCGCGCGCCCGCCATCTGGGCGAGGAAGACGGCCGAGGTCTGAATGAAAATCCAGGCCAGGGCCGCGCGCATCGGTATGCAGCCCGGGAGCTGTCCGGCGACCATCACCAGAAGGGCGATCTCCATACCGGTTCCGCCGGCCGAGTTGGCGAGGATGATCCCGCACACCGCCTGGGTCACGAGCGCCGCCACGCGCGCTCCCTTGAGGCCGCGCGTTTCACGCCAGACGTGGAAGAGGAAGGCCGCCATGAAGACGAGCCAGGCCCCGAGGTCGGTGAGCGCTGCCGCCGAGGCGCCTTGGCGCGAGAGGGCGGTGACCACGCGAATACCCGCGATCGACCAGACCAGGGTTCCGGCCAGCATGAGGATCGCGCTCGCTTGCATGACGTAAGGATTGTAGGCCCCCGCAGACCTGGGCTCGTGTGCCGGAAGTCATCCGCGATGATCATGACCAGCGGCACATGTACGCCCGTGCGCTTCTCGTCAGACTGTCCGCATGATCGAACTCCTGATGAAGATCCACATCGCCGCAGGCACAATGGCGCTCGCGACGTTCCTCGTTCCCATGGTCACTGCCAAGGGCGGCAAAGTCCACCGTCGCGTCGGCTGGGTGTTCGTGGCCGCGATGGCCGCGCTCTTCTTCACCGGTGCGCCTGCCTCCATTTACCGGCTCGCCACCGAGACCCGCCCGGGGGTCAGAGCCTCCGCATCGTTCCTTCTCTTCGTGACCCTCCTCTCCGGCGCTTCGACCTGGAAGGGGATCCGCGTCCTCCGCTTCAAGAATGGCGGCCGTAACACCGCCGCGATCGACCTCGGCATCTCGGTGCTGCTCGGCCTCGGCGGAGCGTTCACGCTCTATCAGGGCCTGATGTTCAAGAGCGCCGTTTTGATGTTCTTCGGGCCCCTCGGGATGGTCAGCGCCATCGGCGATCTTCGTTACTGGCTGAACCCCGACAAGCCGAAGATGCACTGGTTCTTCGAGCACATGGGCGGCATGATCGGCTCGTCGATCGCGGCCCTCACCGCCTTCGCGGCGCTTGGTTCGCGCAGCCTTGGCTTCGGCTCGTTCGGCGTCGTCGCCTGGATCGGCCCGACCCTGGTCTTCCTTCCGATCTCGATCCTGATGGCCCGCCACTACCGGCGCAAGTTCAAGCTCGATGTCCCGAAGCCCGCGGCGGTCGCCGCCCCCTCATCGGCTCAGCAGCCCGCCTGACCGCGCCGCGCGGCCCTGCGTCAGGGCCTCCCGTCGAGGCCTTCCACATCCGAGCGGAGCTTCCCGAACAGAGGCAGATCCTCGCTGAGCCCGCCGACCAGGCTGTGTCTCCAAAGCGGTATGCCAGATTTCCGGTAGCGCGCGTCGTAAACGGAAAGGAAATCGGCCCTGGCGGCGCCCGCCCCGCGGAACTTGAGGCCGTGATGATTGCGAGCCGTCGAGCCGCGCTGCCCGTCCATAACCCAGCGAGTACGAATCGCGATGAGAAGGTCCGCTTGATCCGGGTTCGACACCACCAGGTAGCGCCCCCAGCTCTCGAGCTCAGACAGCAGGGAGTAACGAGCGTCGCGATCCTCGGGAGTGGGGGGCTGAGCGCTGAACCCGAGTTCGGTGTCGAATCCGACCGCCACTTTCTGCGCCCGCACGAGCCGCTGATCCAGGACCGGGCCCTGGGCGGAAAGGCCGGGGGGTATGGTGAGAGCGAGGGTCATCAATGTCGTGACGGCAAGGGCTCTTCGCATGTGTGTCTCCTCGCTGTGGAGGGTAACTCTCCGCTGCGTCAACGCCAAAGCCCTTTGAGAAGGCCATCACCGGCGCACCCTCACTCAAGAAATAGTGTCAACTATGTCCCCGGACGTTTTGTCAACGATGTTCCCGGTGGGCTTGACCCGATTTCGTGGACACCTAAGGAAAGGTGGATACGATGCGAAGTA
>CAYNHK010000146.1:0-12287 GCA_964396875.1 uncultured Acidobacteriota bacterium | reverse complement strand
TCCCCGATGACCTGGGCCGAAGGGTCGATGTAAACGCCTTCGCCAAGGCGCGGCCAGTGGCCTTTGTAGGGTCGGATCATCGAATTAAGACCGGCGATTCTACTTGAGAGCCCGCCTTTGGGCCGTCGGGCCGCAGATTCCCTGTCTAAACGTCGGCCACCAGCAGCATGAAACGGGTGCTGCCGATCTGGAACTCGGAGCCGTGCTCGATTTCGACCTCCTTGATCCGGGCCGAGCCGATGAAAGTCCCGTTTTTGCTCTCGAGGTCGCGCAGAACGAAGCGGTTGCCGCGCGCTTCGACCATGGCGTGCATGCGCGAGATCTGGGTTTCCGGAAGTTCGATCCCGGCCCCCGAGTTCCCGCCTTCGCGCCCGATCAGAAGCGAAGCGTGGCGAAGCACGTACTCCGACCCCTCTTTCGGTCCCGACAGGAAATCCAGGCTGACCCGCTTGCCCTCGGGCAGGGTCAGGGGTCCGCGCGGCAGGCCCGCGGGTTTGGCGGCTTCAGGGGGGGAAGGCAGGGTGGCGGTCGGCGCGCGCTCGGCAGGGATACTGCCGGTGGAATGCCTCGTCGCCGCGGGTGCCGCTGCGAGCGCGGGCCGGGCCGCCGCGGTTGGCGCGTCGCCCGAGGCGGTGTGCCGGAGAGGGCGATCGAAAAGCGCGTCCTCGATGTCCTCCACCATCTGGTCGGCGTTCGCGTAACGCTGATCGGGGTTCTTCGCCATCGCGCGGGCCACGATGTCGTCGACCGCATCAGGGATGTCGCCGTTGATCCGGCTGGGCGGAGTGGGCTGTTCGTACGCGAGTCGCATCAGGATTTCCGAGAACGTCCCCTTGCCGAAGGCGCGCTTTCCGGTGAGGGCCTCGTAGAGCACGGTTCCGAGCGAGAAGATGTCGCTCCTCGGATCCACACGGGCTTCGAGTGCCTGCTCGGGGGCCATGTAACCCGGACTGCCGAGGACGTCCCCCGCGCTCGTGAGCTTCGACGAGTCGAGCTTTGCGACGCCGAAGTCCATGATCTTCGGCTCGCCCTTCTTCAGGATCATCACGTTGCCGGGCTTGATGTCCCGGTGGACGATCCCGTTCTCATGCGCGTGAGCCAGGGCGTCCGCGAGCCGGCCCGCGATGCGCAAAGCGTCCCGCCACGGCATCGGACCGTCCGCGATGATGTCCTCTAGCGTCCGGCCCCGGAGGTATTCGAGGGTGATGAAGAAGGCATCGGCCGCGGCGTCGATACCGATCTCGTAGACCACCACGATGCAGGGATGCTGAAGACCCGCGGCGGCCCGGGCCTCCTGGTAGAACCGCTTCTCGAAAGGCTCGCGGAGTTCCTCGGCGAGAGGTTCGAGAAGAAGCGTCTTGAGCGCCACTGGCCGCATCAGGGACAGATCGCGGCCCTCGTAGACAACACCCATGGCCCCGCGCCCGATCTCGCGCACGATCTCATAACGGCCAATTGTTTTTGGAAGCGGGGTCTTGTCCATCAGTTCCACTCGAGCGAGAGATTCTTCCGAATCCCGCCGAGCTTAGCCTTGAGCCGGAGCCTTGAGCCGGGGTTGAAGAACGTCTGCGAGCGTTCCGACTTCCGGTTGTCGTCCCAGAGGACCTCCACCCGGATGTTCCGGAGGCCGGGCGTGATCTCGAGTGTCTCGGTGAGCAGGCCCTTGCGCATTTCGATTCCGACGATTTTCCGCGTCACGCGGCTGCCGAAGGGCTGTTCGACGACCTTGAGATCGTCGACGGTGACGCGGAGGATGCCGCCTTTGAGGGAGTGTTCGAAGGTGACGGTCAACTCGGCGGGCTTGTTCGCGGGGACGCTCACGGGCGTTCGCGTCGCCGTGGGTTCGGCGGGCGTGGGCTCGGCAGGGGTCGCCGTCGGGGCCTCGGTGATGCGGCGGGCGACGGGAGGAGGCTCCATGAAGCGGGAAACCAGCCACCCCCCGAGCACGAGACCCAGAATGCCGATGGCCGCGATCATCCACATCCGGCGACGCCGGTCGGCCGGACGGCCGACGAGCGCGCGGGTTTCGAGCGACGCCCAGTCTTCGGGCAGGCCGCCGCTCGCCGGGCCGACGGGCGGGGGCGAGGCCGTCCCCGCGGCCATGGTTCCTCCAGCGCCGTACACGGTCGCCGCCGAAACGCGAGGGTTGTCGGTTCCCGGACCGATGATGGCCGAAATGTCGCTTGCGAGGGCCTGCGCATTCGGGTAGCGCATCGTCACATCTTTGGCCAGGCAGCGCCGGAGGATGTTGTCGATGGCGGGGGAGATGGACGAGACCACCACCGACGGCGGCTCGGGTTCTGAGCTCATGAGCTTGAAGAGAATCTTGGTGACACTCTCGCCCGCGAATGCGGGAACTCCCGTGAGCATCTCGTAGAGAACCGAGCCGAGGGAGAAGATGTCGGATCGCCCGTCCACCGGGTGCGCCTGAGCCTGCTCCGGCGACATGTAGAGCGGCGTGCCGATGAACTGCCCGGTCGCGGTGAGGCGCTCGGCCTCGATCTTCGCGATGCCGAAGTCCATGATCTTCGGCTCACCGGTCGGCAGGATCATGATGTTCGCGGGCTTGATGTCGCGGTGCACGACCCCCTCTCCATGCGCGTGCTCGAGCGCCTCGGCTACGCGCCTTGTGATGCGCAGCGCTTCGGGCCACTCGAGCCGCTTCTTCTCTTTGAGAAGGCTGTCGAGGGTCCGGCCGGGAAGGAGCTGGAGGGCCATGAACAACGCGCCGGTCGAAGCGTCGCGGCCGACGTCGTGCACGATCACGATCCCCGGGTGGGTGAGACGCGCGGCGCTCTGCGCCTCGGCGAAGAAACGCTGTTCGAAGTTCGCGCGCTCGGTATCGGTGGCCCCGTGAGGCAGCTGGATGACCTTGAGGGCGATGTCGCGGCCGAGATCCGGATCTTTCGCGAGGTAGACCACGCCCATCATCCCCCGCCCGAGTTCGCGGCGGACCTGGTAGCGGCCCACGGTTTCAGGGCTGCCGTTTGTCACCGATGATGTGATCCTTGTCGCAATCTGTTCCGTGTCCAGTCGTGGAGGAAAGCGCCCCAAAGTCTGAGTTCTGAGCGTGTTTGGCCGGGTTCCCCGCGGTTTCCCGGGGCAGCTTACCGTAGCGTCCGCGCGGTCCCGGCTGTGTTCGAATGAGGCCCGTGAGGCTATCCCAAAGAAAACGCCGGCCCTCCGCGTCTTGCTCATGAAAGTTCGATAGTGAGATGAGCGAAACCGAAGGCCTTCTAGCCGAGTTCGATCAAGACCCCGAAGGGGGACTCTCGAAGATCATGGACCGGTTCGAAAAGCCCCTGGTACGCCACGCCCGAGCGGTTCTCCTCGACACGGAGATCGCGAAGGATGTGGTCCAGGAAACCTTCATCCGGTTCCTGACCGAAAAGCCCCGCCCCGACAACCTGGGCGGATGGCTGTACCGGGTTTCGCGCAATCTCGCTCTCGACATCGTGAGGAAGGAGAAGCGCCGCATGCGACTGAACGAGGGACTCGACGAACGACACGACGCGTCGCCCGAAACCACCGCGACTTTAAGAGTCGACCTGGGCCGGGCGTACACGAAGCTCACACCCGAGCAACGCGAGGTTGTTTTCCTGAAGGTTCAGGAAGGTCTCTCGTACAAGGAAATCGCCGACACGATCGGAAAGCCCGCAGGCACCGTCGGCTGGATGTTGCATGAAGCGCTCAAGACTTTGGCGACCGAGTTGCGACCGGCTGTAACCGCGGGGGTGCGTTCATGAATTGCGTTCGCGAAGATCTGAAGGCTCACATCACGGATGTGCTCGTGGGTGAAGCCGAATTGTCGGTGAAGGAGCAAGTGCTCGTTCACCTCGAGACCTGCGCCTCGTGCCGGGCGGACCGGGACGAGATGGCGTCGGTGTTGGGACTCTTGAAGGAAGCGCCGCCGTGGGTCGTCTCCGCTGAGGCGGGAGCGGCAGCCGACGGCGCGGATCGCCTGTCGGTGATCCAGCGGCAGAAGATCGAAAGCCTGGCCGCGCCCCGCCAAGCGGCGGCGTCCCCTGCTCGAAAGGGCGGGACCTCCTCGACGAGGATGTCGTGGCTCGCCATGGCCGCGAGTCTTTCCGCCGTGGGCCTGGCGCTCTTCCTCGCGCGGCGGGGAGGTGAGACGCCTCTCGATGCGCCGGCGCCCGTTGCGCCTTCGAGTTCGGTGCATCAGTTGCCGCAGGCCCCTGAAGGGCCGATGCTCCCAAAGCCCACGGTAGCGCCGGCGCCCGAGTCATTGACCACACCGGCGGCGGTGCGCGAGCGCGTGCCGATGAACGTGCCCGTGTCCCCGGAGGCGATGCGCGAGTTCAGACGGCAGGTCGAGGCGGAGCAGGGAAAGCTGCTGGGCCAGGCGGCCGAGTCGAACGAGTACCAGCCGCTCAAGAAGGACGTGGCCAAGCGGACGCGCGATGAGGAGGGCATCGTCGGTGGTGTCGCGGGTGGGGTCGCCGGCGGGGCACGCGCGGAGAGTCCGATCAAAGAAGCGGTGATGGTCGCGCCCCTCGAAGTTCCGGTTCCCGCCGCTGCGCCTGCACCCCGCGCCAATGTGCCTTCCGAAGGCAAGGTCGAGGGCCGGGCGCTGAGCGCGGCCGAAGCGGATCGTCTGCGCTCTCTTGGCTACACGGGCCCGGCCCGGGTTGATCGCCCGGTTCCGGCCCCAACCGTCATGCCTCCCGGCGACATGTTCTTCGAAGCGAAGGGCACGAACCCCTTCATCGCCACCGAGGAAGATTCGCAGGCGACGTTCGGCCTCGATGTCGACACCGCGTCGTACACGTTGACGCGCAGCTACATCAATCGCGGCACACTTCCCCCCGCGGCGGCGGTGAGAGTCGAAGAGTTCGTGAACGCTTTCCCGAACAACGTGATCGCCGGCCGAGGGCGTGAGTCCGACTCCGCGTTCGCGGTTCGTGTCGACGGCGCGCCGAATCCGCTGCATCCGGGCTACCACATCATTCGTGTGGCGATGAAGGCCCGCGAGGTCGACCCGCGCGAGCGGAAAGCCGCCCACCTGACCTTCGTGATCGATGTGTCGGGTTCGATGGCCGCCGAGAACCGACTCGGTCTCGTGAAGCGGAGCCTCGCGATGCTGGTGGACAAACTCGACGAACGCGACACCATCGGCATCGTGGTCTATGGCAGCAGCGGACGGCGCGTTCTCGCGCCGACTTCGGTCGGGAACCGTGAACGGATCCTGGAAGCCATCAACCGTCTGAACCCCGAGGGCTCGACCAATCTGCAGGAGGGCCTCGACCTGGGTTACGACATGGCGATGGAGTCGTTCGTCCGCGGGGCCAGCAACCGCGTGGTGCTGTGCACGGACGGCGTCGCGAACACCGGCGTGACCGAGGCCGATGCTCTTCTCGCGCGGATTCGAAACGAGACGAAACGGGGCATCGACATGATGGCGCTTGGCTTCGGCATGGGGAACTACAACGACGCCCTGCTCCAGCGGCTCGCGGACGAGGGCAATGGACAGTACGCCTACATCGACGATCTCGGCGAAGCGCGCGCGTTCTTCCTGCGGAAGCTGACGAGTGTCCTCGAAGTCGTGGCGCGCGATGCGAAGGCCCAGGTGGAATTCAACCCCGCGCGGGTCGAGCGTTATCGGCTTCTCGGCTACGAGAAGCGCGACGTCGCCGATCGCGACTTCCGCAACGACGCGGTGGACGCGGGCGAGATCAACTCCGGCCACAGTGTCACCGCTCTCTTCGAGGTGAAGCTCAAGGGCGGGTCGGGCTCAGGCCGCATCGGCACCGCGCGCTTCCGCTACAAGACCGATCCGAGGAGCGAAGGTGTGGAGTACGCACGCGAGATCTCGGACGAAGCGATCGCGCGAAACTTCGGCCAGGCGTCGCCCGCGTTCCGAACCGCGTACGTCGCCGCCCGCTTCGCGGAACACCTGCGGAAGAGCTACTGGGTCAAGGACGAAGCCATGGCGTCGCTTCAGCCGCTCGCGGATGGACTGCCCGAGACCCAGGAAACGAACGAACTCTCGGATCTGATCCGACGAGCGACGCGCCTCCAGAAGCCGTCCGTCCGCGAGGACTGGTAGCGGCGATTGACGTGGCTCCGATCACTCGCGCGGCATAGTCTCCGGAGGTGAGGTCGCGAGTTGTACGCAACGCTGACGGCGGAGGTCAAACGCCAGCCGCCGTCATTGCGAGGAACTCGTCTATGGGAGGTGACGAAGCAACCCCCCGCCCCCCACTACCAACCATCCTCCTGGCACTGCTCGCTTTGTCCTGCGGTGGCGCCGCTTCGGCGCCGTCACCCGCGCCGACGCCTGGGCCCGTCGGCCGGTTTCTCTACGCCACCGGCGGCGGCGATCGTGTGGCCGGGTTCCGAATCGACACCGCAACGGGCCGGCTCCAGCCCCTTGGCGAGACGAGGCTCACGGACGGCGCGCGGGCGTTGAGCGCCATCGCCGATCCCTCCGGCCGGTTCCTCTTCGTGGCGCGATCGGGCGGGCGGGGAGGCGTCGATGTCTATTCGATCGAAAGCTCGTCAGGCGTCCTCCAGGCCGCGGTGGGCTCGCCGTTTGATCCTGACCACCAGGCGGACTTCCTGACCGTGAGTCCTTCGGGCAGGTTCTTGTGGTCGACCCGGACCTTCAACCTCGCCATCGACTCCTTCCCAGTCAACGCGCAGACCGGCGGGCTCGGCGCGTCCAGCTCACTCTCGCTTTCGGTCCCGCCGACGTCGCCGGCCCTGCGGCCGGACGGGCGGTTCCTCTATTTCGCTCGTGGGGATCTTGGTGAGATTCGAATGGCGTCCGTCGACGCGGGCGCCGGGCGACTGACCGAAGGGCCCGCGATTGCCGCGCCGGATCTGGTTCGCTCGATGACGATCGACCCCGCGGGGGCCCATCTCTACGTCACCACCGCGACGGCCTTTTCGTCCGATACGCTCTTCCTCTATCGAGTCGACCCCTCGAGCGGCGCGCTCACGCGCATTCCGGGATCGCCCTTTGCTGCCGGCTTCGATGCCGCTGCGTCCAATCTCAGACCCGACCGTGTGACCCTCGATCCAACGGGACGCTTCGCTTACATTCAGGACCGTCCGGGGCGCACCGGCGCGCGAAGCCGCGGGGTGTTCGTCTTTCCCGTGCAGGCCTCGGGGCTGTTTGGCCCATCGTTCCTCGGCCCGTTCTCGACGCCGGCTGCCGAACCGTTTCTCATCGGCGACAACGCCACGTTCGCGCTCGACCCGTCAGGCCGCTTCGCCTACCTGACCGACGGAACCACGAACACGATCTCGGCTTTCACGGTGGACGCGACTACCGGCGGTCTCACCGCAGTGGGGGCGCCCATTCCGATTCCCGCAGGGATCGGAATGCTTGTCGTCACTCCCTGAACGCCTCGCCGAGGAACGGTAGCGAGCTGGATCACGAGGCTCGCACCACACGATTTCGGCCCGCCATCTTGGCCGCGTACATCGCCCGGTCGGCTGCCTCCAGCAGCGACTCCAGCTTCTGATCGGCGCCGAGGCCGGCGACTCCGAAGCTCGCCGTGACCTGCAAACGGGTGCCCTCATGAACGATCACTCGTTCCCGCACCCGTTGACGCAGGCGCTCCGCGAGCTCCTCGGCCTCATCCAGACTGGTTTCGGGCAGCAATAGTACGAACTCTTCGCCGCCCCAACGGCCGAGAATGTCACTGCGACGCGATGTCGCCAGGAGGGTCTGCCCGAGGTCGCGCAGAACCGCATCGCCCAGGGCATGCCCGTATTGGTCGTTGATCGCCTTAAAGTGATCGATGTCGAGGACGACCACGGCGAGCGGTCTTTGATGGCGGGCCGCGGTGCGGTAGGGCGCCTCCGCGAGTTCGAGAAAGCCGCGGCGATTGTTGAGCTGCGTCAGCACATCCATGCGGGCCTCGCGTTGCGCGCGCTCCCGCTCCAGCGATTGTCGGCGGACGTAGTCGGCGAGGGCCAGGGCGAGCAGCGTCGCATCGAGCATCATCCCGATCTCCACGCCGCGGTAGGTCAGGGTGGTGAACGGCAGGAAACCCCAGGTCGAGAACAGGGTCGAGGCCATGCCGACCATGGACGCGAGCGCGGCATAAAGGAAGTAACGGGCCGCGCGATGCCCGTGGGTGAACGAGTAGGCGCCGAGCGCGATCATGGAGAAGACGAAGATCCCCATCACGCTGAAAGCGAACCACACCGCGGCCGCGTGCTGATTCAACGCCGCCATCACGCCCAGGATCAGGGGCGGCAGCCAGTACGACCAGACCACGATGCGCGCCAGGCGCGGCGCCCGCACATCGAGGTCGAGAAATTCGCGGGCGAAACGGAGCCCGGCACAGGGAGTCAGAACGATGAAGGCCAGGATCGCGTACCGCTGCACGTGCGGCGCCTCCGGCCAGATCCAGGCCAGGGCGCGTCCGGTATACGCCATGTTGAGGCCAATGAAGGTGAGCAGGTAAACCGCGTAGTACAGACTGGGCCACCGGCCCATCCCCACGAACAGGACCAGGTTGTAGGTGGCCAGGGAGAAGATGAAGCCATAGAGAAAGCCGTAGGAGTAGCGCTCCAGCCGGGCCACCCGCTCGGCCGCCTCCGGCTCCAGCAGGCGAACCTCCAGGACCAACGGGTCCGGGGTTTCGACCCGAATGAGCACCTCGCTGCGACCCGGCGCGAAGGTGGAGTCGAATACGTAGCCGAGCGCCTCGTTCAGGTAAGGGACACCTGCGAGTTCGTCGCCCGTGGACCAGCGCCCGACGAACTGGCCGCCGTGCCGGAGATGTACATCAAGGCGATCGAGCCAGGTCGGTCCGATCACCAGCTGACGGCGCACCGGTTGATCGCTCGGGTTTTCGACGACGAGAAGGGCCCAGACCGGGCGGTGGCCCAGACCCAGGCCGGGCACCGGGTCGTCGACGATCCGAAAACGTCCGGCGCCGACGGCGGCATACGCCTCGTCCGCGGTCATCTCGAGACCGGGCTCCGTCATGAGTTGGAGCGAGCGGCCGAGCGGATTCGATGGCGGAGTCAGAGCCGAGACCACCTGGAGGTCGGCGGCGCGCGCAGCCGGGGCCAGGAACAACGCGGCGGCGAGAATCAGTGAGCCGGTGGCACGGATCAAGTGGGGCACCGCGGGACTGGCAGCCTGGAGTGTCGACGGCTTACGCGAAGCGGAGCAGGGCGTAGTTCTTCCGCCCCAGCCGCAGCACGAGCATCGACTTGCTGGCGAGATCTGCCGGTCCGAGTCTCCGGTTCACATCGCCGCTGCGGACGTTGTTGACGTACACGCCGCCTTCTTCGATCTTGCGACGGACTTCGCCCTTCGATTTCGAGAGCCCTGACGCGACGACGGCGTCGATGATCGGCAGACCGGCCTCGAGTTGAGTGCGCGGAAGTTCCTGGCTCGGCACGTCCGCGAAGATCTCGCCGAGCTGCGAATCGTCGAGGTCCTGGATGGATGCGCCGAAGAAGATTTCGCTCGCCCGTTTGGCGCTCGCCAGACCCTCAGCGCCGTGGGTGAGTTCGGTCAGCGACTCGGCAAGACGTCGCTGAGAATCGCCCGCGGCCGGATTGGCGGCCCGGGCGGCATCGAGCGCCTCGATCTCTTCCCGCGGAACCTCCGAAAGGAAACGCAGGCAGCGCGAGACGTCGGCATCGGCGACGTTGATCCAGTACTGGTAGAAAGCGTAGGGCGACGTGCGATCCGGGGCGAGCCAGATGGCGCCCTTCTCGGTCTTGCCCATTTTCGAACCGTCCGCGGTGGTGAGCAGCGGACAGGTGAAGCCGTAGAGCTGCCGTCCCCGCATCCGGCGGCCCAGATCGATGCCCGCGGTGATGTTGCCCCACTGATCCGAGCCGCCCACCTGAAGTTCGCAGCCCATCGTGTCGCTCATGTGGACGAAGTCGTAGGCCTGGAGCAGCATGTAACTGAACTCGGTGTAACTGATCCCCGACTCGCGCTCGATCCGGCTCTTCACCGAGTCCTTCGCGAGCATCACGTTCACGGGGAAGTTCTTGCCGACGTCGCGGAGGAAGTCGAGATACGAGAAGCTCTTCATCCAGTCGAAGTTGTTCACGAGACGCGCGGCGTTGTCCTTCGTATCGAAGTCGAGAAACCGGCGAAGCTGCGCGCCGACTCCGGCCACGTTCGCGGCGAGGGCGTCGGCCGAAAGGAGGTTGCGCTCCTCCGACTTGCCACTCGGATCGCCGATCATGCCCGTGGCTCCGCCGACGAGGGCGATCGGCTTGTGCCCGGCCTTCTGAAAGCGACGCAGCATCATCAGGGGCAGCAGGCTGCCCACGTGCAGGCTTGTCGCGGTGGGGTCGAAGCCGACGTACAGCGTCCGACTTCCCGAGCGCAGCCACTGGGCGAGGTGCGCCTCGTCAGTGGCCTGATGAATCAGGTCGCGCCAGACGAGGTCGTCGAAGAGGTCGGTCATGGGCGGGCGAGTTTAGGCGCTCACTTCACCGGAATGGGAACGTTGCAGACCTCGATGCGCCCGACCGGGAACTGGAAACCCGCTTCGGTGCGGGTCCGGCGCGCCATGACCAGCGACTTGAACGTTGCGGTTTCGGTGCGCAGGATCTGAAGCGGCGTCCGCTCGGCCTCGGGAACATCGGCGGCCACGCGGATCTTCTGGATGGAGACACGCTGCTCCGGCTTCGCGTAGAAACCGAGGGCGTCCGATCCTCGTGGCAGAGTTGAGAGCAGTTCGATGCCCTTCACGACGCGCCCGAACGCGGTGTAGTTCCGATCCAGATGGCGTGGTGAGTGGCCGATGATGACGAAAAGCTGCGTGCCGCCGCCACTGTTGGGATCGCCGCCTCGCGCGGTGCCGAGCACGCCGTAGCAGTAGGGGATCCAGGTTCGGCCGGACTTCGGATCACGCGCGGCAGGGAAGCCCATCGACCAGCCGGCTTCGGCGGCGTACACGTCACCATCGGGCGCTGGCGTGAACGGGACGTCAGGGCCGATCGGGCGATCGAACTCGCCGGGCAGCGTCGCTTTCGCGGTTTTGATGGGACGCCGCGCTTCGCGCTCATTCGCATCACCCCACTGAACCACGTAGTTGTCCTGCACGCGGTTGATGGTGAGGCCATCGAAGTAGCCCTCACGGACCAGTGCCTTTACGTTCGCGGCGTGGTTCGGGGCGAAGGCGGGGGCGATCTCGATGATCACCCGGCCCGCGGCGATTTCGAGGTAGAGCGTGTTCTCGGGATCGAGCGGACGCCAGTCGGCCGGGGTGGCCGCAGCCATCACCGAGGCCGTGGTCGGGGGAGCAGGCGTGGAGGCGGGCGAAGCCTGTGGAGTCTGGGCTGAGCCGGTACGCGCGATCAGAAGCAGGAGGGCGGAGAGCACCCTGCCGCACAGCATCAACGAGGGTGGCATGGTCATGGGGGCGATCCTACTTGGAGGCTGTCCGGATAACATCCGCTCGCCACTCACGGAGGTCCCATGAAGATCAAAGAACTCGCCAAAGCCCTTGGCTTCGCGCTACTCGGTGCAACCGCCTACGCACAAGCGACCAAGCCCGTCGCGACACCTGAGCCGGGCGTCACCCGCGAGGTTCTCTTCGACGAGAAGGCGTTTCGCGCCACCAGCACGATCCGCGAGGGGGGTTCCGTGGAGGCGCCCGGGACTCATCCGATGGATGTCCTGATCATCGCGACCTCGGAAGGGACGGCGGACGTGTCGGTGCGTGGCAAGGATCAGGGGGCGTGGAAGGTCGGCAAGACCTACTTCATTCCCCGCAACGCCGACCACCGTTTCGCGAACACCGGCAAGACCCCCATCCACTACGTCGCAATCTCGATTCATTAGCCCCTTCGTCCCAGGAGATCTCAACCGCCCATGAACGCCCGACGCTTGCTTTGTTTGTTTCTCGCCGCTGCCCTCGCGGCTCCCGCCTCCGCGCAGGCTCCCGCTGCCCAGGAGCCCGCGGCCAAGAAGAAGGAGACCTATCGCGTCGCGGGTGGCGCGCGGGACGGTATCTCGGCCTTCGAGCGCGTGACGTACGCCGAACTCACTCCGGAGAAACCCGGTGTCTACGATCCGCGCCACTTCCATACGTACGAAGAGTCGAACGAGCTTATGAGGGCCTGGGCCACGGCCTACCCGGATCTCGTCGACCTCTACTCCGTGGGGAAATCCCTAGAGGGCCGCGAGATCTGGCAGATGACGATCACCAACAAGAAGACCGGGAAACACACCGACAAGTCCGCCTTGTTCATCGAAGGCGGCCGGCACTCGGGTGAGATCAGCGGCATCGAGGCCACGCTCTACTTCGCCAACGAACTGCTCTCGAAGT
>CAYNHK010000145.1:0-12334 GCA_964396875.1 uncultured Acidobacteriota bacterium | reverse complement strand
GATTCCGGGCGTCGCCGAGAATCGAGCGTCCGCCGAGCGCCCGGGGGCCGAATTCCATGCGCCCGCTCATCCAGCCGATGATCTTTCCCTCGGAAATGAGGGAAGCGATTCTGGGCAGGAGGACCGCGTCATCGAGACGCGCGGCCCTGGCCCCGCGTGCATCGAGGACCTTCTGTACGTCGGCGTTGCCGTAGACGGGCCCGAGATACGACCCGCGCTGTCGGTCGAGTCCAGGCGCTCCGACAAAGGTGGCGCGCGGCTTGTCGAGATAGCGGTGCCACACGGCGAGCGCAGCGCCGAGAGCGCCCCCGGCGTCGCCGGCCGCGGGCTGGATGAAGATGTTCTTGAAGGGTCCTTCGCGGAGGAGTCGACCGTTGCCCACGCAGTTCAAGGCCACGCCGCCGGCGAGGCAGAGGTTGTCGAGGCCGGTTTCCTTGTGGACATGACGGGCGATGCGCAACATGGCGTCCTCGGTGACTTTCTGCACGCTGGCGGCCAGATCCATCTCGCGCTGGGTCAGCCGCGCCTCCGGTTTGCGCGGAGGACCGCCCATGATCTGGTCGAATTTCGCGTTCGTCATGGTGAGGCCGGCGCAGTAGTCGAAGTAGTCCATGTTGAGATGGAACGAGCCGTCGTCGCGCAGGTCCAGGATGTGCTCGTAGATCGCGTCCACGTACTTCGGCGTGCCATAGGGGGCAAGACCCATGACCTTGTATTCGCCGGAGTTCACCTTGAACCCGGTGTAGTAGGTGAAGGCGGAATACAGCAGGCCGATCGAGTGGGGAAACAGAATCTCGCCCTTCGCCTCGAGGGTGTTGCCTTTGCCGACCCAGTAGCTCGTGGTGGCCCATTCGCCCACCCCGTCGAAACAGATGATCGCGGCCTCATCGAACGTCGAGGGGTAGAAAGCGGAGGCGGCGTGAGACTCGTGGTGTTCGCCGAAGAGCACCTTGCCCTCGAACCCGCAGGCCTTGCGGATCTCGGTGCGCATGTGGAGTTTTTCCTTGAGCCACAGCGGCATCGACTTCAGGAAGGAAGAGACGCCCGAGGGCGCATATGCGAGGTAGGTTTCGAGCAGCCGCTCGAACTTCATGAGGGGCTTGTCGTAGAAGACGACGTAGTCGACTTCTTCCGGCCCCTTGAGACCGCCTTCCTTCAGGCAGTAGTTGAAGGCGCCGATGGGGAAGCGGTGATCGTGCTTCTTGCGGCTGAAACGCTCTTCCTGAGCGGCCGCTTTGATCTCACCGTCCTGGACCAGGCATGCGGCGGAGTCGTGGTAGTAGGCCGAAACCCCGAGGATATTCACGCGCGGCGGAGTCTACGCTGCGGGGTTGGGTCTCGCGAAAAAACGTGGCCTAGCCTGTCAGCCTGTCTGCCACAGTTCGATCAGGACGCCGAAGGGAGAGCGCACCATGGCGACAAGACCCCGGCCGAGAACGGGATCGTCAATGCTGGCCGGGCCGCGCACAAGCGACCCGCCTCCACCGGGAACACGCGTGAGGGTCTGATGGAGGTCCGTGGTGTCGTATCGCAAGCGACAGATTCCACGGGAGAGGGAAGGGATCTGCGCCATCGGCTCGAGCCTTCGGTCGAACTGAATGAAGACCATCCGTCCGGTCGGAAAGCCGGGCCGGTGAGGCATTGCGAACCGAAACGAAACGTCGGGCGAGAGGCCGAGCAGGGCATCGAAAGGCGTCCCGGAGCAGGTCTCCGCGATCAGCGTTTCATGCTCGAGCACGTCGCTCATGAAGTGCAGGCAGGCGTCGAGGTTCGTGACGACGAAGGAAGCGTGGAGAGGTTCGCTGCAGTCCGTCGCGAAAGTTCCATAGGGTGTCTCCGCGTTCTTGCGCTCGATCAGGACGATGAAGTCGCCATCCTCGGCGCGGCCAAAGGCCTCGAACCGTTGCGGTCCGGGAGGCGCGTTCCCCAGGGCGGACGCGGCCATGGGGGTGAGCAGGATCGGCGGGGACACGAAGCGAACCCCCTGGGACGCGAGCCTTGCATGCACGTCGTTGATTCCTCTGGTCGTGAAGCCCACGCCGAGGGGGCCAGGGCCCCTCAGATCAAAGGGGCGTGCTGCGTCGGCCGCGCCCGATTCAACGAGACGGATGCGCGGGGCGTCCTTGAGATCGGGACGACCCAGCAGGGCGGCTTCGAGGCTCGAACCCGCGTCGAAGAGCCGGCCCGCGGTCATCGGGTCGATCGGGCCGCTCGAGAGAACGGACAGGCCGCAGCCCGTCTCGAACAGGCCCGCCCGCGCGCGCAGGTCCGAAACGCCAATCGTGATTTCGCGCAGCGCGGAGACAGACATGCCTGCGAAGGATATCGCTCGAACATGCGAAGGGGACTGCTAGAATCCAACGCTCTTGCCCCTCCTGCCGGAGTGGCGGAACTGGCAGACGCACGGGACTCAAAATCCCGCGTTGTTCGCAACGTGTGGGTTCGACCCCCACCTCCGGCACCACCCCGACCCTTCAACAACGAGTGCAGATCCTGAGACTGAATAGGCGGCTCGTTATGTCGGCCCTCTGCCTTCTGCCTTCGCTCACGAACGCGCAGGGCGGCGAGGGCGCGCGGTTTCTCCCGTTCATGGGTCCGCAACTCGAGGCCGCCCGGTATTCCTCGCCGAATCAGGACTTCGCATGGGTCGGGTGGATTGGAGGGCACGTCGATATCGTCGAAAAGGGGAGGGCTTCGCTGTATTTCGCCCCCAATGTCGAGACGATTCTCGGGAATCGAGTGCGCTCCTTCGAGGCGGTCCAGGCGAACTACTCGCTCGAGGTCGGGATGCGCTTCGATGTCGGCCGTGGCCGCGTCTCTCCTTTCTTTCATCACGTCTCCAGACACGTCCAGGACAGAGACAAGTTTCAGGCAGTGGACTGGAACTTCCTCGGCCTGAAGTACGACACACCCTGGCCCGGGAAGTGGAATCGCAAGGGCGGCTTTTCGGGCTCCGCGGCAGTTGCAACCCTCGCGTCGGCGGTGGGCTACAAGTGGGAGGGGCGGGTTTCGGCAGACATCGACGTCGCCCGGAGCGGCAACCGCGCCTTGTTCTTCATAGGCGACGTGCGGCTGGTGGGCGCCGACGCGAGCCCGAACTTCCCACGGGAGCGGGTCACCGATCTTCGCGTCGAGACTGGCTTCAGGCGCTGGGCCGAAACATCGCAGTTCGCTTTGTTCGTGGCGTACGAGCGTCGGGGCGATGCCCTGATTTCGAGCGCCCTGGTGAGCCGTCGAGGCCTGTTCGGCTTCCGGATCCGGGGCCAGCGGCGTTCGTCGCCGGCGATACTCCCGCTTCCCTAGGGGAAGTTCGGAGAGGAAATCAGGAGGACGAGGACTCGGCGCTTCCGCCGAGAATCGCCTTCAACTCCTTGCCCATTCTGAAGTAGGGCACGCGCTTGGCGGGCACTTCCACTCGTTCTCCGGTTTTGGGGTTGCGACCTTTGCGGGGCGCCCTTGAGCGGAAACGGAACGAGCCGAGGCCGCGAATCTCGACCTCTTCGCCCTTCTTCAGCGCTGCGACGACACCCTTCAGGAAGGAGTCCACCACGATCGCGGCTTGAACCTGAGTGAAATCGAGACGTCGCGCCACTCCGGCAACGATGTCGGCTTTGGTCAGGGAACGTTGCGCTGGGACTTTCTCGGCGGAAGTGTCGGGCATCGGAGCACTTAGAGTGTACCAAAGACCGGGAGGACCGGGGTTTCCTACCTGAAGTGAATGATCTCGGGCTGCCAGGTGGCGGGATCGCCGGCGAGGCCGTCCCGCGCGCTCACCACCTCGACGCGGGAGGGTACGACCCGGTAGAGAGCGTAGCTCGACGGCCGGCTTCGATCGAAGAAGCCCTCCCAGTCCTTCTTGTAGAGGGCGGCCTTCTCGCTTTCAGGTACGAGCGAAGCCATCCCGATCAGCGTGACGTAGGCGAGGCGGCTCGTGTCGAAATAGAGCAAGGTGACGCGCGGATTGGCCCGCATCTGTGACACCTTGCGGCTCAGCGGATTGGTGGCGATGTGGACGGCGAATACCGCGTCGGGTTCGAGGGGGTCGATGATTCGGGCCTGCGCTTCGCCGTCGATGGTCGTGACCATCGTGCAGAAACGCGCTGCGGCCATGATCTCTCTAGCAATCTTCAGCGCTCGTTCCCGCGGCGCGGCGCTCGGGGCGGGTGGAGGCGAGGACCCCTGTGCGCGCACATCGGCCGGCCGGGCCAGGCTCAGGGCAAGAAGCAGCGCCCCCGCGACCGATCTCATTCGACGGGGACGGGAGTCGACTCGCGATATTGTTTGAGCGCGGCCACGAGTTTCTCGATGTCTTCGGCGTTGTTGTAGAAGTGCGTGGAGACCCGGATGCCCTCGGGCTTCTGGGTGACCATGATGCCCTTGCTCCGAAGGTGCTCGGTGACCGCGCGCGGGTCATCGAGGGCCACGAGGGTCTGGCCGGACCGGCCCGACCCGAGCGGGGAGAGAACCTCGAAGCCTTCGTGTCTCAATGCCGAGGTCAGCATCGTGTTGAGTTGAAGAACGCGGGCCTGGATACGATCGCGGCCGATGCCGTCCATGTACGAGACCGCGGCGCCCAGCGCGAAGATGCCGGGGAACGACGGACACCCGAATTCGTACCGTCGAGCCGCGTTGACCGGGACGCCGGCGCGGTTGTTGAAGGCGAAAGGATCCTTGACACTGCGCCACCCCAGGCCGTGAGGAGCCCGATTGAGCAGTTCCCGGTTCACGTACACGAAGCCGGCGCCATAACCGGCACAGAGCCACTTGTGGCCTGAGCAGGCGAAGCCGTCGATCTGCATCGCCTTCACGTCCACTTCGAAGGCGCCCAGGGACTGCGAGCCGCACACGAGGAGGGGCCGGCGGCCCTTGAGGGCGCCCATCGCTTCGAGGTCGAGGCGGAAGCCGTTCGCGAACTGGACGTGGCTCACCACGATGGATGCCGCCCGCTTCGCGTGGATCTCGTCGAACATCTCGAGCCGCAGCTCGCCCTCGATCGCGGGGACGAACTGCATCTGGGCGCCCCGATGGACGAAGGGCAGGGTGACGGTGGGGAATTCAAGCTCGTCGGAAAGCACCGGCCCGTCCGCGGCCACGAGGTCGGCGAGCAGGTTCATCCCTTCCGAGGCGTTCGTGACGAAAGCGATCTCGTCGGCCTGGGCGCCGATGAAGCGGGCGACCCTCTCACGGACCACCTCCATCTGGGCGAGCCAGAGGTCCCAGTGATCGTCGCCGCCCTCTTCGAGTTCGACCTGGTAGCGCGCGACCGCCTCCCGCACCCATTTCGGAGTGATGGATCCGGCGGCGGCGTTCAGGTAGACGCGGTCTTTGGTTCCAGGAAAATCCTGACGGAGGTCGTCCCAATCGCGGCTCATTGCGCGGAGAGGATACCCCCGTTCGCACCGGTTCGAGACAACGGATTCGTCGGACCGGGACGAACTGCAAAGTTCGATATGCTCACGAGTTCAAATGAACGCATCGGGCGAGAGCGACCCTTCCGAGTCGCAGATCATCCCAGCGCCCGCGGGCCGGGACGGGCGCTGGCTCGGCGACTGGCTGCTCCACCGGGGAAGCGAGGTCCCCGCCCATCGCGCCACCGCGCCGTGGTGGCAGGTCATGTGCCTCACCGGTGTGGACTACTTCTCGACGCTCGGGTACCAGCCGAGCATCGCGATCGCCGCCGCGGGCATCCTCTCCCCGATTGCGACCCTGGTGCTCGTTCTCGTGACCCTCGGCGTGGCGCTGCCGGTCTACGCGCAGGTGGCGAAGTACTCACCCTATGGGCAGGGAAGCGTGCTGATGCTCGAGGAACTCCTGCCGCGGTGGCGGGGCAAGGTTCTCGTCCTTGTCCTGCTCGGCTTCGCTTTCACGAGCTTCATCATCACGATCACCCTGTCGGCCGCGGATGCCACCGCGCACATCGTGGAGAACCCGTTCGCGCCGCGTTCGTGGCGGGGACATCCGGTTCTCCTCACCAGCATGCTCGTGGTTGCGCTCGGAGCGGTTTTTCTGAAGGGCTTCAAGGAAGCGATCGGCGTCGCGGTCGCCATCGTGGCCCTCTTTCTGACTCTGAACGTGGTGCTCCTGATCCGCGGGTTTGCCGAGATCATTGCCCGGCCCGAGGTGATCACGGCTTTCGAGGCGAACCTGTGGGCCTCGCATCCCTCAGCCCTCGCGATAATCGCGGCCAGCCTGTTCGTATTCCCAAAGCTTGCGCTGGGGCTCTCCGGTTTCGAGACCGGCGTGGCGGTGATGCCCCTGGTGAAAGGCGATCCCAGCGACACGCCGGCTCATCCCCAGGGTCGGATCAGGAATACCCGCAAGATGCTGACCGCGGCCGCCCTCATCATGTCGGTGTGTCTGGTCGCCAGCAGTTTCGTCACCACCACGCTGATTCCGTTTCCGCTCCTCGCCCATGGAGGCCCCGCCGAAGACCGGGCCCTCGCGTATCTGGCTCACGAACTGCTCGGCGACGTCTTCGGCACGTTCTACGACTTCTCGACCATCGCCATTCTGTGGTTCGCGGGAGCGTCGGCGATGGCAGGGCTGCTCAATCTGGTTCCCGCGTACCTGCCGCCCTACGGCATGGCGCCGGACTGGGCGCGCGCGACCCGCCCTCTGGTCCTGGTCTTCACCCTGGTGTCGCTGGTGGTGACGTGGGCCTTTGACGCCAACGTGAAGGCCCAGGGCGGCGCCTACGCGACCGGCGTCCTCACCCTCATGACCTCCGCGGCCATCGCGGTCGCGATCGCGAAGCGGGCGGAACCGACCCGATGGATCTTCCTCGGAATGGCCGCCATCTTCGTCTACACGACCGGCGTCAACATCGTCGAGCAGCCGAGCGGCATCCAAATCGCGTCCTTGTTCGTCCTCGGCATCGTCATCACGTCCATCGTCTCGAGGGCCATGCGCTCCACCGAACTACGCGTCGGCTCGGTCAGATTCTCTCCGAAGGCCGCCGACTTCATTTCCGCGCTGGGTCAAAGCCCGGTGCGCATCATCGCGCACCGGCCGGACAAACGGACGGTGGAGGAGTACGACCGCAAGGAACGTCAGGCTCGCGAGGATCATTCCCTCGACGGCGGCGAGCCCGTTCTCTTCCTGGAGATCATGCAGGGCGACGCCTCGGCCTTCGAGGAAGACCTCGAGGTGCGCGGCGTACGCATCGGATCGCACCGGATCCTCCGGGCCACATCGCCGGCCATTCCCAACGCGATCGCCGCGACCCTGCTCGAAGCGCAGAAGCGGACCGGGCAGATCGCGCACGCCTACTTCGGCTGGACCGAGGGCAACCCAATCGCTTACGTCCTGCGCTACATCTTCCTCGGTGAGGGCGACACCGCGCCGGTGACGCGCGAAGTCCTACGCCGCACGGTCAAGAAGACCGAGGAACGCCCGCGGATACACGTCGGGTGAGCACGGGGATCGGGAACCGCGGTTTCTTCCACCGCTACATCGGGCTGCCCTTCGAGACCCTGATCCTGCAGGGGAGTTCGACGAGCCAGCTCGCCTACGCGGTTTCGATCGGCGTCACTTTCGGACTGTTTCCGATCATGGGCGTTTCGATTCCCTTCTGTTTCGTCGCGGCCCTCGTCTTCAAGGCGCCGCAGCCGCTGACCCACGCGGTCAACTACGCGGTCTATCCGCTGCAGATTCCCCTGATCTTCGTGTTCGTCAGGCTCGGCGAATGGATCATGGGCGCGCCCAACGTCTCCCTGGCTCCCACGGAGATCTTCGAGCTTGCACGGACCGACCATCTTCGGTTCATCGAGGAGTTTGGCCTCACGTGCCTGCATGCGATGCTCGCGTGGTGCCTCTCGGCGCCTCTGATCTTTGTGGGGACGTTTCAGATCGTGCGCCCCATCATCACGCGCCTGCGTGAGAAGAACGAGGTGAAACCATCCTGATCCTTCTGCTCGTCGCCACCTTGCTCGCCCTGGTCCTCATGGGCTCGGCGTATGTCCTGGCGCGGCGGCTGAACAACTTCTCGATCGTCGACATCGCATGGTCGTTCAACTTCACTCCAATCGCGGTGGCCTCGGCGCTTCTGGGTTCCGCGGTCGTTGAAAGGCGGCTGGTGATGGCCGCGCTGGTCGCTTTGTGGAGCCTCCGTCTGGCCGTTCACCTGGCCCGCCGCGTTGCCGCCCTGCATCCCGTCGAGGAGGGCCGCTATCTCGAACTCCGACGGCGTTGGTCCGCCGATGTGAACGGTCACTTCTTCAGGTTTTTCATGCTCCAGGGGCTCCTGAATGTGGGCCTTTCGATCCCGTTCATGTTCGTCTGCCTGAACCTCTCATCGACCCCCGGTCTCGGAATGACGCTCGGGGTCATCGTCTTCGTCATCAGTCTCGGTGGTGAGGCGCTCGCGGACGCCCAGTTGAACGCTTTCAAGAAGGACCCGGCCAATGCCGGGAAGGTCTGTCAGGACGGTCTCTGGCGCTACTCGCGACACCCGAACTACTTCTTCGAGTGGCTGGTCTGGTGCGCCTTTGCGCTGATGGCAAGTTCGTCGCCCTGGGGCTGGATTTCCTGGATCTGCCCGGCCCTGATGCTGTACTTCCTGCTGCGGGTGACGGGCATACCGGCCACCGAGGAACAGGCGCTTCGCAGCCGCGGCGACGCGTACCGTGCGTACCAGGCTACGACCAGCGCGTTCGTCCCCTGGCCGCCTCGGCGACTGCCTGAAAGATCGTTCACCTCAAAGTAGATAGGGCTTGCCGGTGGCTGGCCTTCGCCCGTATACTGTGCGCTGCTTGAGTGGGCAGACGCCCACTCTTTTTTTTCCGTCGCACATGTTCTTTGAAGAGGTCCCTGGAGATTGATCGCTAGCGTTTCGGCCCGCCACGACAAAGACGCCCGCAAAGGGTTGGAAGTAGAGGTCTTTGTCCGCTCGGTCGCCGAACGTGTGGCCACGGCATCGGGCCTCGACTTCGTCGATTTGGAGCTCAAGCGGGGCGGTCACGGGCCGATTGTGCGGATCTTCATGGATAAACCCGGCAGGATCAGCCTGGATGAGCTCGAGAACGCCTCTCGGGAGATCTCCGCGATCCTGGACGTCGAGGATCCGGTTGGTCGTTCCTACACCCTCGAGGTGTCCTCGCCGGGGATGACGCGTCCCCTGAAGACGCCCCGTGACTTCGAGCGGGTGCTCGAGAAGAACGTCCAGGTGGCGTTCTCAGACGCAGCGTCGGAAGCCGAGGCCGCCGCGGCCCCGGTTCGGGAAATCAAGGGTCGCCTGCTCGCGGTGAGCGATAAGGAGGTGCGGATCATCCCTCGCGACAACAAGGGCCGGGAAGGCGCCGAGATCGTCGTTCCATTCTCGGCCTTGCGCCACGCCCAAAGAGAAATTTCGTTCAGGTAAATCATGGCTAACGAGCTGAAAGTACGCATCGAGCAGGTCTCCCGGGAGAAGAACCTCGACCCCGAGGTCGTCATCCGGGCGATCGAGGACGCGATCCTCCAGGCGGCCAAGCGCTTCTTCAACAACGATGAAGACCTGCGCAGCCGCTTCAACCACGAAAGCGGCGACATCGACGTCTTCGCGGTCAAGGAAGTGGTCGAAAAGGTCACGGACGAAGAGATCGAGATCAGTCTCGATCAGGCGCGCGAACTGATTCCCGAGGCCGAACTCGGGATGGAGATCGAGTTCCCGAAGCAGACCGAGGGGCTCGGCCGCATCGCCGCCCAGGCCGCGAAACAGGTCATCTTCCAGAAGGTGCGCGACGCCGAGCGCGACAACGTCATCGCCGAGTTCGAACGTCGCCGCGGCGATGTGCTGAACGGCGTGATCAAACGCCAGGAAGGCACCGACTACATCATCGACCTCGGCCGGACCGAGGCCGTCCTGCCCCGCAAGGAACAGAGCCGGGCCGAGAACTACCAGACCGGCGATCGCATCCGTGTGGCGATTCTCTCCGTTCAGCGCTCGACGCGGGGCGGTCCGCAGGTCACGGTGTCCCGCACCGATGGCGCGCTGCTGCGCAAGCTCCTCGAGATGGAAGTCCCGGAGATCTTCGACGGCACGGTCAAGATCCGGGCCTGCGTGCGCGAACCGGGGGAGCGGGCCAAGGTGGCGGTGGAGTCGACCCACAAGGACATCGATCCCATCGGAGCCTGCGTCGGCATGAAGGGTACCCGCGTCCAGGCGGTCATCCGCGAGCTGCGCGGCGAGAAGATCGACATCATCGAGTGGGACGACGACCCCGTCGCCCTGGTCAAGGCCGCTCTGCAGCCCGCCCAGGTGGCGCGGGTTCAGGTGGTCGACACCGAGCAGAAGATCATGGAAGTCGTGGTCGAGGACAAGCAGTTGTCGCTCGCCATCGGCAAACGCGGGCAGAATGTTCGCCTCGCGGCGAAGCTCGTGGGCTGGCGTATCGAGATCAAGAGCGAGGAAGAGAAGCGTCTCGAGGTCGCGGCGCAGCTCACCGAGTTCCGCAGCATGGACGGCGTCGACAAAGACATCGTTCAGCGCCTGATGGACGCCCGCGTTCAGGGTCTCGATCACCTCCTGCAGATGACGAACGAAGAGTTCGCCTCCATCGACATCGACGAAGCCACCTCCGATTCTTTGCGCCAGGCGGCTACCGCGGCCCTGCCCAAGGTTGCGGTGAAGGCGGCGGCGGAGTCGGAATCCCTCGGCGAAGGCGCCTCCGAGGCCGCCCCGGCCGAAGCTGTGAAGACGGCGGGGGAATCCGCCTAGTGTTCGAAGGCTTCGATTCAGTGTCGATCTCCAGGATCTCCCTTACCCACATTCGTTCAGAAACAGGTCGATAAAGAGCTTCATGCCCAAACCCCGCGTCTACGAACTCGCCCGCGAGCTCGGTCTCTCCTCGCAGGAGATCATCGAGAAGCTGAAGGCGATGGGAATCGAGGCCAAGGCCCCGTCGAGTTCCGTCGACGAAGATCAGGCCACGAAGTTCAAGCGACACGTTCGCCTCGAAAGCCAGAGTGCGCGCAAGGCCCGCGTTTACGGCTCGGAAGAGGACGAAGGCGAACGCGACGCGCTCGAGAAGGAACGTGAAGCCAAGGTCGCGGCCGAACGGGCCGCCCGGGAACTCGCGGCCCGCGAAGCCGAGAAGGAGCGCGCCGCCCGCAAAGCCGGAGGGCGCACGAAGGCGGCATCTCCCGCGACCGCGGCCCCCGCCGCTCCCGCGGTTCGGCTCGCCCCGCGTGTGGCGGTCAAGCCCGCCCCCGAAGCGCCGCCCGAACCCACGCCAGTGGAAGCGCCGCCCCCGGCGACACCGGCTCCCGCACCCGAGTCCGCGGTCGGGCCGGTGGAAACTCCTGCGGTCGAGAAGCCCGAGGTCGCCGCTCCACGCATTCCGATGACGCTCGCGCCTATCGGCCGCGCCCGCAAGCAGGCCCAGGCTCCGGAAGCGGATGCCGGTAGTCCGGCGCCGGCTCCGGCCGCCGACGTCTCCGCGGAGGCCACGCGTCCGGAGGGTGACGCCTCTCTCGACGACGGCATCGAGGGAGATGGGATCCCCGCGGTTGGCCCGTCCGCCGCTCCCGTTCGGATGACGCCCCGGATCGCACCCCTCCGACCCATCGGACGTCCCGCGGCGGCTGCGAAGGCGGCCGGTACGGGCGAGCCCGAAGGCTCGGTCCCCGGCGAACCTCAGGCGCCGCAGGCGCCCATGGTGGTGAAGCCGATTGCCCCGGTCATTCGCGCGATCCGACCCATCGCCTCGCCCACGCGAACCACGGGACAGCATCGCGTGGCCACCCGGCCGGGCGCTCCTCCGCAGCGTCCCGGGCTTCGGGGCGGCACACCTGGAGTCCGTGGCGCGCAGGCCCCCTCGACCACCGGCCCATCCGGGCGTCCCGGCTCGCCCGCGACTCCGACGTCGCAGCCCTCTTCACCCGGCAACCGTCCGGGCGCCTATCGTCCCGGCATTGGAGCGAGGCGTCAGCCCCGCGAGAAGGGGACGCGCGAGATCACTCCGATCGTCGCCCAGGAACGTCCCAAGTGGACCGGGCCGCTGCGTCCGATCACCATCACCGAGGGCGTCACGGTCAAGGAACTCTCGGAGCGCATGCCCGACGCGAAGAACCGGGACATCCTCAAGTACCTCATTGGCAAAGGCCTGATGCTGACGGTCAACCAGACCCTCGACATCGAGATCGCGCAGGACGTCTGCCGCGAATTCGGCTACGACGCCACCGTGCGCTCGTACGAGGAGGAAGTGGTCCAGGAGCAGAGCGAGGTGGAGAGCACCGCCGGTTCGGTTCCGCGCGCTCCTGTCGTCACGGTCATGGGCCATGTCGACCACGGCAAAACGTCGCTCCTTGATGCCATTCGCGAGACCCGCGTAGCGGAACGCGAGCACGGCGGCAT
>CAYNHK010000144.1:0-12410 GCA_964396875.1 uncultured Acidobacteriota bacterium | reverse complement strand
TTCACTTGGAACCAATCGCCGCCGCTGTAGGTCCTCGCTTCGGGCACGACACCGGGACCATCCCCACGTGGCGGCCGCCGGGGATACTCCTCGTCGAGGATGACGAGCCTCATTCCGAGCTGATCCGCCGCGCATTCGAGCGCAGCCCCACCAAGGTCCGGCTCGCCGCGGTCGCCACGGTCCGCGATGCCCAGGCGGCTCTGCAGGGCAACGATCCGCCCGATCTCGTCATCACCGACATCCGCCTCCCCGACGGCGATGGTCTGATGCTGCTCCCGGAGAGCCGCGAGCGGGCGAGCTACGCGGTCGTGGTCATGACCAGCCACGGAGACGAGAAGGTGGCGGTCGACGCCATGAAGACCGGCGCCCTCGACTACGTCGTGAAGTCCGAAGAGAGTTTCGCGCGCATGCCCGAGATCGTGGAACGGGCGCTGCGGACCTGGAGCTACATCGTCGAACGGCGGCGCGCCGAGGAAGCCCTGCGGGCGAGGGAGGAACATTTCCGGTCGCTCATCGAGAATGCGCACGACCTGATCTGGATCCTGACCAAGGATGGGCACATCCGCTACGCGAGCCCGGCCTGCGTGCGGGTGCTCGGTTACACCGCGGACGAGTTGACCGACCGGAGCCTGTTCGATCTCGCCGACGCCGAACGACGGCCGGAAGTTCGCCGCGCCCTCGATTCGGTCTTCTCCCACCCCGATACCCCGGTCGCCTCCATCCTGGTCTTTCGCGCGAAAGACGGCTCGGAGAGAATCCTGGAGTCGATCGGAAGTTCGCGAAGCGGCGAGCGCAAGCCAACCGCGATCATCAACTCGCGCGACATCACCGAACGCACGCGCGCCGAAGAGGCGGCGGCGAGACTTGAAGCCCAGTTGCAGCAGTCCCAGCGCCTCGAGACCCTCGGCACGCTCGCGGGCGGGATCGCCCACGACTTCAACAACATCGTTCAGGCCATCATGGGTTGCGCCGAACTCGCGCAGAACGCTTTGCCTCAGGAGAGTCCGGCCGCTCCCTACATCAACCGGGTCAGCGAGGCGGCCCATCGCGCGCGCGAACTGGTGCAGCAGATCCTCTCGTTCTCCCGACAGGACGAGTCCCGCCGCTCCGAGGTCGAACCCTTCCGACTGGTGGACGAAACCCTCGCGCTGTTCAAGAGCACGCTGCCCGAGCAGATCCAGGTCCGGCACAGCGCCCAGCCCACCGGCACGGTCCTCGCGGATCCGACTCAGCTCCACCAGGTGCTCCTGAACCTCCTCACCAACGCCCGCCACGCGGTGTCCGCGAGACAGACGGGCGCCATCGAGATCGGAATCGAGTCGCGCCATCTCGCACCCGGCGAACTGGTCCATCCCGCCCTTCGCCCGGGACCGCATGTCCGCCTCTGGGTCAAGGACGATGGCGAAGGGATGACCCAAAGCGTCGCCGACCGGGTCTTCGAGCCCTTCTTCACCACCAAGCCCGTGGGTCAGGGAACGGGGCTCGGACTTTCCGTGGTTCACGGAATCGTCACCCGGATGGGCGGCGCGATCCTCGTCGAAACCGGGCCGGGAATGGGAACCCGCTTCGAGGTGTATCTCCCGGAAAACCGGGGGCCGGCTCCGGACAAGGCGCCGCCGATTTCGTAGCGTCCGCCGCATATACTCCGCCGCATGTCGGAGCAGCCTCCCGCCCGCGATCGAGGAACGATCCTCGTCGTGGATGACGACGACGATGTCCGTTTCGTGGTCGCCGACAGCCTCCGGCATGCAGGCTTCGCGGTCGTGGAGGCGGAGACGGGAGAGATCGCCCTCGAGAAGATCTCGAGCGGTCCGGACGCCGTGATCAGCGACATCTCCATGCCCGGCCTCACCGGGGTCGAGATGCTGCGGATGATCCGCGCCCGCGACCTCGATATCCCGGTTGTTCTCCTCACCGGCCGTCCCAGCCTCGAGACCGCGATCGAAGCGGTTGAAGGCGGTGCGCTCCGGTATCTGCGAAAGCCCGCGGCGACCGCGGAGATCATCGAGACCATGGACCAGGCGGTTCGCCTGGGACGCCTTGCCCGGTGGCGGCGCGAGGCTCTCGCGATCACCCGGCCCAGGTCCCAGTTCATCGGCGACCGGGCCAGCATGGAGATCGCCTTCGAAGAGGCGCTCACCGGACTGTGGCTCGCCGCCCAGCCGATCGTGGGCGCGAAGGATGGCGTGGTGTTCGGGGTCGAACTTCTGGCCCGCTCGATCTCGACGAGATTCACGAGCGTCACCATGCTCGTGGAGGCCGCCGAGAAACTCGGCCGCGTCATCTCGCTCGGTCGCAGGGTCCGGCAGATCGCCGCCACCATCGACGTCCCAACCGAGCAGGCGATCTTCATCAACCTTCACAGCCTCGAGTTCGACGACGAGGAGCTTTACTCACAGCACAACCCTCTGCGAGCCCTCGGCTCGAAGATCATCCTTGAAGTGACAGAACGTCATTCGATCGATCAGGTCAAGGACCTCAAGGAGAAGGTGGCGCTTCTGCGCGACCTCGGTTTCTGGATCGCGGTCGACGACATGGGCGCCGGGTATGCCGGGCTCAACAGCTTCGCCGCCCTGCGCCCCGACATCGTCAAGCTCGACATGGCGATCGTGCGCGGCATCGACCAGGACCCCTACCGGCGAACCCTCGTGCGTTCCATGACCGCGATGTGCCGGGACTTCGGCATCCCCCTCGTCGCCGAGGGTGTGGAAACGGAAGCGGAGCGGGCCGTCCTCGTCGATCTCGGTTGCGAGTTCATCCAGGGTTTCCTTTGCGGCTCCCCCAAGGCCCTCGGCACGCGCCCCCCCGGGCCGGCCCCCGCGGCCTCGGCCTGACCACAAGATGACGCGGGCTCGTTCCCGGCGTTCGTTCCTCATCCAGGCCTCAGCCACTGCGACCGTCCTCAGGGCCTCGCTCTCGGCCGCCGCCGAACCCATCGAGAAGAACAAGGCCATCCGCTTCGGGGTCATCGCGGAGCAGGCGCACGAGCCCGACCGGATGTTGCGGGTGTATTCGGATCTGTTGAGCGAACTGCGCCGGCGGCTCGCCGCCACCGGCTTCGACGTGGCGCCGCTCGTTATCACCAGAGACCTCGAGGAACTCGCGCGCCACATTGATCAGGGACGAGTCGACATGGTCGCCGAGACGGTGTTCGTAACCCTCGACCTTCAGAAAGAGAGCACCCGCGCGCTGACCCCTCGTCTCGCCATCGTGAAGCGCGATCAACGCGAGTATCACAGCGTCTTCTTCTCGAGCAAGGAGGGCTCCATCTCGAGACTCGAGCACCTGCGCGGACGCACGCTGGTTCTGCAGGCCGAGCGGTCGACGTCGGCGTTCGCGGTCCCGCGGGCCGAACTCGCCCGCCGGGGCATCCCAAGCGTTCCCCTCGGCCAGCCGGGCGCCCCTGACGGCAGCACGTACTACGTGTTGGCAGGGGCCGAGCTCAACCAGGCGGTGTGGGTGCTGCGGGGCAAGGGAGACGCCGGGGCCTTCAACGAGGGCGACTGGGCGCGCCTGCCCCAGAAGATCCGCGACGGGCTCAGGATCTTCCACGAGACCCGCCCGCTTCTGCGGGGACTCGTGTCGTTTCGAGCGGGCCTCCCGGCCGCGGCGATGGCGGCATGCGAGGACGCCCTGCTCGCACTCAGCAGCGATGCCGCCGGCCGCGCCGCCCTCTCCAAGGCCGACGGCATCACCCGGTTCGAAGGCCTCACTCCGGCGGATTTCGCCGGCCTCAGCGAGTGGAGGCGCGCCCTCCGGGGCGCTTCGTAACCAACTTGCGCCTCGGGCTGGGCCGTCGATACGCGGTTTACCTGTCCGCATTCACGCTCGTGAGCATCACCCTCGCCCTCGCCGGCGCGGGTTTCATCTCCTTCCGGCAGGCGAACGTTCTCCAGACCCAGATCCGCAACGCCATTTCCACGGTGCAAAGCGCCAACGAGGAGGAGCGGCTGCGCGGCACGGCGCAGTATCTGGCCGGCCGGCTCTTCAATCCGCTCTTCGGCCTCGATGTCCAGCGAATCGATGAGGAGATCGCCCAGGTCCGCCGCTGGCTGCCCGTGCGGGACTTCCTCGTGACCGACGCCGACCACGGCGTGGTCACGGATGGAACCGACGCCAAGCTGAGTTTCGGCGAGCGAATCGACGGAGTCTGGCCCTCGGTGGACTCGGGGGCGCTCCTGATGATGGACGCCACCGGCCGGCGTCACGTGCGTTTCGCGATTCAATCGGGAGGAACGATCGCCGGGTACGCCGCAGTCACTTTCGCGGAGGACCCGTCGCAGACCGGTCTCCGGCGGATCGACGAACAGACCTCGAATCTCTGGGCCAGCCACCGGACCTCACTCCTCCTCCTGTTCGTCATCGCCTTCGCCTTCACCGCCGTGCTCGGAGCCATCACGAGCGCGCGTTTGTCGCGGTCTTTGAGCAGGCCTCTCTCGGAGATGAGCCGCGCCGCCAATGCCTTCGCTCAGGGCAACCTCGATCATCCGCTTCCCACCGATTCGGCGGATGAACTCGGCGAACTCGCCCGCGCGCTTCGAACCATGTCCCAGGATGTCCGCAACCACGAAGCCGCGCTCAAAGAGGAGACCGCCCGCCTGAGGCGGGCCGAAGCGGAGCGCAGCGAACTGCTCGCCGATCTCGCGCGGAAGAACGCGGAACTCGAACGCTTCACCTACACCGTGTCCCACGATCTCAAGAGCCCGCTCGTGACCATCCGCGGTTTCGCGGGGATGATCGCGGCCGAACTCGGTCCGGGCGCGCCCGAGCAGATCCGGCGCGACCTCAATCGCATCACCGCCGCGGCCGACAAGATGCAGATCCTTCTCGCCGACCTGCTCGAACTCTCGCGGGTCGGGCGGATCGTGAACCCCGCCGAGGACGCCCCGTTCGCCGACCTGGTGAAGGAGGCCCTCGAACTCGTCCAGGGCCAGCTCAGCGCGCGGGGCGTGGAGGTGGTGGTGGGCTCGGACCTGCCCACGGTCAGGGTCGACCGCCGTCGCATGGTCGAGGTGCTCCAGAATCTTCTCGAGAACGCGTCCAAGTTCACGGTGCCAGGAAGGCCGCCGCGGATCGAGATCGGATTCGTGAAGGACCCCGGTCGGGCTTTCTTCGTCCGCGACAACGGCCAGGGAATCGATGCGGTCTATCGCGAACGGATCTTCAACATCTTCGAGAAACTCGATCCCAAGGCCGAGGGCAGCGGCGTCGGTCTCTCCCTCGTGCTGCGAATCGTCGAGGCCCACGGAGGCCGGGTGTGGGCGGAATCGCCCGGAGTCGGAGCAGGAGCGACGTTCTTCTTTACTCTCGGCCCGGAGTGCTGGGGCGAGGAGCCGTCCCGGCCGGCGACGGGGCGGGGGTCGGGCGTTTGAGCTGACGGCGCAAGGCGAGATCGGCGCCGTACCAGATGCGGGTCTTCGTGATCGAAACGCCGACCGGTGTGATGACGACACCGGCGGTGGCGCCTTTCAAATCGACGGTGTCCCGGAAAGAAGCGGGCAGAGTCATCGGGTGCAGCCAGTTGTTTGGAACCTTGACCTTGAACCCACGGGCCACGAGGTCCTTCACCTTCTGCCCCACCGCGGCCTTGCGCAGCGCGGCCTCGCACACCGCGTTCTTGCTTTCGATGAGTTCGTCGATGAAATCCCAGGTTCGCTGCAGCGGTTCAACCTTGAAAGCGAGATCGATGGGAGCGATCACCGGCTTCACGATGAGTTTCTCGCCCCGGGCCTCGAGATCGAACCGGCCGCGAAGTCTTGCCGCGACCGGCGGGACGGTGGCGCGAAGGTCGTGTTCCGATGTGAGGTCGCCGCAGACGACACCCGCGAGCTTTCGTCCGTCCCACTTGAAGTGAAGGTTGGCCTTGACCGCGCCGGCCTCGACGTTCACCGGCAGGTCGATGGCGATCCGGTTGCCGCCGAAGGTGAGCTTCGGCGTCAGGGGCTTCATCACCGCCACCACCTCCTTGACGTTCACGGTCAGCGCGTAGTGGCCGAGCGTCATCATTCCGAGGAACGTCTTCGCCCGGATGATGTCGGTGCGCTCGACTTTCACGACGTCCTTGAGGGTCAGCCGGACATTGCGGAGCGGCCCGGTGAGCGCCTCGGACACGATCGCCTCGACGAGGGTCGCGGGCACACCGATGAGAACCGCGCCCTTCGGGGCATCCACGAGTTTCGCGTCATCGCTGAGAAATGAACGCAACTCCTCCTGAAGGCGCGCCCGCTCGGCCTTGAGAGCCTCGATACGACTCTTCGTATCGGTGACGGTCGGAAGGTCCTGAGCGCCCGCGAAGAACGTCCCCACGAAAAGGGCGAGGAGGGCGGCCCGAAAACTCGCACTTGCAGCGCGCCCGTTCATCGGGACTTCCCTGGGCCGGCAGCGCCCCCGGGCTTCGCCGCGGAGTTCCTCCAGCCCGTGGTGCTGACATCGATCATGGCCCACAGGCGGCCGGAGAGTGGGAGCACCCGGGCGACTTCGGCCTCGAGCGGAAGGTGTCCGGCGGGAATCGAAACCACACCACCACTGACGCCGGGCAGGTCGATCCCCCGCTCGATGGCCACGGGGATCGAAACATCGGGCACGAGATCCCGCAACGCCACGAGTCCCTTCTCTCCGAGCATGCGAACGAGATCCCTGGTCCATTCGAATTCCATCCCCACCGCGGCCGCGCGCTGGACATCCCAGCCGTCCAGGGCGATCTGCGCCCGCAACACGCCGGTGTCTCGGTCGATGTCCACCTGGTGGATGCCGCCGAGGAGAATCAAGTCGGCGTAGGTCGCGGGATCGGCCTTCGCCCAGACCCTCCCCTCGAGCCGCACCGAGCCCTGCATCGAACGAAACGAGACGATGGCCCGGTCGATGCGACCGACGAAATCCTCGGAGACAGCCTGCTCGATGGGGAACGCCTGCGAGAGCACGGTCTGGACAACTTCCTCGGTCACGCCGATCGCGATGTCACCCGATGAGAACAACTCGCCGCGCTTCGCGTCCTGGATCGCCTCCTTCAACGACGCGACCTGCCGTTCCAGAAGCTTGAGCTCCGAGGCCAGGGGCGAATCCGGGGTGACCACATCCGTGGCCTTGCGGCAGCCCCCGATGGACGGGGCGAGTAAAAGGGCGAGGGCGATTCGGAGGAGAATGGGCGGGCGCATGAACCTCCTCCTCATCATCGCATCCCCGGGGAAAGCCCGCGCGTGAAACGCCTCTACTCGCGATTCCTGAACGCCTCGCCTGGCCGGCTGCACTTCGCCGCCCATTCGCACCATCCGTGGCCGGACGTTACCCGCGACGCGCAGATCGAAGCCTGGGACGACGCGGCGCGGCTCGCCGATCACAAGTGGGGCCGCGTCTTCTCGGACGTGATGAAGGAGGCGCAGGGGCACATCGCCTCGATCCTGGATCTTCCCGGCCCGGAGCAGGTCGCCTTCGCCCCGAACACCCACGAGTTCGTTCTGCGCCTGCTCTCGTGTTTCCCGCCCGGAAAGCGGCTCAAGGTCGCGACCACGGATTCCGAATTCATGAGCTTTTCGAGGCAGGTGGCGCGACTCGCTGAAGACGACCTGGTCGACATCGTCCGCGTCCCCGTCGAACCCTTCGCAACCTTCGCGACGCGCTTCATCGAGGCCTCCTCGACGAAGGACACGGATTTCGTCTACTTGAGCCAGGTCTTCTTCAACTCCGGCTTCGTGGTCAAGGACCTCGACGCCATCGTGGCCGCCGCACCACCCGAAGCCATGGTGGTCATCGACGGTTATCACGGTTTCTTCGCGATCCCGACGAACCTCAGGAGCATCGCGGATCGAGCCTTCTTCACCGCGGGCGGCTACAAATACGCCCAGAGCGGCGAGGGGGTCTGCTTTCTGAGCGTGCCCCGCGGCTTCGACAGGCGGCCGCTCAACACCGGCTGGTTCGCGGGCTTCGGCGGGCTCGAAACCGGCGATTTCTCGAAGGTCGGTTTCTCGGACGACGGTTTCCGTTTCATGGGCGCCACCTTCGACCCCGTGGGTCTCTATCGCTTCAACGCGGTCGCGCGCATGCTCAAGACCCACGGCCTCACCATCGCCGGGATCGACGATCATGTGAAGGCCTTGCAGCGGCGGTTCCTCGACGGCCTGAGCGGAAAGACAGGCGCCGCCCTGTCGCCCAAAGACCTCATCGCTCCCACCGACGGAATCTCGGGCCTCGGCCACTTCCTGACTTTCAGACGCGACGACGCGGGCGCCATCGAAGACCGCCTGGCCGCGAAGAATGTCATCGTCGACCACCGCGGCGACCGCCTCCGCCTCGGCTTCGGCCTGTATCAGGACGCGGCCGACGTGGACGCCCTCCTCACTCACCTGTAACCACCGGAGACCGAAAATGCCCGACAAGCCCAGAGTCCTCGTCTTCGCGGGAAGCGCGCGCGAGGCTTCACTCAACAAGAAGCTCGCCCGGGTCGCGGCGAAGGTTCTGAACGAACAGGGCGCGGAGGCTTTGTACATCGACCTGCGCGACTACCCGATGCCGATCTATGAAGGCGACCTCGAAGAGCGGGAGGGTATGCCCGAAGCCGCCCGCAGGCTGCGAGATATGTTCGTCTCCTATCCCGCGTTCCTGATCGTGTCGCCGGAGAACAATGGTTCGATCCCTTCTCTGTTGAAGAACGTGATCGACTGGCTGAGTCGCGATGTGGATGGCAAGAGCGGCCTCGAACCCTACCGCGGGAAGATCGTCGCCCTCATGGCTGCCTCTCCCGGGGCGTTCGGTGGAGTGATGGCTCTCGGGCACCTTCGCCAGTCGCTGACCAAGCTCTTCGCCCACGTCATCCCGGAGCAGTTCCCGCTGCCGAAGGCGGATCAGGCCTTTGCGGAGGATGGTTCGCTCACCCAGGCCTGGCAGCAGAAATCGGTCCTCAACGTGGTGCGCCAGCTCATCGAGACCACGAAGCGGATGACCCCCTGAGAGGCCCGAGGATCAGGGCTGCTTGAGGTAGTCGACCGCGAGGCTCGACATCGCGCGCACGCCGGTGATCAACGCCGCTTCGTCGGCGAAGAAACGCGGCGAGTGATTGGCGTAGATGTCTTCGGCCCTGGTCCCCTTCGGAGTGACGCCGAGGAAGAAGAAAACACCCGGGACCTTCCCCTGGAAGAACGAAAAATCCTCGGAGGTGGTCGTCGGGTTCGCGTCGGGCAGGATCCGGGCGCCGCCCACACGGCGAAGCGTCGCGTCCATCCGTGCGGTCAATTCGGGATCGTTGTAGGTCACGGGCGTGCCATCCGCGAAGGTCACCTCGGCGGTGGCGCCCGCACTCTCGGCGATCCCGGTGGCGGTTTTCCGGATCCGTTCCATCAGAGTCTCGCGCATACCTTTGTCGAAGGTGCGCAAGGTGCCGCTCATCCTCACTTCGCTCGGAATGATGTTGCGCCGGTTGCCGCCACTGAAGGCTCCGATGGTCACGATCGCAGGGGCCAGGGTGAGGTCGGTCTGTCGCGAGACCACGGTTTGCAGGCCGAGGACGATCTGCGCGCCGACCACGATGGGGTCGACACCGGCCCAGGGCATGGCTCCGTGGGTCTGCCGGCCCCGGACCACGATCTCGATCGCGTCGCTCGCGGCCATGATGCCCCGCGACCTCCAAGCCAGCGTGCCGGTTTCGAAGGGAAAGACGTGCAGACCGAAGATCGCATCGACCTTCGGGTCGGCAAGAACGCCCTCCTTCACCATGAGTTCCGCGCCTCCTTCTTCTCCCGGGGGCGGGCCCTCTTCGGCGGGCTGGAAGATGAACTTCACGCTGCCCGCGAGTTGGGACTTGAGCCCGGTCAGAACGTGGGCCGTCCCGAGAAGGATGGCCAGGTGGTTGTCGTGGCCGCATGCGTGCATCACCCCGGTCTTTTGGCCCGCCCAGTCCGCGGTGGCCTTCGATTTGAAGGGGAGATCAACCTCTTCGGTCACGGGCAGCGCGTCCATGTCGGAGCGCAGTGCGACGACCGGACCGGGTTTCCCGCCCTTGAGCAGCGCGACCACGCCGGTCTTCGCTACATCGGTCCGAACCTCGAGACCGAGCGACCTCAGCTCTTCGGCCACGACCTTCGCGGTCCGGAACTCGCGGTTGCCCAGTTCGGGATGTTCATGGAAGTCACGACGCCAGGCGACGACCTTCGGAAGCACCGCCTCGGCAGCGGCGTCGATGGCGGCCTGTACCGCGGCGGGACTTCGAGGCGCCGCGGCGTCACGCTTCTGGGCGGCTTCCCCCTCCGCGGAAAGCAGACCGAGAACGAGGCTGAACGAGATGAGCCTTTGAATCCAATGTCGCACGGGAAAGCCTCCAAAGCAGGAACTCTAACCGCGACCGCGGTGGCGCGAGCGGTCCCGCAGGGCCATAGAATCCGCCGGAACATGGGGTCATCGGGTTCAGCTGCTTCACTGGAAGGGGACCGGAGCCCGGTCGCGCGGACCGGACGACTCTCCGCCCGGCCGGACGGGGACGATGCGGCGCCGCGCCAGGGCCGCCTGCTGTCGACATTCCTGCTCCTCGTGCTCGCGGTCTGTGGAGCCGCCGATCTGATTTCGAACCTCTCGCGTCCGGGCTCACTCATCCCACCCTACGTCTACGGTTTCCTGATCGTGGGCTTCGTCCTGAATCGTGTCGGACGCCACGGCGCCGCCGCCGCCCTGACCCTGGCCATGTTCCCCGTGGTCACGTTCATGAGAGTGCTTTCGGGTTCCGACCCGAGCCTGACTTTCACGTTTCTCGTGATCGGGACGATCGCCGCGAGCCTCTTGCTCGACCGGCGCAGCGCGGTGCTCTTCGACATCGCCTGCTTCACTTTCCTTGTGCTCACGCCCTGGCTCATGCCCGAACAGGTGCCCGGCTGGCGGACGATTCTCGCCGCCGCCATCCTTCTGGCCATCGGCAGCGGCCTCTCCATCATCCTGGTCATTCATCGCGAGGAGGTGGAACGAGACCGCCAGAGGGCGCTGCGCGCGAGCGAGGAGCGCCTGCGGCTCGCCCTCGATGCGGCGCGCATGGGAACCTGGGAGTGGGACAACGCGGTGGGCGGCGTTCGCTGGTCCGACCGCGCGGAGGCGTTGCTCGGTCTTGACGCGGAGACCCAGGGCCGCGCCCCCGGCGCCTACTTCCGCCGGGTCCACGCCGACGACCGCGAGAAGGTCGAGAAAACCTTCTCCGACGCGGTCACGGGCCGAATCCCGGACTTCGAACTGTTGCACCGGGTGGTCCGCCCGGACGCCGCCGTCCGCTGGGTCCAGATCCAGGGTCGATCCTCGGGCGGTGATGCGGAAACCCGCAGACTCAACGGCACCATCGTCGACGTGACCGACCGCAAGAACGGTGAAGCCGAACGCGAAGCCCTGATCCGCGAACTGGAGGAGAAGAACGCGGAACTCGAGCGCTTCACATACACGGTTTCGCACGACCTCAAGAGTCCGCTGATCACCGTCCGCGGTTTTCTGGGCTCGATCGAAAAAGACGTCAAGGACGGCCGGGTCGATCGCCTGAGCGTGGACGTGGAGCGGATCCTCTCCGCGACGGCAAGGATGCAGAAGCTGCTCGAGGAACTCCTGAATCTCTCGAGGATCGGCCGGGTGGCGAACCCGCCCGAGCGGGTCGCCTTCACCGAACTCGCGCGCGAAGCGATGGCGCTCGTTCGGGGCCGGCTCGATGCCGCGCATGTCCGGGTCGAGATCAAAGACGACGTGCCCGAGGTCTTCGGCGACCGCTCCCGCCTCGTCCAGGTCCTGCAAAACCTGTTCGACAACGCCGCCAAGTTCATGGGGGATCAGAAGAACCCGCGGATCGTGGTCGGCTCGAGGCCGTCGACTTCGGATGGACGTCCCGTTTTCTTCGTCCAGGACAACGGAGTGGGCATCGAAGCCGCCCATCTGCAGAGAGTTCTCGGGCTCTTCGAGAAGCTGGACGACCGCGGCGAAGGGACCGGCGTCGGCCTCGCCATCGTGAAGCGGATCGTCGAGGTCCACGGCGGGAAGCTGTGGCTGGAATCCGCGGGGAGGGGCCTTGGGACCACGGTCTGCTTCACCCTGCCCACAAGGCCCCCGGTCTGATTTTCAGTCCCCGGCGACCTTTGCTAGCCTCGCTCCTGGACAAGGCGGTCAAGGGAGCCGCGAGACAAAAACATGACCAAGGACACACTGTCGATCACCGATAACCGCACCGGCAAGGTTTACGAGGTCCCGATCAAAAACGGGACGATCAACGCGATCGACATAAGACAGATCAAGACCGCGGCCGACGATTTTGGTCTCATGTCCTACGATCCCGCGTACACGAACACCGCGTCGTGCACTTCGAGGATCACCTTCATCGACGGGGACATCGGCATCCTCAACTATCGCGGCTACCCGATCGAGCAGCTCGCCGAGCAGTCGAACCATCTCGAGACCACCTACCT
>CAYNHK010000143.1:0-12447 GCA_964396875.1 uncultured Acidobacteriota bacterium | reverse complement strand
CCGAAGTCTTGAACCGCCAGCCTGAACCCGGGGCCTGGTCGATCCTGCAAGTGGTCGCCCATCTTACGAAGTCGGAAGGGGGAACCCTTCAGTACATCAAGAAGAAGACACAGGATCCGCAAGCCCTTCCGAAAGCCGGCGTCGTGCCCTGGCTGCGGATCGGCGTCCTGATCGTGGGCATCCACTCACCGCTCAAGTTCAAAGCGCCCAAGGCGATCGCCGATGTGCCCGAGCGAGGCGACTTTCAGGTCGCGAGCCTCGCGTGGGCCGAGGTGCGGGAGGACTGGCGCGAGTTCGTGGAGGCGTTTCCCGCGGTCTTGAACGATCGAATGATCTTCCGCCACCCGTTTGTCGGTCTGCTCGGTCCGGCGCAGACCATGATCTTCCTGAATGAACATCTGGGGAATCACGTCCGCCAGATTGGCCGGATCCGCAAGACTCTCGGGGTGTAGGGGCAACCTGCGGTTGCCCGTCGTCGTTCAAGACCGCGGCATCTTCGCGAGAACCGCCTCCGCGTCCTTTCGATGCGGGTCCTTGCGATCGACGTTTCGGAGCAGGGTCCTCGCGTCTTTGACCCGGCCCTGCCCGAGGGTCGCGAGGCCGAGGAAATACCGACCGCCCGCGATCTCCGAATCGAGTTTCAAAGCGTCGCGCACGGACGCTTCAGCGTTCTTCCACTGGCCGGCCAGGAAGTACATCTTGCCCAGTTCGAGCTGCGCCTCGGGGTCCTCGTTCAGGAATCGGGCTCGGTTCGCGTGCTCCCTCATCGCCGCCCGTAGCGCATCGGTGGACGCGGTGGGCGAGGCCGAGGCCAGGCCGGCGTTGAGCACACCAACCGCTGCGGCCATGCGCACGGTCCGGCGGGCGTCTCCAAGCGCCGTCTCCATAGCGGACCGCACTTCGGGATCGCGTCCGCGCTCGGCGAGAGACAAGGTCGCGACGGCACGCAGAGCGGGGTGGGCCGTGCGGGTTCCCGCGAGGAGCGCGCGAGTCGCCGCTGGCTCCGCGAAGTTGCGAAGATGTCCGAGCGCATTGGCCCGGATGAGAGGCGGCCGCGATTCGTCACCGGCGATTCTTGTCAGGGGCTCGACGGCCTTGGGATCCCGCTTCACCGCGAGCGCAAAGGCCACGGCATCCTCGACGTTCCGCGCGCGCCGGCCTCCCGGGAACCACGAAGCGAGCTGCTTCTCCGACCACTCCGCCGACTTGTCCTTGTGGCATTCGTTGCAGGCGTTGGGAATGCCGAACTGTTGCGTGTTCGCAGGCGCCGGCACAGAGATTGTGTGGTCGGGCATGCGATGCCGCAGCGAGATCACGGTGTCGGGCATGTGGCAGGACACGCACGTTGGAGTTTTCTGGCCGGGGGTGACGGGATGCCTCGAATGCTGCGCCCCTTCACTGACGATCTTCCGGTGGCAGCCGGAGCACAGGCTCTCCTGCTTCGTGGCGAAGTTCGAGTTCTTCTCGATGTCCGGCTCGTGGACATCGGTGTGGCAGGAGAAACAGGTGGCGCCGCCCTTGAAGTAACACTGGCTCTGCCAGAAGGCCAGGGCTTCGTTCGAGAAGCGCCGGGGACGTCCGTCGGGCCAGTAGGCGGGATCGTGGTTGCGCTTCTGCGCGTATTCGAGAAGCGGCGTGAAGAAGTCGTAATAGTTGTCCCCGCCCGCGAAGCCCGGTTGGGTGATGTCGCGAAGCGCGTGGCACTGGGCGCAGAGTGTGGTGCTGGCTTCCTTGTCGATGTGCCGGGGATGGACGATGGCGGTGTTCCGATCGTCCGCGGACGCCTTCTTCGTCGCGTACTTCGCGGAGTGAATCTGCCCCGGACCGTGGCACCGTTCGCAGCTCGTGCCGAAATCCGTCCACGTCGTTTCGTAGGTCCTCTGGTCCGGATTGAATCCCTTCTCCTCCCCGCTCACATGACACCCAAAGCAGTTCGAATTCCACACCTGCACCTTCACCGCGCCCGACTCCTCGAGGTCCACGATGTCCAGGTTGTGGAACCACTCCTTCTTCAAGACATCGTACGAGGGCGGAAGGACCACGATCCGGCCGTCCTCGAGCCGCGAGAGATAGTGCTGCACGCGTCTCGATCCCAGCGTGTAGTCCACACGGCGCTTCACCGGTGTCTCCTGGAGATAACGCTCGACGATGAAGTACGTCTCGCCTTCCTGCGAAAGCCGGTACTCCTGACCGTGAAGCGTCACCGCGCCCGCGAAAGCCGGGATCACACTCGCCGGCTTCGCCTCCTGGAGCATCCGGCTATGCCGGCCATTCGTCCAGCTCGAATGTGTCGTGGCATGGCACTCGCGGCAGGCCTTCGAACCGACGAAGGCGGAGGCTTGCGCGGGGGAAACCGGACCGTGTGGCACGGGCGTCGGGGGACCGGCCTGGCCAAAGACCAGAGATGCGGTCAGCAGCGCCCCCGTGAGGAAGGGCCCCCGCGTCACGGCTTCTTGAGGACTTCCGCGATCCGGGCCTCGAGCTCCGCGGCTTCGACGACCCCTTCCTTCCTGAACACGATTCGCCCCGGCGCGCCCTTGCGGCCATCGACGATCAGCTTGGTGGGAAAGATCATCACGTCCATTCGGTCGGAAAGGCCCGAAGCCATGTAGACGGGGAACTTGTCCTTCCGGTTTTCGAAGAAACGGACCACGTCGGCCTTGTCGTCATCGACGCTGAAACTCAGGAACGCCACATCCTTGCGATCCTTGATCTTCGCCGCGAACTTCTCGAGCTCGGGCAGTTCCTGAATGCACGGCCCGCACCAGGTGGCCCAGAAATCGATGACCACCACCCTGCCCTCGAATGTCTTTTCGGTGAGTCGGGCGCCTCCCATCTCCTCGATCGAGAACTTCACCGCGGGCGCGTTCAGCTTCTCCCAGCCTTCTTCGTTGGCGCCGTTGAAGGCGACCGAAATCAGGCCGATGACGAAGGTGAAGCGAAGAAGGCGGGACATGGGTCTTTCCACGGAAACCAGGCAAACATACGCCCTCGGAGCCTGCCTGGAGAACTCAGGGAGCGCCTGTAGCATCGCCGAACCCGGCGCGCCCATGACCCCAACCAGAAGGCCCTCTCCGCTCGTCCCGTTCCTGATCGCCGCCGCCTGCTCGGGCTGCGCCGCGCTTCTGAATCAGGTGATGTGGTCCCGAATGCTTTCCCTGGTGTTCGGATCGACGATCGAAGCCGTCTCGGCGGTCACCGCGATCTTCATGGCCGGACTCGCGCTCGGCAGCGCTCTCGCCCCCCGGCTGGTCGTGCATCGCAGTGCGGGGGAGGCTGCGTTGCTCTACACACGCGTTGAGCTTTTCATTGGCGGCGCGGCCATTTTTCTGGCCTTTGTTCTTCCCGCCCTCGAGCCGGTGCGGGCGTCGGTCGGGGCCGGTCCCCTGTGGTTCCTGGCCATGCTTCTTCTCCTCGTTCCCGCCGGCCTCATGGGAACGACGCTGGTGATCCAGAGCCACGTGGTTTCCTCTTCGGTGGATCACGCTCTTGGCGCGCGGACCGCAGGCCTCCTGTTCACCGCCAACACCTTCGGAGCGGTGGTCGGGGCCTACGGAAGCGTCATGGTCCTGGTTCCTTCGCTCGGTGTACGCAGGACCGTCATTGTCGCGACCGTTCTCAACGTCATCGCCGCCGGGCTCGGCCGAATGCGCACCAGGGAGAACGCGCCGGCCTCGCCGCCAGAGAAGGCGATTCCGGTGGCGGTCCCCAGGTCGCTTCCGCCGGTTTCGCGCCTGTCGGTTCTCCTGGTAATGGTGGCGCTGTTCACGGCCGGCTTCGCTGGCCTCGCGAACGAGGTGGCCTGGACCCGCGCGTTCATCCTGGTGGCCGGCCCCACCGTCCACGCTTTCGCCTTCGTGCTCGGCGCGATTGTGCTCGGCCTGGCCACGGGCGCGCTGATTTCGAGCACCCTGCTTCCCATCCTCGGCAATCCACGCCTCGCTTTCGTCCTGGTTCAGGCGGGTGTCGCGATCGCGAGCGCCAACGTCATCCGCACACTCGCCTCCATGCCTCTCGCCTACGGGGAGGAGGTGAGACGTCTCATCGATCAGCCCGAGGCCATCGTCGGCCTTCAGGCGAGCCGATCTCTGTTCCTGCTCTTTCCCGCGGCGGCTCTCTCCGGCGCCCTCTTCCCACTGGGACTACGTCTTCTGCGTTCTCGTTTTTCGATGCCTCAGGCCATGGGCTTCGGCAGCGCGCTCAACACGTTCGGAGCGATCCTCGGGGCCTCCCTCGCAGGCTTCGTTCTGCTTCCCGGACTCGGCCTCGATCTCACCCTTCGCCTCGCCGCCGCGGGCTCGGCCCTCTCCGCTCTTCTCGTGGCGCTTCACTGCCGCCTTCCGTCGCGGATCGCGGGTGTAGCCGCCTCGCTCATGGCGTTCGGGCTCCTTTTCACCGCGCCCACCTTCGACAAGGAACTCTTCGCGGGCGGTGTCTACAAATATTCGGCCTACGACCCGGAACTCAGTGTCGAGGACGTCCTGCGCCGCGGCGAACTCGTTTCGTACGCCGAGGGTCGCGCCTCCAACGTGTCGGTCAAGCGGATCGGAGCGTCGTTCTCGCTGGCGGTGGACGGGAAGGTGGACGCCACGTCCGGCGGCGACATGCTCACCCAACGCCTGCTCGCCCATGTCCCGTTCCTGATCAGCGAGCAGCCGAAAAACGCGCTCGTGATCGGTCTCGGGAGCGGCGTGACCGCGGCCGCCGCTCTGACTCACGAACCGGCTTCGGTCACCGCGGTGGAGATCTCGCCGGATGTGGTCGAAGCGGCGCGGGAATTCTTCGGCGACGCCAACCGGCGCGTTCTCGAAAATCCGAAGCTCCGCCTTGTGGTGGGTGACGCGCGGCAGCACGTCCTCTCCGAGTCCGATCGGTACGACGTCATCATCTCCGAACCTTCGAACCCGTGGATGGCGGGTGTGTCCGCCCTCTTCACCAGGGAGTTCTTTACCTCGGTTCGTTCGCGCCTGGTCGATGGAGGCGTGTTCTGCCAGTGGGGTCATCTCTACAACATGAGCGAGGCCGATCTGGCGACACTGCTCGCGACGTTTGGAGACGTGTTTCCCAACGCGTCGGTCTACGTGATCAGTGAGGCCGACATTCTGATCGTGGGCCGTGACGGTTCTTCGGCTCTTTCATCCGCCCGCCTCGAAGGGATGTCCGCGGCCGCCCGCCTCGACCTTGCCGCCTCGAACCTGACCGCGGACTCGCTGGTCTCGATCCCGACCGTGGGCCTCGACAAACTCGCGGACTGGCTTCGCGACGCCCGACGCCACACCGACGATGCGCCGGTTCTCGATTTCAGCGCACCCCTTTCGATTCACGCGCAAACCGCTTCCGCGAACCGGCGCCGACTCATTCCCGAAGATGCACCCGGCACGCTTGCCGCCCTCAAGGCCCGCCTCACCCTTCTTGGCGCTTCGGGGAGTTCGGAGTGGGCGTATGAAGTGGCGGAGCGTGCGATCTCCGGGGGCCTCTCCGACCGAACGATCGGGCTCGAGTACGTGAAAGGCGCGGTGCGGCTCCGCAGAGTTGAGGCCGCCGAGGCGACGTTGTTCGCAGCCATCGCCAGAGCACCCTCAGCTCCGCTTCATGTGACCCAGGCTCTTCTCTACTGGAATACCGGCCGGGCCGATCGCGCGCTTCAGTCCCTCGAAGCCGCTTCCCGTCTCGATCCCCTGGATCCGAGCGCCTACCTCCTCGGCGCGGAGATCCAATCCGGAGCAGGGAATCTGCAAGCCATGCGAAAGCTGATCGCGCGCGTGCTGGCCGTGGACGGCCGGAACGTCGAGGCTCTCGGCCTCGCCGCGGAGGCGGAGCTCAAAGACGGGCGCCTCGAACCCGCCGCGCGCCTGGCGGAGGGAGCCTTGAGCATCGACCCCAGGGAGTCGAGAGCCCTCGAGGTTCACGCCCTGGCCCTGGCTCAGCTCGGCCGTCTGGCTGAAGCGAGGAACGCTTTTCTGGCCCTCCTTCGAGCTTCTCCCGAGGCCCCCGTTTCGAGAAACAACTTCGGTGTCTTCGAGTTGGAGCAGGGTAACGCGGCGGCCGCGGCTCGCCTCTTCAAGGACGCCGTGGATCTCGATCCTGCGAACCTCGATGGCTATCGGGGCCTGAGGGAGGCAGCGACCGTACTCAAGCGCGACGATCTGCTTCAATTCGCGGAAAGGGGCATCCGTCGGCTGACGCGCTAAGATCCGCGCCCAGCTACGGCGGGCGAATGGCTCGCTGCTGATAATCAGGAGGGCGGCACCTTGAACTTCATCACCACGTTCACCGGCGGCAGAATCGCGCGCGGCGGCGGTTTCCTTTCCGGCATCATTTCGTGGTTCATCCGGATCGTCATCTATGACATCTGCATCTCCACGATCCAGAGCGTTCTCGGCGTTTCGAGATTCACCGCGCTGATGATCTTCCTCGGGATCCTCCTCGCCTTGTCCGGGGTGGCGTACGTGATTCGGCAGAAGGCAAGCCGCGGCGTCGACGAGTAGGCGCCGGCGCGGCAACCCCCGTCTGAGCGAAGATGGAGGGACCATGCGCCACACCATCGATCACGGTCCCGCCTTCACCACTCTGACCTTCGAGTGCGACGAGGGTGAATCGGTGGTGGCCCAGCCGGGCGTAATGCTCGGAATGACCACCGGTTTCGACGTGGCCGCGAAGATGGGGTCTCAGATGACGGGCGCCGGCAGGATCTCCCGCTCCCTGCGCAGTCTCGCTTCGGGCGAGAACTTCTTCACCTCCGTCTATACGTCCAAACGCTCCGGCGAGACCATCACACTGGCCCCGCCCCACCCCGGAGAGATCCGGCGGATTCAGGCGAATGACGCCACACCGGTCATGCTCGCCACCGGAGCCTTCATGGCCTGCACCGCGGGCGTGAAGTTCGAGCTCAAGTACGTGGGGGTCCGGGGACTGATGTCGACCCGCGGGCTCTTTCTGATGCGGACGACGGGAGAGGGTGATGTCTTCGTCTCGTCCCATGGCGCCCTGGTCGAGCGCACGCTCGCGGAGGGCGAACGCTACGTGCTCGACAACCGGAACATCGTGGCCTTCTCGGAATCGGTGCAGTGCGAGATGGTGAAGGTCGCGGGGACCGTGCGCGATTCGCTGATGACGGGCGAGGGTCTGGTCAACCGGTACACCGGCCCGGGCTTCATCCTCTACCAGACGCGTGGGGCCGAGGGGCGAGGCATGGTGCGGGGTCTGTTCGAGATGATGACGTAGGCCCCCGAAGAGGATGCGCGATCTCACCACGGAATCGCTCGAGAGTCTCGAAGCACGATTTCGCGCGGTCGAAGCGCGGTCGCGGCTGATCCTCGCCGCGGAGGCAGTGGCCGGCCTGGTTTTTCTCGCGGGCGTGACCCTTGGGGGCGTCCGCGTCGAGAGAATCGAAGCGATTCTTCTCGGTGTAGCCGCCCTGGTCGTGCTCTTCCGGGGCTTCTTTCCGCTCGTGTTCATGAAACGGAAGCGGCTCGAAGAGCTTCGGCCGGACGTTCATTTCGGCGTTCACACCCGTGACAGCCTGGTGGCGTTGTCCCGGCGTGTCTTCGAGCGCTCCGGCATTGCCCGGGACGCCGCGCCGGTTTTCCTCATTCGTGAGAAGGAACTCAACGCCCAGGCCTCGCGCGCCGAGCTCCTGCCCGGACTCCGTTTCCGCAATGAGGTCTATCTCAACCGGTCGATCGTCCACCTCCTGGATGAACCCGAATTGGAAAGCGTCGTGGGCCACGAACTTGGTCATGTCTTCCCGTACGCGCCCCTGCTCTCTCGGTTCTACCTGCTCCACGCCTTCTTCGCCGTGACCGCGACGTTGTGGCTTGCCGACGTACTGGCTCCGTGGGGGATCTTCTGGGTCGCGCCGTTTGTGACCGTCTGGGGATTGTCGTACCTCATCTCCTATCCCTGGCGCAGGATGAAGGTCGGAGTTGAACTCCTCTGCGACGCGCACGGCGCCAGAGTCGCCGGACTTCTGGCGGCGATGAGCACAGAGGTGAAGATGCAGGCGGAGAACGAAGTCCGCGGCGAACTCCTCGCCCTCACCCTGGAGGCGCGGCTGAAGCAGGGCGGTGAAGTGCCGCTTCAGCGCCTGGTCGAAACGTATCAGGAAGCCCTGCCCTTCGGCCGTTCCGATCCCGAAGCGACGCGGCTGGAACTCGAAAGGCAATTTGAGAAACAACGAAAAGAGAGCGCGGGACCGTCGCTCGGCGGCTTCCTTGCCTTCATCGGTTTCGGCGGCGGCCTGGACGAGGGTGGGGTGGACGATGACGCGGTCGAGCAGAGTCTGCGCGTGCTCCGGGCCCTTTCGAAGCTCCCCGTGGTCGAGATCGACCGCGAGCGGTATCTGAGCGGCTCGGATCGATGGACCATGGAGAGCGCCCGCGAACTGGTCGCCCGGATCGAGGAACAGTCGGACCGGATTCTCTTCCGCGTTCAGGATGAGCTGCCCGGAGGGGAAAGCACTCACCCAAACGCCAGCCGGCGCGTCCTGTTCCTGTGGCGCAATCGCGACCGCTTGCGTGGTCTCGCGATCAGCGGCCGACCCTGACCAGGCTGATTCCGTCGGGATCGACCACGACCTTGACGCCGGGACCTGCCCCTGGAATCTGGAGACGTCCGGGCACGATCAGATTCAGCCGTTTGGTTCCAACCAGAACGGTGACCGGCAAAGGCCCCGTGTAGCCGTCCACCACGATTTCCTGGGTTCCTTCCCGGCTCTGCACGCGCACCGTCGGGATCGTTGTGTTTCGCACGAAGACCTCCCAAAGTCCGTCGAGATCCATCGCGCCCTCGGCTTCGAAGGCCAGGCGCACCATCTCGGAATCGACCTTGCGGAAACGGTTCTCGCTCTGCAGCTTCATCAGACTTTGCCGGAAAGCGTCATCGCCGATGAGACGCCGCACCATGTCGAGGACCAGGGCGCCCTTGTTGTAAACGACCGCGCGATGGGCCTGAGGGTTGTTCTGGATATGGCCGACGCGGTTTCCCAGATCGACGGGGCCCATGTCGGTCATCCGCCGGGCCCAGGCCACCATCTTCCTGAGCACCCGCACGAAGGTGGCCTCGCCCTGAGACTCCCGGGCCCACAGCGCGCCCGCGTACTGGGCGAAACCCTCAGCCACCCAACGGTCCCGGTACGAGCGGGGAGTGATGCCGTGACCCCACCATTGATGGGCAAGCTCATGGGCGAGGAAGAAACCGGGGATGTCGTAGAACGTCGCCGGGTCGTCCTTGAGTCCCCCGCCCATCAGCGGAGGCCGCTGCTGCAGGATGATCAGGCCCGGCGGCGAGTGACCGCCCGGCACCGGAGCTTCCACGAGGGCCAGATTCAGGGGCAGGTAGGGGAGCGGGCCGAAAAGCCCGCGGTAGAACCCGGCCGCGGCTTTCAGTGTGTCGACCGCCCGTGCGGCTTCCCGACGCGCCCGCGACTGGCCGTAGGCATCGAAGGAAAGCGCTTCCGAACGTTCGCTGGCTATGGGAAGGAGCCGCGCCACCAGGAAGGCTATGTACTTCGCCTCGTGCTCCTGCTCGTGGGTGACGGTTCTCGCGTTCGGTTCGACGGTCTCGCTGCGCGTCCCTCCGGAGACCACGGTCCATGCCGAGGGCACCGTGACCTTGAGAGTTGAGGTCGCGTAATCGTCGTTTCCGAACTGCGGGTAGAAGTACCGTCGCTTCGAGTAGATGAACGCGGGGTCGATGAAGAACGTCGGCTGCTCCTCGGTGGTGAACGTAGAGCCCTGGAGAATCTCGCTGTCCACCGTGCCCGCGGGCAGGCGCCCCATGTAGTCGATGGTCAGGTTGAGCCGCCCGACCCGGCCGGCCAGTGAGCCCATCGAAATCAGAACGCTGTTCTGGCCCCGCACCCGGAAGAAGAGATGACGACCGCCCTGCGCGGATCGCACCGACTTCACCTGCAAGTCGTCGTCGAGCTGGAACCGGAAAGAGGTGATCGCTCCCCTTATGTCGATGGCCGCGGTCGAACGGCCGGTCAGGTCGAAGGTCTCCGGGTTCAACGACAAAGAAAGCTCCTGCTTCACGACGTCGAGCAACCGGTCCTCCTCGTCCCCGATTTCCCTCGAAGCGCCCAGCCGCGGATAGGCCGTGATCTGCTTTCCGGTGCTTCGATTGAAGAGGCTCACTCCCTCGGTCTCGTTGCTGCTGAGCGAGAGGGTCAGGGAACCGAATCGCTTCGTCTCGAAGGCGATGGCGGCGTCACCCAGGCCGGGGAGAAGCCACCAAGGGGCCCCGGGGATCGGCGCATCGAGGACGAACGAGTCTCCCTTGTGCCGCGAGAAGTACTCTCGGGCCCGGACCAGCCGCTGTGGGGCTTTTGGATCATCGACGAACTGGCCTGGACGCAGGGTGCGGTACAGGTCCGCCGGGTGGAGCCTGAGGAAGGCCCGGGTGACCTCTTCGTCGAGCACTTCGCTCTTCGCGAAGATTTTCATCTGGCCCCGTTCCGTGGCCGGGCGCGGCTTGAACGTCACCCGTCCCTTGCCGACGAACACGAGGGCGGTGGGTCCGGCTTCCTGGGTGTTCAGGAAGAACGTGCCGTCGATCATGCGCAGCGTGAAGTCCTCGAGTTCGATGGTCTGCCCTGACGCGATGTGGCCCTGGGTCTGAAGCTCGAGATGGACCATTCCGTCGACCCCGCCGAAGGTCTGCCGCGAGACCACGCGCCAGCCGGCCGGCCTCTTCCTCCACAACAGGCTCCACTGTTCCACCGAGCCGCGAGGCTCCGTGATCTGGGACAGTGTCCCGAGGGTGACCGCGGTGTCGCCGGTCGCGCCGATCGACGGCGGGTCCGAGGACAGAATCACCTGCTGAGCCGAGAAGACGCCGCGGAGGTGAGCCTCCTCCTCGGCTCGAGCCGCCGGGCTCTCGAACTCCCAGGCTGCGATCGTGCCCCGAAAATCCTTCTGCCGAAGCGCGTTCTCAAAGGCCTTCACAGCGGCCATCAGATTCGGATCGACTGAAGACTGTGCGCTCGCGTTCGCTAACATCACCGCGCTGACCGCCCAGACGCAGGCGATCAGGCGCGCTGCGACGCGCCGCCTCTTCCCGCCCTTCGAGGACAAATAACCCGGCATGAATGAATCCGTCTCACTATTTACCGCATTCGTGGCGGGAATCGTTTCTTTCGTCTCTCCGTGCGTCCTGCCGATCGTGCCCGGCTACCTCTCCTTCATCAGCGGAATCAACGTCTCGAAGTTCAAAAATATGGAGACGCCCAGGGATCAGGCGCGGCGGGTCGTCATCACCTCTTTGTTCTTCGTTCTTGGCTTTTCCACGGTTTTCGTCCTGCTCGGCGCGGCCGCGACGATGGTCGGGTACTACCTGCAGCAGTACAAACGGTTGCTCGGAATCGTCGGAGGTGTCGTGATCATTGTTCTCGGTCTGCACATGATGGGGGTCTTCCGGATCAAGTGGCTGCTCGGGGAAATGCGCGCCGAGGTGAAACAGAAGCCCCTCGGTCTCTTCGGCGCCTACGTGGTCGGCATCGCGTTCGCGTTCGGCTGGACGCCCTGTATCGGCCCCATCCTCGCCGCGATCCTCCTCTACGCCTCGCAGCAGGAAACCGTGACCCAGGGCGTCGTGCTGCTCTCGGCCTACTCCGCGGGCCTCGGCATTCCGTTCATCCTCGCGGGTCTCGCGGTCAACTGGTTCTTCGCCGCCTCGGCCCGGATCAAGACCCAGATGCGGCGGGTCGAGATCGTCTCCGGCGTTCTCCTCATCGCCGTCGGCCTGCTGCTCGTGACCGACCGCCTGAGCGCCATCGCTCAGTGGTTCACGAGAATGTTCCCAAGCCTCGCAATGCTTGGATAGAAGCACCCCCCCGAGCCACTACCAACCCGCGCTCGGAGGGTAGCTGCGGACGATGGGCCTTGGCTCGCCCTCACATTCGCGGACCGCAGGGCGTCCGTCTATGCGACGGAGCGGAGCTGGCCGCTCCGCCAAGCTTTGAAAGGAGCCTTGCGGTCCGCTCGTTCAGGCGAGGCCCATCGCCCTTCGCAACTCAGGTTCCGCGAACGTGGGGGTCGCAGGCGCCCCGCGCGGCTTTCTCTGCAGGACCATCCCCCCTACCAAGCCCCGAACGACCTCTCGTCATTGCGAGGAGCCGGTCCGTTTGGTACCTCGACGAAGCAACCCCCTCCCGCCACTATCACTGCCGCATCGGTTTGAGGTTCGCTTCGTCGACCAGCAGCTTCGTCCCGGTCGCCCTCTTCACTTCGTCCAGTGTGACCCCGTCCGCGATTTCGATGAGGTGAAGGCCGTCCTTTTGAACTTCGATCACCGCGAGTTCGGTGATGATGAGGTTCACGCAGCGTTTTCCGGTGAGGGGGAGCGTGCATTGCTCCACGATCTTGTGCGCACCCTTGGCGGTGTGCTCCATGGTGATCACCACGCGCCGAGCACCCGCCACCAGGTCCATGGCCCCGCCCATGCCCT
>CAYNHK010000142.1:0-12479 GCA_964396875.1 uncultured Acidobacteriota bacterium | reverse complement strand
TGCTCGCGACTTCGAGAGGGTGGGAGAGATAGGGCTCGCCGCTCGCCCGGACCTGACCCTTGTGGGCCACCGCGGAGAAGACATAGGCCCGTCGCAACACGTCGAGGTCGGCCCCGGGGTGGTGGAGCTGGACGGTCTCGGCGATCTCTTCGAAGCGGATCATGTTCGTTCCAAGCGGCCAATTATCGCGCTTTCCCCACTACCAACCCCGTGCTGTCCGTCTGCACCCCACTACGTCATTGCGAGGAGCCGGTCCGTTCTGCAATGCGACGAAGCAACCCCCGCCCCCAACTACCAGGGCTGTTTGGACCCGAACCGAACCTCCGTGGCGGCACAATCGCGGGATGGAAGAACGAACCCTCCGTCTCCTCACCCTCATGCGCGTCCCCGGTTTTGGCGGATCCCGACTGACTCGACTCGTCCGCGCCGAGGGCGTGGACGAACTCCTTCGCGAGCCTCGGCGGTTCGTCGAACAGATCGGCGAGGACGCGGTCTCAAGCCTCGAAACCGGCGCGGCGCGCAGGGACGCCGAGGGTGTGGCAGACCGCGCGACGCGGCTCGGGCAGACCATCCTCGCCCTGGGTTCCGCGGAGTACCCCGCGTCGTTGGCCGCGATTTACGACCCGCCCCCCGTGGTCTTCATGCGCGGGGCGATGAGTGAAAGCCGCCGCCGTGTGGCGGTGGTGGGTGCGCGGGGGGCGACACCTTCCGGTCGATCGATTGCCCGCGACCTCGCCTGTGGCCTCGCCCGCCACGGCATCGAAGTCGTGTCGGGCCTGGCGCGGGGCATCGACGGCTCGGCCCACGAGGGAGCCCTCTTAGGCGGCGGCTCCACACTCGCGGTGCTCGGCTCGAGTGTCGACATCATCTATCCCGGCGAACACAAGGAACTCGCCACCCGCATCGAGGGGCGGGGCGCGGTCGTTTCGGAGTTGCCTCCTCGGACGCCTCCGTTGGCCTCGCAGTTTCCGAGCCGGAACCGGATCATCGTCGGACTCTCTGAAGCCGTCATCGTGGTCGAAGCGGGTTCGCGCAGCGGCGCCTCGATCACCGCCCGACTCGCCCTCGATGAAGGTCGCGATGTCCTGGCCGTTCCGGGCCGGCCGAGCGACCCGCTGGCTTACGGCCCGAACGCTCTCATCCGCGACGGAGCCGTCCTGATTCGTGGGCTGCAAGACGTGCTCGAACACCTCAAACTCGAGGCCGCCCCCTCGCCGAGCCTGTCAAGCCCCCCCGACAAAATTCTTCAACAGCTCAAAGGCTCATGCGTGAAGTCCATCGACCAACTTGCTGTGGATACGGGACTTGCTCCACCTGATTTGATGGCCCGACTCTCCGAATTGGAGCTTGATGGAAGGATCGAAAGATTGCCCGGGACTTTGTTCCGCAGCGCAGGTCCGGCATAACCTAGAAAGGAAATGCCCAATCGCCTCGTCATCGTTGAGTCGCCCGCCAAAGCCAAAACCATCAACAAATACCTCGGCAAGGGCTACACCGTTAAAGCCTCAATGGGCCACGTCCGGGATCTGCCAAAGAGCAAACTGGGCGTCGATGTGGCGAACGGCTTCGAGATCGACTACGAAATTCTGCCCACCCGCAAGAAGATCATGGACGAGCTCAAAAAAGCCGCGAAGGACGCCGACGAAGTGTTCCTCGCCGCCGACCCCGACCGCGAGGGAGAGGCGATCTGCTGGCACCTGGCCCAGGAGCTGGGTGGGAAAAAGAAGACGAAGGGCAAGTCGAAGTTCCAGCGCGTGGTTTTTCACGAGATCACGAAAACCGCCATTCAGAAGGCCTTCGAACACCCCGAAGAGATCAATGCGCAGAAGGTCGATGCGCAGCAGGCCCGCCGCGTTCTCGACCGCCTGGTGGGCTACAAGGTTTCGCCGATCCTGTGGGACAAGGTCCGCCGCGGTCTTTCCGCCGGCCGCGTTCAATCGGTCGCCCTGCGCCTGATCTGCGAACGCGAACGCGAGATCAAGGCGTTCGTACCCGAGGAATACTGGTCGGTCACGGCGCACATGGACAGCGGCATGCCGCCGATCTTCCCGGCCGGCCTCTCCCGCAAAGACGGCGAGAAGATCGAGATCACGAACGAGGCGGATGCGAAGACGGTCCGCAAGGATCTCGAGAAGGCCGCGTATGTCGTGTCGAAGGTCACGCGAAAAGAGCGCAAGCGCTACCCGGTGCCGCCCTTCATCACATCGAAGTTGCAGCAGGACGCGTTCCGCAGGTTGCGTTTCCCGGTCAAGAAGACCATGCAGGTGGCCCAGAAACTCTACGAAGGCCTCGAAGTGGGCCTCGAGGGCAGCGTCGGTCTCATCACGTACATGAGAACCGACTCGACGCGCGTCTCCGACGACGCTCTGGTCGCGGTGCGCGGCCACATCGGATCCACCTACGGAGACGAGTACCTTCCCGAAAAGCCCATCCTCTACCGGACGAAGGAAGGGGCGCAGGACGCGCATGAGGCGATTCGCCCCACCGACCTGACCCTCACACCCCAGAGCCTGCGCAAACACCTCGGCAAAGACGAACTGGCGCTTTACGAGCTCATCTGGAACCGCTTCGTGGCCTCGCAGATGAGACCGGCGGTGTACGACGAAACCGCGGTGGAGATCACGGCGGGCGCCTACCTGCTGCGCGCTCGCGGCGCGGTCATGAAGTTCAAGGGTTTCCTCGCGGTCTACGAGGAATCGATGGAAGAGGTGGCGAAGGCCAAGGCGAAGAAGGTCGAGGCCCAGGGCGGGCCCGCCGCGAACACCGCCGAGGCCGACGCCGAACCCGAAGCCAAGGACGGCCTGCCTCCGCTCGAAGAAGGCCAGAAGCTCAAGCTTCAGAAACTCGACACCGACCAGCATTTCACCGAGCCGCCTCCCCGCTTTTCTGAAGCGAGCCTCGTGAAGGAACTCGAAGAAAACGGCATTGGCCGTCCTTCGACTTACGCCTCGATCATCTCCACGATCGAAGCGCGCGACTACATCGAGAAACGCGACGGCCGCCTGTGGCCGAGCGAAGTGGGTTTCCTTGTCACCGACCTTCTGGTCGAAAACTTCGAAGACATCGTCAACGTGGAATACACGGCGGCGATGGAAGAGGAGCTGGACCTGATCGAAGAGGGGAAGGACACGCTCCTCAACACATTGAATCAGTTCTGGAAGAAGTTCGAGAAAGACCTCAAGCTCGCGTCCAAGAAGATGCGGTCGGTCAAGGGGGTTGAGGAGAAGACCGACGAGATCTGCGACAAGTGCGGGTCCGGGATGGTCATGAAGTGGGGCCGATACGGCCGCTTCCTCGCCTGCTCCAACTACCCCGACTGCAAGACCACCAGGCAACTCGCAGGAGCGGCCGAGGGGGCTCCGGAGGCTTCCGAAGAGGCGCTGTCGCAACCGTGTCCCGAGCACAACGAAATGCTCGTGCCTCGAAAGGGCCGGTTCGGTTTCTTCCTGGCCTGTCCGAAGTATCCCGACTGCAAAGTCACGAAGAAACTCGTGCGCGGCGCCGAGGGCCGTCTCGAACTCGAGAAACTGAAGCCCATCGAGAACGAGTTCTGTCCGGACTGCAAGAAGCCCCTGGCCTGGCGCAAGGGACGTTTCGGAAACTTCATCGCCTGCTCCGACTATCCGACCTGCAAGTACATCAAGAAGAAAGAGGCGAAGGACATCGGCCTTCTCTGCCCGCAGTGTCACGAAGGCCAGATCGTCGAGCGCAAGGGCCGTTTCGGGAAGCCCTTCTACGGTTGCCGCAAGTATCCGACCTGCAAGTTCACCGCGTACCACCGGCCCATTGCCGAGCCCTGTCCCAAGTGCGCGAAGCCCTATCTCCTCCAGAAGGACACGAAGAAGGAGGGCTGGCTCATCGCCTGCTCCGACGACGAGTGCGGATATCAGCGCCCCCTCGAGGGTGGCACGCCCCAGTGGGCGATTGAAGCGGCCGAGGCCGCCGTGGTTGCCGCCGCCGCCAAAGAAGCGAAGGAAGCGGCGGCTTTACTCGCGGAATCGAATTGACGCCGAGGGTTTCCGTCATCGGCGGAGGTCTCGCCGGCAGCGAGGCCACGTGGCAGCTCGCGAAGCGCGGGATCGGCGTCGACCTCTTCGAGATGCGGCCGGTCCTTAAAACCCCGGTGCATCAGACGTCTGACTTCGCCGAACTCGTCTGTTCGAATTCGCTCCGGGGGAACGATCTCGACCAGGCCGCGGGCATTCTCAAAGAAGAGATGCGCCGGCTCGATTCCCTCATCGTGCGCATCGCTGACGAGGTGCGCGTACCCGCGGGCAGTGCGCTGGCCGTCGATCGAGGGCTCTTCTCACAGCGGATCACCGAGGAGATCAACAAGCTCCCGGGTGTGGTGGTACATCGCGAGGAACGCAGCTCCCTTCCCACCGAGCCGATCGCGATCGTCGCCACCGGGCCACTTACCTCGGACGCGCTCGCCGCCGATATCGCTCGTTTCGTGGGCGACACGCACCTGCACTTTTACGATGCGGTGAGCCCGGTGATCGAGGCCGACAGCATCGACATGACGAAGGTGTTCCGGGCCTCCCGCTATCAGAAGGGCACCGACGATTACCTCAACTGTCCCATGGACGAGCCTGAGTACCGCGCCTTTTTCACCGAACTGATGGCGGCCGAGTGTTCGGAAGTGAAGGACTTCGAGAAAGAGTTCTTCTTCGAGGGTTGCCTGCCGATCGAAGTCATCGCGAGCCGCGGGCCGGAGACGATGAGGTTCGGGCCGATGAAACCCGTGGGTCTCATCAATCCCCACACCGGAAGACGTCCCTTTGCGGTGGTCCAGCTGCGGCAGGACAATCTCGCGGCGAGCCACTTCTCGATGGTGGGGTTCCAGACGCATTTGAAGTGGCCCGAACAGAAGCGGATCTTCCGGATGATCCCCGGCCTCGAGAACGCCGAGTTCATCCGCTTCGGCATGATCCATCGCAACACCTACATCAATTCGCCGAAGACCCTTCACCCGACGTTCGAGGCGCGCTCCCGGCCCGGCCTCTTCTTCGCCGGGCAGATGAGCGGCGTCGAGGGTTACGTGGAATCCGCGGCGTCCGGTCTTCTGACGGGAATCGCCGCAGCGGACCGCGCTCATGGGCTGGAACCCGAGGCTTTCCCGATAGAGACCGCGATGGGCGCGCTGGGTCGCTACATCTCGGGCAGCGACCCGAAACACTATTCACCCACGAACATCGCGTTTGGCCTTTTCCCCGAACTCGCCGAGAACATTCGCGACAAGCGCCTTCGCCGCCGTGCTCTTTCGGAACGGGCCCTGGTGTCGCTGAAGGCGTTCATGGAGCGCAAGGAAAAAAGTCCGGCGGAAGCCGTGGCTCCGGTCGTAGCATGAGCCATGCGCGGCGATATTGAGCGGTTCGTAGCTTCGCTCGCCAACGAGCGCAACGCCTCTCCCCACACACTGCGCGCGTATTCGAAGGACCTGAGCCAGCTCCAGATCTTCGCGAAGGTGCGCCTTGGTCACGAGCCGACGGTCGCGGAAATCGATCTCTGGGTCCTGCGGGCCTTCTTCGCCGACCTCCATGGCCGAAAAGCTTCGGCAACGACTGCGGGCCGCAAACTCGCCACTTTTCGGTCGTTCTTTCGCTTTCTCTGTCGTGAAGGGACGCTGACGAAGAATCCGGCGCGGAGCCTGGTCGCCCCGAAAAAAGATCAGCGAATCCCCACCTATCTCCAGGAGCATGAAGCCGGGGATCTGATGAATGCTTCTGATATGAACAATAAATCAGAAGAAAGAGACTCTGCCGTCCTGGAACTGCTCTACTCAACTGGGATGCGGTGCTCCGAGATCGTAGGCCTGGTCTTCGATGACGTGGATCGCATCAATCGATCGATCAGAGTTATCGGTAAAGGAAGAAAAGAACGCTGGGTTCCGTTTGGCAAGCCAGCAGATATGGCGTTATCAAGATATTTATCTATTCGTCCAGTCGGATCGGGCCAAGATCCACTGTTTATCGGCATCGGAAACAGAGCCCTGTCCGACAGAACGGTCCGCCGAATCGTCGCTCGGGGCCTTGTCCGGGCCGCCGTTCGAACCAAGGCCAGTACCCACACGCTCAGACACTCTTTTGCCACCCACCTGCTGCAACGCGGCGGCGATCTGCGCTCGATTCAGGAGCTTCTGGGGCACTCCAGTCTCTCAACGACGCAGCGCTATACCCACGTCAATCCGAAGTATTTGCTCGATATATACAAACAGACGCATCCAAAGGCCTGAAACTGTTCTCCCCGGCCCGCGTCTCAACCTAAGAAGCCAGGATTCATCCGGCTGATGCTAAACCGTTCCCAGATGTCTGACGAACAACTCGTCGAAGCCTTCCAGGCTGGCCATGTGGCCGCATACGACGAACTTGTGTCTCGCTGGCAGGGGAAGATCCGGGGCGCCGTGTGGCGCGTGCTCGGGTCAACCGAGGACGCCGCAGACATAACCCAGGAGGCCTTTCTGAGGGCGTTTCGAGGCCTCAAGGCCTTCAAGCGGGAGGCGAAGTTCTCATCGTGGATTTACCAGATCGCCCTCAATCTTTGTCGGGACTCGCTGCGTCGTAAGAAGGGAAAGAGTTATGTCAGCCTCGATGAACCCGAACCTCAAATCCCGGCCCTGCCCTCTCTCAGCCCCTCGCCCCTCGAACTCAGCGAGGGGAACCAGCTCGCCGAACGGGTTCGTCAGGCCATTCAGAAATTATCGGAGGATCAACGGGAAGTGATCATCCTCAAGGAGTACGAAGGCCTCACTTTCGCCGAGATCGCCGAAACCCTCGGCCTTCCGACCTCAACCGTGAAGACACGCCTCTATCGCGGCCTGGTGGAGATGAAACAGCACCTCGCCCGAGATGGCGTGACGTCCGCGTCTTCCATTCACGACTCCAACGAGTCATAGTCTCGAGAACCCTCAGGACCCAAAGCCCAGGACCCAAAGCCATGACGCAAAACCTCTCCTGCGAAGCGCTCCGCGACGACATTGTCGCCCTGCTCTACGACGATGGCGATCGTGACGAGCGAACCCGCGCCCGCGATCACATCGCGCAATGCGTTCCCTGCCGCGCCGAATACTCCGAACTCAAGGGCGTCCGCAAGGCGCTCGGCGGCTGGACGCTGCCGCTCCCCAAACCGTTGCCAAAGGCCCAACCCCGCGCCTCCCTCAACTGGTTCCCGGCGGGCCTCGCCGCCGCTGCGGGAATCGTCCTCGGTATCGGCGTTGCGGTCATGAGCCTCGGCACGTTCTCCCCGGCCCCGCAAAACGCTCCGGTAGCAGCGAGCGCTCCGACCAGTCCTGCCGCCACCGCCCAGTTCGTCTCGTACAACGAGATCCAGGAGCTGCTCAAGCAGCAGGAAGCCCGGCACCAGGCCGAAATCACCGAGCTCCGGCAGAGCCTCGCCGAAGTGACGCAAACCGCGGCCCCGAGCGCCTCGATGCGAAGCGTCTCCACCATGTCTCCCGCGGCCTTCGAGTCGCTCCTCAAGGCAAGCGAAGCCCGTCAGGCGCGGATGTTCGAGGCGCGGCTCGCCGGACTCCGGAACGACAGCGAGCTGCAACGCCAGTACGACATGGCTCAAATCGCCGCCGGCCTCGCCTACATCGACTCCCGCACCGGCGCCGATGCCGCCCGCACCAGCGAGTTGATGAAGAATCTGGTCCGGGTCACCGCCAAACCTCAGGACCGCTGAAGCCCCGATTCCGCCGCCCATGTTGATTGCCCTCGCCCTGGCCTTAGCGACCGACCCGCCCGCGGTTGATCGTCGGGCCGACCTCCAGCGCTTCTCAGCCCGCCTGGAGCAAAGACTCGCCACCGCATGCCGGCCGGCCGAGCCGATGGTCTTCCTCTCCGGTCTCCCCGAAACCCGCTTTGTCTATCTCGACGGAGTGGGGGCCGTCTTCCTCCTTCCACCCCGGTCGCTCCCTCCTGCCCCCTCACCAAAACAAGGCGGCCAGACCCCCGAGGTCTCGGTGTCGGGGGCTCCGACCGGACCGCAGGTTCTGGTCTTCAAGGGTGAGCGACCGAGCGATCTAACCGATCTGGAGGCGCGCATTCGCGAGACCCGCAAGGAAGCCGAGCGGATGAGAGCGCAGGCCGACGCGGCCTTCGCCGACGCGGAGCGTCAGCTCATGGCCGAGCTGCGGCCGGGGCTTTCCGAGTCCGCGGCGGCCGCGAACTTCCCACTGCCGTGGACGTTTTTTCTCGAAGACGCGGTGGACGACACCCGGCCTCCCGAAAAAGTCGAGAAAGACGTCAAGGACGCTCTCCTCACGACCATTCTCGAGGATGCGAGCCTTCTGAAAACGCTCCAACCCACCGACCAGATCACGGTCTCGGTCGAACTCGTCTCGCGGCCTCAGCCCTGGGTTCGGGCCAAGCCCGCGAGGACGGTCATCGTGCGCGCGACCAAGGCCGACCTCGACGCCTACACCGCCGGCAAACTCACGAAGGAAGATCTCCTCAAGCGCGTGCAGACGAAGGCGTACTGACCTTCATCAAGGCGTACAAGGTGACGAGGCCGAGCGAGCCGTCGGTCGCCGCGAAGAGCAGAAACGACGACGGTGAGCCCCGGAGGAAGTGGTCGCCGATGAAGAGCGCCGCACCCGCGAGCTTCACAAACACGCCCGCCACCCACAAATAGCCTCGTCGCGCGTCGACGTTCTGCGCGCACCAGAAATAGCCAAGGCCCAGGGTGAGGGTGAACAAACCGTTCAGCTGGGCGTTCAGCACCGGAACCGGCGGAGGCGCTCCGAAAAGCCGCGCCGTGAACTCGGGGGCCAGGAGCATGGGCGCGGAGAGGGCGACGTCGTAGACCCCGCCGATCACCGCGAGCGCTCTCAGAGAGGGAAAACTCATCGCCTCTCTATACTATCCGGCGTACATGCGCGGACGCTGCTCTCGCCTCCTTCCCCTCGCCGTTCTCGCGCTTGCCCTCACGGCCTCCTGCGGCAAACGCGCCGACCCGCTGCCTCCCTTTCTGAAAACGCCCCTGGCGCCCGCGGGATTCGCGATCGCACAGACCGGCAACGAGATCGAGATCAGAATCACGGCTCCGAGGTCAACCACCGAAAGCCGCCCGCTGCCGATCATCGAACTCGAGTGGCTGGAAGCGCCTGCGCTCGGCGACTTCGCGAAGCAGGCGCGACCGCTTCTCCGCGAGGAAGTGGCCCCGGGCGAAATGCGGGTCAAGCGCTTTCCGATTCCCAAGACCGACGTTCGCTTTCTCGTCCGAGCGCACAACGGCGGCGCGCGATCGACCCTCGGGGCCCCCTTCCCGTTCAAGCCCGCTCCCGTTCCGCCTCCGCCCTCGGACCTGCGGGTCACGAACACCACGACGGGCATCGAACTCAGCTGGACCAATCCCCCGGGTGCGGAACCGTGGCCGACGCCTTCGCCCTTAGCCACACCCACGCCCTCCCCCGGCCCGCCGATCACCGCGGCTGCGCCCTCGCCCGCAGTCTCACCAACCCCGAGCCCCACACCCACCCCGACCCCGACCCCGACACCCACGCCCACGCCCTCCCCTGCGCCAGGCCTACCCCCGCCTGCCGGCGCCACCCCTGTCGCCGCGGCGTCGCCAAGTCCCACACCTCTCCCGACCCCGACAAGGTTGCCTCCAACCGGCATTCGCATCTTCAGGACTGACGGAGAGCCGCAAGTCGTCAAGGATCACCTGCAGGCCGGGTCGTGGACGGACACAGCGCCGCTGGCCGGCGAGAAGCCCTGCTACACCGTCCGCTACGCCACTTCCTTCGTCCCCCTTGTCGAGAGCGTGCCCACCGAGCCCGTTTGCGTCGAAGTCAAGGACCTCATTCCGCCCGCACCCCCCGGCCGGCTCGTCGGCGACATCGGCGCGGATTTCGTGGAGTTGTCGTGGCTGGCTTCTCCCTCGGCCGACGTCGCCTTCTACCGCCTCTATCGCACGACGGAGACGATGCCTCGCGCCCTCGTCATTCAGACCGAGGGCCTGCTCCTCCGCGTCCGCGACGCCAACGTCAGCAAGGGGCCGCGAACCTACGAGGTGGTGGCGGTCGACAAGGGTGCTAACGAGAGCGCGCCCAGCCCCGTCCTTCGGATCATCGTTCCTTAGAGCCGGATATCATCGCCAGAAGAATGCCCCTGTACGAGTACCGCTGCACCAGTTGCGAGAGGCCCTTCGAGAGATACGCCCGCACCTTCAATGACCGGCCCGACTGCCCGTCCTGTGGCGCCACCGACGTCACCCGACTTCTCTCCACCTTCGCCGTGTCCACGGGAAGTGGCAGCAGGAGCGCTGCCGAGCCGTCTCCCGGCGGATGCGGTGAAGGCCCCCCATGCGGCGCCGCGCATTGCGGCCGCCTGGCCAACTAACAGGCCCACGAAACATGACCGACCGAGTCGCCGTCCTCCGGGACAAAGTCCGCCGCGCCGAAGAAGGCGGCGGGGCTGAACGTCGTGAGCGTCAGCATCGCGAAGGCCGGCTCACCGCGCGCGAACGCGTGGAGATCCTCCTCGACGAGGGTTCGCTCGAGGAACTCGACAAGCTGGTCGAACATCGCTGCACCGACTTCGGTATGGCCGACCAGAAGATCCCCGGCGACGGCGTGATCTCAGGATTCGGGAAGATCGAAGGCCGACTCGTCTTCGTCTTCGCCCAGGACTTCACGGTGTTCGGCGGATCTCTCTCCGAGACCAACGCGCTCAAGATCTGCAAGGTCATGGACCTCGCCATGAAGATGGGCGCACCGGTGATCGGGCTCAACGACTCGGGAGGCGCGCGCATCCAGGAGGGCGTGGCGTCCCTCGGCGGTTACGCCGACATCTTCCTGCGCAACACGCTCGCCTCAGGCGTCATTCCGCAGATCTCCGCGATCCTCGGCCCGTGCGCCGGTGGTGCCGTCTACTCGCCCGCCATCACCGACTTCAACCTGATGGTGAAGGACACTTCGTACATGTTCGTGACCGGGCCCGACGTGATCAAGACGGTGACTCACGAAGAGGTCACCAAGGAAGATCTTGGCGGGGCCATGACCCACAATGCCCGCTCCGGCGTCGCCCATTTCGCGGCCGACGACGACCGCGCCTGTCTGCTCCTCATTCGCGACCTGATGTCGTACCTGCCCTCCAACAACCTCGAAGAAGCAGCCGTCGAGACGCTCCTGCTGGATGCGCAGGACCATCACCACGTCGGCGCCCTCGAGCGCCTCGCGCAGCGAGGTGTACGCCTTGGCGCCGAGCGACTCGACGCCCGCGGGCAGCATCGTCGGCGGCGCGGCGAGCCGCACCTCGGCGCCCAGCTTCGAGAACGCGTAGAGGTTCGAGCGGGCGACGCGCGAGTGCGTGATGTCGCCGATGATGGTGACGGTGAGGCCGTCGAAACGGCCCTTCTCCTGCTTGGCGGTGAAGCAGTCGAGCAGCGCCTGGGTCGGGTGTTCGTGCGCGCCGTCGCCGGCGTTGATGACGGGCGCGGCCAGCGCGTCGGCGATGCGCTTGGGAACGCCCGCGACCTTGTGCCGGACGATCACGGCGTCGGGGTCCATCGCGTCGAGCGTCATCGCGGTGTCGAGGATGCTCTCCGCCTTCGTGAGGCTCGACGACGAGGGCGAGAAGTTGACCACGTCCGCCGACAGCCGCTTGCCGGCGATCTCGAAGCTGGTGCGCGTGCGCGTCGAGGATTCGAAGAAGAGATTCACCAGCGTGCGGCCGCGCAGCGTCGGGACCTTCTTGACGTCCCGGCGCCCGACCTCCTGCATCCGCTCCGCGGTCTCGAGGATGCGTTCGAGATCGGCGCGTTCGAGATCCTCGATGCCCAGCAGATCGCGACCCATCATGCGCTGGCCCCCTCGTGGACGACGACCTCGAGCTCGCCCTCGAGATCGCCCGAGGAGCCGCGCAGGATCACGCGGTCCTCGCGCTGCGTCGGGATGTTCTTCCCGACATAGTCGATCTTGATCGGCAGCTCGCGGTGCCCGCGGTCGACGAGCCCGACGACCTGCACGCCGCGCGGGCGTCCGAAGTCCATCAGCGCGTCCATCGCGGCGCGGATCGTGCGGCCCGTGCTGACGACGTCGTCCACCAGCACGACGACGCGGTCGTCCACCGCGCTCGGCATCTCGGTCTTGCGCAGCGGCGGGCGCTCGCCGCGCGCGACGAGGTCGTCGCGGTACAGCGTGGTGTCGAGGATGCCGACCGGCAGGTCGGCCCCGGTGATCTCCTTGACCTGCGCGGCGATCGCTCGCGCGAGCGGCACGCCGCCGTTCGGGATCGCGACGAGGTAGAGATCCTCGATCGACTCGTTCCGCTCGACGACCTCGTGGGCGATGCGCACGAGCGCGCGGCGGATGCCGACGTCGTCGAGCGCGACGCGCGTGGCGTCCACGGCGCTCGATCCGCGCGCAGGCGCGCGATCGTCGGGACTCGACAGGGAGGGGGAGTCGGCCACGCTCGCACCTTTGTCCGCCTCGCTGGACGGACTTAAAAGGGACGCACTCGAAAGGGACGGTCGAT
>CAYNHK010000141.1:0-12607 GCA_964396875.1 uncultured Acidobacteriota bacterium | reverse complement strand
CTTCGTTCTCCTCATCGCGGGGGGGAACATCGCGAGCCTGCTTCTCGCCCGCCAGGTGAGCCGCGCAGCCGAAACGAGCGTCCGTTCCGCGCTTGGAGCCTCGAGGGCCGCACTGGTTCGGGAGGCGCTCGCGCAAAGCCTCGTGCTCGCGATCGCCGGCACCGTCCTGGGTGTTGTCCTCGCATCGATCCTGACCGGGCCGCTTTACGCGCTCAGTCCGATGGGGAGCGACGCCACGGGGAACGCGATGCGCGAGTTCGACACCACCGTCCGCCTCGACTCCCAGGTGCTGGGCGTGACCGCGTTCTTCACTCTCCTGATCGGACTGGGTTTCGGCCTTGTCCCCGCGCTGCGAGGCGCCCGCGGCGACATGCAGCTCGCGATCAAGGGGGCAAGCCGCGGGGGGACGCTCGACCGGGGGACCAGGCGCACCCTGGGCACGCTGGTGGTCGCGGAGATCGCGGTGGCGACCGTGCTTCTCGTCGGTTCGTTCCTCATGGTGAAGAGCTTCTCGAACCTGGTGGCGCTCGACTGGGGGTTCGACACGAGGGACCGCCTCTCCTTCGGCGTGACTTTCTCCAATCAGCTGCGTCCCGACCACACCGCGCGGGTCGCCTACATCGACGAGGCTCTGGAGCGCCTTCGAGCCATACCCGGGGTGTCGAGCGCCACCAGCACCACCCCTGACCTCATTTCGCTTGGACGCAACCTCGCCGCCCTCACTCCGGAGGGCAGCAGTCCGCCCGAGGCGCGCGGCTACTTCCTCATCGGGCACAAGATGGTGTCGCCCGGATACTTCCGTGATTTCGGCGTGCCCATCGTTGCGGGCCGGCCACTGGACGAAACGGACCGGGCCGATGGACCCAAGGTCGCGGTGGTCAGCGAGACCTTCGCAAAGGTCTTCTGGCCCGGGCAGAACCCGATCGGGAAAACGATAAAGCGAGGTCGAGTCGACGATCCACGACCGCCTTATGAGGTCGTGGGCGTGGCCCGGGACGTACACGCCGTGTCCGACGCAACCGATGGCGACATCCCCGGCAGCTGGTACGTGCCCTACGCTCAGAACCCGAACATGCTCTCGAGCAACGTGACATTCGTCGTCCAGTCGAGCCTCGCTCCCGAGACCTTGACGCCGACGATCCGCGCGGAACTCGGCAAGGTCGATTCCGCTATCGCCGCGTACGACTTCAACACAGTGGAGCGCCTGGTCGAAGACTCACGCGTCGAGGACCGCTTCGGGCTCATCCTCGTAACTCTCTTCGGCGCGCTCGGCCTCGTTCTTTCCGCCGTCGGCCTGTACGGCCTCCTCGCTTTCCAGGTCGCGCGACGCACTCGCGAGTTCGGCGTCAGGACCGCGCTCGGGGCGGGGGCAGGCGACACCATTGGCCTCGTCATCCGGCAAGCCGGCGTCCTGGTCGGCGCGGGCCTCGTCGCGGGCTTGACCGGTGCGGCTTTCCTCTCGCGCATCCTCGAAAACCAACTGCACGAGGTGCGTGCGCTCGAGCCGGTTTCGTACGTCGGTGCCGCCGCCGTCCTCATCGCCGCCGCGGCGCTCGCCTCCGGCCTTCCCGCCCTTCGCGCCTCTCGCGTCGAACCCATGGTCGCCCTGCGCGAAGATTGATCTCAAAGCCCCTGCGAGGATCCAAAGAAATGCTCAAAGACCTCAAGAACGCCGCGCGGTCCCTGGTCAAGTCCCCCGGCTTCACCTTCGCGGCGGCTCTCACCCTCGCCCTCGGAATCGGCGCGAACACCGCGATCTTCTCCGTCATCAACGACGTGCTCCTGCGCGACCTTCCCTACGCGGAGCCGGAGCGTCTGGTGATGTTGTGGGAACACAACACGCGCCGCGACCGGCCGATGAACGTGGTCTCCCCCGCGAACTTCCAGGACTGGCGCGACAGCTCGAAGAGCTTTGAAGCGATGGGCGCCTTCTTCGATCGGGGTTTCACACTTACCGGCGCGGGCGAACCTGTCGAGGTGCGCGCCACCGCGGTCACCGCGAACATGTTCGAGATGCTGGGTGCGCAGGCGCAACTCGGGCGCGTCTTCTCGGCCGAGGACGAAAAGCCCGAGAGCGCTCTGTCAGTGGTGCTGAGTCACCAGTACTGGAGAGACCGCTTCGGTGCGGACCCTGGGATCGTGGGTCGAACGCTCACCCTCAGCGGGAACCCGGCGAACGTCATTGGCGTGCTGCCCGAGGGTTTTGGTTTCTACATCAAGGAGGCGTCGTTCAACCGCACGCCGCCACAGGTCTGGGTGCAGGCCCGCTTCGACGCGGCGAGCCGCGTTCGCCGCGGCCGATTCATCGCCGCGCTTGGAAAACTCAAGCCTGGCGTCAGCATCGATACCGCGCGCGCGGAACTCAAAACCATCGCTTCCAGCCTCGAGGCGCAGCACGTCGATTTCAACAAGGACTGGACCGTCAATGTCGTTCCGCTTCGCGAGCAGGTTACGGGTGAAATCCGGCCCGTTCTTCTGATCGTCTTCGGCGCGGTCGCACTCACTCTGTTCATCGCGTGCGCGAACGTCGCCAATCTCCAGCTCGTCCGGGCCTCGGGTCGGGCGCGCGAGTTCACCGTGCGTGCGGCTCTTGGAGCCTCACGCGCCCGCCTCGTGCGTTTCCTGCTCGCCGAGAATCTCCTCCTCGCCGTCATCGGCGGCGTGCTCGGCCTCGCCTTTGGCCAGTGGGGGCTTCAGGCCCTTCAGAGTCTGATGCCGCCCGACCTGCTCCCCGGCGAACGCCTGGGCCTCGACCCTCGCGTGCTCGCGTTCACGATGGGCCTGTCGGTGGTGACGGGTCTTCTCTTCGGTCTGATCCCCGCCTTCGTCTCCTCGAACCCGCATCTCTCCGAAGCCCTCAAAGACGGCAGCCGTGGCGTCACCTCCGCGCGGGGAAGGTGGATCCGTCAGGGCTTCGTCACCGCGCAGGTCGCCCTCGCGATGGTGGTGCTGATCGGCGCGGGACTGCTCGTGCGAAGTTTCGATCGCCTGGTTTCCGCGGACATCGGCTTCGACGGCCGCAACCTTCTGACCGCGCGGGTGAGCCTCCCGGCCGCCAGCTACAACGATGCCGCGAAGATCCAGACTTTCTATCAACAGCTCATTCCCCGGGTGAAGGGTTTGCCGGGCGTGGTCGCGGTGTCCGGCAACGTGTTCGCTCCCTTTGCCGGGCCAGGGGCGGCCACGAGTTTCGACGTGGTGGGCCGCGAGGCGCCGGAAGGGCAGCAGCCGGTCGCGGACGTCCGGATCATCGCCCCCGACTACTTCGCCACACTCGGCATCCCGATTCGCCAGGGCCGCGACTTCCTCGCTGAGGAACACGCGCAACAAAGACGGGTCGTGATCATCAACGAAGCGCTCGCCCGCAGGCACTTCCCCGGCCGCAATCCTATCGGCGAGAAGCTCGCCATCAACATGAACGACCCCGTCGTCGCCAGCGAGGTGGTGGGCGTGGTTGGAGACATCCGCCACCAGAGCCTCGACAGCCCGGGCAGAGAGATGGCCTATTGGCCCCATTCCGAGCTGCCGATCCCCTCGATGACCCTGCTCATCCGCACCGCGCAGAGCCCGCTCCAGATGATGCCCTCCCTCCAGCGCGAAGTCTGGTCCCTCGATCGCAACCTCCCCGTCGGCGAGCCGCGCACGATGGAGCAACTCATGGCCGGAACCGTGGTGCGCTCGCGCTTCGCGACCCTGCTCTTTGGGCTCTTCGCCACACTCGCCCTGATCCTCGCCGCCCTCGGGATCTACGCCGTGGTTTCGTACAAGGTCGCTCTCGAAACCCGCGACATCGGAGTCCGGATGGCGATTGGCGCGAACCGCGGGCAGGTCCTGCGCGGAATCCTGCGAGACGGAGGTCGACTCGCGGCCATCGGTGTCACCGCGGGCGTCCTCGGAGCCTTCGGCCTATCGCGCCTTCTCGCCTCGCAGCTCTACGAAGTCAGCGCCACCGACCCCGCCACGTTCTTCGCCGTACCGGCCGTGCTGCTGCTCGTGACCACACTCGCCTGTCTGCCCGCGGCGCTCCGGGCGGCGAGGCTCGATCCCATGGCTGCGCTGAGGGACGAGTAGTGTTCCGCGAAGTCGGCAAGGCCGCGCGCTCCTGGATGCGGACACCGCGGCTCACTCTCGCGATCGTCGCCTGCATCGCGGTGTCGATTGGCGGCGCGTCCACGGTCCTGACCTTCGTCTACAGCCTGCTGTGGCGTCCCCTGCCCTTCCCCGAAGCCTCTCGACTGGTGCTCTTCCAGCCGCGGAACCTCGACCGCAGCCCCGGGGCCCGGCCGTATCTTTCCTACCCCGACTTCGCCGACCTTCGCGCCGCCGCGACTTCCTTCGAGAAGCTCGAAGCCGCCACTGTCTCGCGGCTCGTGGTGATCACCGGCAACGGAGCCGAGAGGCTGCGCGGCGAAGCGGTGACTCCCGGCTACTTCGAACTGCTCGGCCTCAAGCCGCAACGGGGACGGACGTTCACCGCGGAGGAGTACGCGGGCCGGGGCGAACGCGCGCTCATCATTTCGAGCCGGCTCTGGCGGACGCAGTTCGGCGCGCGTGAGGATCTGGTCGGTCAGCCGGTCCAGACCCGTGTCGGACCCGCGATCGTGGTCGGCATCCTGCCCGAGGGATATCTGGGCGTCGCCGAAAATGACGGCACCGACTACTGGCTCGCCGAACGTCAGACCAACCACGCCACGATGCTCACCGAGCGCGCGGATCCGACGACCATGGTTTTCGGACGGTTGAAGTACGGCGTCACCGCTCAGCAGGCCGAGGGTGAAATCGCGGGACTTCTCAGTGCGATCGCAAAGGCCCATCCCCCGGCAAACCGCGAACTCGGTGGCACGCTCCTTCACTTCGGCGAGAAGTGGCGCGCCGATCTGCGGCCCGGTCTCGTCACCATGCTCGTCGCCTCACTGTTCCTGCTCGCCATCGGATGCGGCAACGTCGCCATCCTCCTTCTTGCTCGTCTCGTTACCCGCGAGAGGGAGCTTGCGGTTCGTCTGTCGGTGGGGGCAACCCGCCGCGACCTCGTGAAACTCATGGGCGCAGAGGGAACCCTGCTGGCCCTCGCCGGGGGACTTGCCGGCGTCGCCCTGTCGGCCTGGCTCAGCGACCTGTTTCTGAGCGTGGGCGGAGTCGCTCTTCCCCTCCACCTCCCCGTCGCGTTCGGCGTTGGGCCGATCCTGCTCTGCGTCGCCGTCGTTTTGCTCACGGGCCTCGCGTTCAGCCTGCTACCCGCCCTCGTGGCCACCCGTATCGACTCATCCACGGCCCTTCGAGCCGGTGGACGAAGTGTCGCCTCCGGCGCCCTCCAGGGACGCGGAGGCCGGATGCTCGTGATCGGCCAGACGGCGCTCGCGGTGGCTCTGCTCGCGGGCGCCGCGCTCTTCATCCGAAGTTACGAGAAGCTGCGCTTCCTCGATGTCGGATACCGGACCGAGAACCTCCTCCGCTATCAGGTTTCACTCCAGCGCGAGACGTACCCCACACCCGAGGCCATCGACGCCTTCTACCGGCAACTGACCCTCGACCTGCGCGCCATACCTGGAGTTCGTCACACCGGGTACCTCGGTCCGACCCTCCCGCCCTGGGATGCGAATCAGATCGACATCAGGCTCAAGGGTCAGGATTTTCCGACTCCCGATGGCGCTCTCAATATCAACCAACACGTCGCGACCAACGATGTCTTTTCCATTCTCGGCGTTCCGCTCCGGGAAGGTCGTCTTTTCGGTCCCGAGGACCGCCGGGGCGGCCCGGCGGTCGGCCTCGTGAGCGAAACGCTGGCCCGGGCGATCGCTCCCAACGGTTCGGCGATCGGCCGTGTGTTGCTCTTCGAAGGGTTCGAGGTCAACGTGGTGGGCGTGGTCGCGGACGCGCGCTGGAACGGGCAGCGCGACCGCCGCCCGAGCGGCCGCAACCTCTTCCTGTCCCTTGATCAGTTTCCGCAGCTCTCGGTTGGAGTGCTCTTCGACCCGGCGGTCGAGGCCCGGTCTCTCATCGATCCGGTGCGCAAAGTCGTCTTGAGCCGCGATCCCGCGGCGGCACTTCACTGGATCGACACGATGGACGATGCCCTTGATTATCAGACGGTCAGTGAGCGCTTCTGGACCTTCCTCGCCGCGGCCTACGCGGGCACCGCCTTCCTCCTCTCGGTCCTCGGCCTCTACGGAATCCTGACCCACAGCGTGGTGAGCCGCACCCGCGAGATCGGCGTGCGCCAGGCGCTTGGAGCGACCTCGGCCCACGTGGCGCGTCTCGTCGCGGGCCAGGGGCTTCGGCTCGTGGCGATGGGCCTTGTGGTCGGCCTCGGTCTCGTTCTGGTTCTCGGCCGGCTCATCGCGTCGCGCCTGTACGAGACGAGCGCCGCTGACCCGCTCTCGCTCGGAGTGGTCACAGGGATCCTCCTCGCCGCCGGGGCGTTGATCGCCTGGCTGCCCGCCCGACGGGCCGCCGCCATCTCTCCCATCACCGCCCTTCGCTCGGAGTAACAAGGCCCCCTGAATGAACAACCTCGGCTACGCGCTCCGCCAACTGGTCAAAGCACCTCTCCTGACCTCGTCGGCGGTTCTCTCGCTGGCGCTCGCGATCAGCGCCAACACCGCGCTTTTCTCCATCTTCGATCAACTGATCCTGCGCCCGCATTCCTTCAAGGAGCCCGCGACCCTGGTGCGTGTCTGGTCCAACAATCCGAAGGTTGGTTTCGCCGCGCCCCAGGTTTCCCTGATGAAGTACGAGTTGATCCGGGACGAGCAGACGGTCTTCGCGCAGACCGCGGGTTCGTCGTTCTCGAGCTTCTCCTTCGCGCGCACCGGCGCCGAGCCGGAACAGGTCATCGGACAGCGTGTCACCGAGGGCTTCTTCCGTGTCCTTGGGGTCGAACCCGTGCGCGGACGTGGCTTCACGGTCGAGGAAGATCGGCCGGGCGCACCTCCGGTCGCGGTCGTGAGTCACGAGTTCTGGCAAACGCGCCTCGCCGGTCTCGACACCGCACTCGGTTCGCCGATCCGGCTCAACGGCGTCGACCACACGGTCATCGGCATCCTTCCCCCGCGCCTGAGCCAGCCCTACGCCAACGCCCAGATCTTCATCACTCATCTCTGGGAGCCGGCGGCTTTGCTTCCTTCCCAGGTTCAGGCCGGCGCCAGCTATTTGCAGATCACGGCGCGGCTCAAGGATGGTGTCAGCTTCGAGGACGCGAACAAGGAAGTCGTGATGCTCGGCAAGCGCTACGAGGCAGCCCATGCGGGCCGCATGGATGCTCAGACCCCGAACGAGATCCGGACCCTCACCGAGGAGCTGGCGGGCAACCTGCGTCCCACACTTCGCCTGCTGCTCGCCGCGGTGGCCGCGGTCCTGTTGATCGCCTGCGCCAACGTCTCGAACCTGTTCCTGGCGAGCCTCTCCGCTCGCAGCAAGGAGATCGCGGTGCGCCTGTCGATGGGCGCCGAGCGTCAACACCTCGTTCGCCAGTTCCTTCTCGAGAGCCTTTTGTTCTCCGTGATCGCCACGTTCGTGGGCGCCTTCCTCGGTCGTCTCGCCCTTTCGGCAATCGCCCAGGCCGCGGTCAATCAGCTGCCCCCCAACACTACGTTCAACTTCAACGGCCTGACGTTCGCCTTCATGGCCGGCATCTGCGTCCTGAGCCCCGTGATCGTAGGCCTCGTCCCGGCACTTCAGGCCTCGAAGGTGGGCCTCGCCGATGTGCTCAAGGATGCCGCGCGCGGCGCACCCGGCGGGACGAAGGGAACACGCTTCCGTTCCGGCCTCGTGGTGCTTCAAGTAGCGATGTCCGTGATCCTCCTCGTGGGCTCCGCGCTGCTCCTCGTGAGCTTCTACAAGCTGCAGAGCACGCCTGCCGGCCTCACCACCGACGGCGTCGCCGCTGCGTTCGTGAGCGCGCCGGTCGAGCGGTACAAGACGCCGGCCGAGCAGGCGGAGTTTTATCGCCAGGTGATCGAGCGGCTGAAGAGCGTGCCGCAGGTGAAGGAGGCGGCCGTGGTCTTCGGCCTGCCCCTGAACGGTTCGCCGATCGCGCCGTACACCGTCTTCGGAAGCCAGGTCCTTCCCCTCGCCGAACGTCCGCTCGCCAATCTCCACATCGTTGGCGACGACACTTTCAAAGTGCTGAACATCCCGCTGCGCGAAGGCCGCTTCATGAACGCTCAGGACCGGGAGGGCGCGCCCTTTGTCTGCCTGATCAACGAGTCCTTCGCGAAACGGATCTTCCCGAATGAGTCGGCGGTCGGCAAAACGCTCCTGCGTGGCCGCGACGCGGAGGTCCATGTCCAGATCATCGGCGTGGTCGCCGACGTGAAATCGAACGGCCTCGGCGCTCCCCCGCCGGACGCGATCTACTACAGCTTCACCCAGATGGGTAAGCCCGCCGCGAACATCGTTGCGAAAGTCGATGGCGATCCGAACGCGCTCCAACCACTTATGCGGACCGCGGTGGCCCAGGTCGACGCGAATCAGCCGATCTCCTTCTTCCAGACCATGGACAACATCCTCCAGCAGGCCACCGGCTTCCAGAAGCTGCTGGCGGGTCTCGTCGCGATCTTCGCCTCGGTGGCCCTGATCCTGACCGCCGTCGGCCTCTACAGCGTGATCGCCTATTCCGTCAGCCAGCGGACGAGTGAGATTGGTATCCGGATGGCCATGGGCGCGCAGCCCCGGCAGATCGTCTCTCAGGTCCTGACCGGTGGGATGAAGCTCGTGGTCATCGGGCTGGTTGTGGGTCTTGCCGGGGCCGCCGGCTCGGCGCACCTCATGACCTCTCTCCTCTTCTCGATCACGCCGGTCCATCCGCCCCTTTACATCGCAGTCACCGCTCTCTTCTCGGCGATCGCCGTCCTCGCCTGTCTCGTCCCGGCGAGGCGCGCCGCGCGGGTCGACCCCCTCCGCGCCCTCCGCTGCGACTGATTGGGAACCTGTCCGTTCCGCGCAACGTCTAATCCGAAACCGGCCGCGTTCAAGCGGCCTCCTCCCCGGCCTGGGTGAAACATGAACGACATCCGCTACTCCCTCCGAGCCCTCGGCAAGTCCCGGGGCTTCACCGCCATTGCGATGCTCACGCTCGCCCTTTGCATCGGCGCCAACAGCGCCATCTTCTCGGTGGTGAACGCGATCCTGCTCAAGCCCTACCCGTGGCCCGATTCGGAGCGGCTGGTGTTCGTCTACAACACCTACCCGCTGATGAATCTGCCGAATGCGGGCACCTCGGTTCCGGACTATCTCGACCGCAAGGCGGGTGTGGCTGCGTTCGAAGACTCCGCGATGTACACAAACCAGGCCTTCAACCTCGCGAGCGACGGCGAACCCGAGCGCATCGTCGGGCTGCGCGCCACGCCGTCTCTCTTCACCACGCTGCAGTCGCAGGCTCGGCTGGGCCGGGTGTTTGGCGAAGCTCAGGCCGAGCCGGGCAACGAGAAGGTCGTGGTGCTGTCCCACGCCCTCTGGCGCGACCGGTTCGGCTCGGATCCGGGCATCGTCGGAAAGACGATTCGCCTGAATTCGATGCCGTACGAGGTGATCGGCGTGATGGCGGAGTCGTTCTACTTCCCCACGCCCACCAACCAGGTCTTCGTTCCCTTCGCCTTCACGCCGGAGCAGAAGAGCGACGATGAGCGGGGCAACGAGTTCTCCAGCATGATCGCGAGGATCAAGCCGGGCGCGTCCATGGACGCCATCCAGCGCGACCTCGATCTCATCCAGACGAGAAACGCGGAGCGGATCGCGGCCTCGAGGGACTTCTGGAAGACAAGCGGCTTCGGTGGACGAGTGAACGGCTTCCTCGACCAGAACGTCGCCAATGTCCGCGGCATGTTGTGGCTGATCCAGGCTGGCGTGGCGGCCGCGCTGCTCATAGGCTGCGCGAACATCGCGAGTCTTCTGCTGTCTCGGGCCATCGACCGCGAGAAGGAACTCGCGATTCGCTCGGCCATGGGCGCGGGGCGAGGGCGGCTGATGCGGCTGCTGATCACGGAGAGCGTCCTGCTCTTTTCGGGAGGAGGGCTCCTCGGAGTGTTCTTCGCGTGGTGGGGCGTTCGGGCCCTCGCGGGTCTGGGGCTTTCGAATCTTCCCCGCGGCTTCAGCGTGGAACTCGACCTGACCGTGGTGGCCTTCACGCTCGTGAGCGCGTTCGCCACCGGCTTTGTATTCGGCCTGCTGCCCGCATGGAGCGCCTCGAGGCGCGATGCCGCGGCCACACTCAAGGAAGCGGGCGGCCGGAGCGGCTCGGGAGGAAGGCACACCCAGATGGTGCGTTCCGGCCTGGTCGTCGGCGAGGTCGCTCTCGCGGTCATGCTTCTCTCCACCGCCGGCCTGCTCGTGCGCAGCTTCGAGGCGCTTCAACGTCAGGACCCCGGCTTCAACCCGGATGGCCTGGTCACTGCCCGCCTGAGTTTGCCCGGGACCAAATACGACATCCCCGAGAAGCGGATCGCCTTCGCGGATGCCCTGCTCGCCCGCGTGCGCGCATTGCCGGGCGTCCAGGCCGCGGGGATCACCACCGGCCTTCCCTTCTCCGGAGGCAACGGGTCGGCATCCTACTCGAGCCCCGACATCGTGGTGCCGCCGGGCGCTCCCGCCCCGCACGCGCGCTTCCGCGTGGTGGGCAGCGGTTACTTCGAGACCGTGGGCATGAAACCGGTCCTCGGCCGGCTGTTCGAGCAGACGGACGTGCAGACCTCGCAGCGTGTCGTGATCGTCGACAAGCTTCTCGCCGACAAGTACTGGCCCGGACAGGATCCCCTGGGCAAGCGGATCGTGCTCGATTCCCCGGAGAAGCCCTTCCAGATCGTAGGCGTCGTGGCGCCCATCAAATTCCAGGGTCTCGATGAGGACGTCACGAAGGAATCGATCTACTACCCTTTCACGCAGGTGAGCGGCACGAACATCTTCATCGCCGCGCGCGTGCAGGGCGATCCGCTGGGCATCGCGCCCGCCCTTCGCGAAGCGGTGCGGACCGTGGATCCCGATCAGCCGGTCTCGGACATCAAGACGATGACCCATCGCATGGAAGACGCGTCGCTCTCGCGCCGCGCCCCGATGGTCCTGCTCGGACTCTTCAGCGGAGTGGCCCTTCTCCTCGCGGTCCTCGGCGTGTATGGCGTCCTCGCGTTCGCAGTCGCCCAGCGGACCCCGGAGTTCGGCGTCCGCATGGCATTGGGCGCCACCCGTCGCAGCATCGCCGATCTCGTCCTGCGCCAGGGCGCGTGGCTCGTGGGCATCGGTGTCGCCTGCGGCCTCGGCGCGTTCCTGGCGCTCTCGAGCGTGGTCGGAAGGCTCCTCTACGGAATCGCGCCGACCGATCCCCTCTCGCTCACCATCGCCCCGCTGGTCCTGATGCTCGCGGCCGTCGCCGCCTGCATCGTGCCGGTGCGCCGAGCGACCGGGGTCAGTCCGCTCGAAGCATTAAGAGTGGAGTAGCTGGCGTCAACTATTGGCCGGATGGTGGTCCGGGTGCGTGCGCTGCTCACGGGTGGTCCGCCCTTCACCGGCCCCGCCGATGGCCTTCGCCGCCATCCATAGAAACAGCCCCGCACAAACCGCGTACGGGATCCTCCGAAACCAGAAGTTGGTCGTACTCAGACGTTCCAGCAACTCGAGCGATTGACCATCCGCGCTCAGTCGCAGTTGGATCGGAACCTGGATCGTCGCCGTGGATACCCAGACGATGGCCTGCGTGGCGATCGCCGCCCAAACCGCCCACGAAGGGATCGCGGCGGGGCGTGACCACAACAGCAGCAAGGTGAAGACCGTGCCGAGGACCGCGGGCGCAACCAGAAACGTCAGAACGCGCGGGCTGATGAACCGATGGTAGGCAACGAACTCGGCACTTCCGATGAGGTGCCAGCTCGAGTAGTTGACGAAGCTCTCAACGAAGGCAGCGCCGTTGCCGTAGAACACGAGCGCGAACGCGATCACAAAGGTCCAGCGCGGCGCCATCATTCTTCACCTGGTGGAAGGGCATCTCGACCGTGGGCGCGCCGCACGATGACCACCACCTCAAAGTCGCGGCCCACGTGACCGATGCCCACGGGCTTCGGAAAGAGGCTCACCAACTCCCATCCTTCCCCCTCCCGCTTCTCTACAACCCGAAGGGCACCCTCGACGCTCGCGGCTGTGTGTTGTCGGTAGTCATGCTGGCTCACCTTCGTCCTCCGTGGCACGAAACATTAGCACCCGTGCCGCGGCCCGTTTCTATCTCCGATTCGGGCCGCCGTGCGCCCAGGTCATTCTTCGCAGACCACAAACCGCGAAGACCTCAGCCTCGAAGAGGTCCAAGGCGGCCTCTGCAGCGCCATTGTTAAGTGGAAGTGTGTACTCTATCGAGGCAGGTTCCCCTGTCTGGTGCAAGCCGTTGTTGGGCAGCCTGGTGCTTATCCCGATGCGTTCACGCCCCGGACGACGACTTCAAACAGATAGTTGTGGAGGGCCGAGTAAGAGAGCGCGAGGAGGACGAAACCTCCGAACACCTTCTGCCCGTTCGTCATGTCTCCTTGGCCAAGCGACGCCGTCTCGAAGCGGTTTCATGATCGGCTGAGTATTCGATGGGCTTGACCCGATTTCGTGGACACCTAAGGAAAGGTGGATACGATGCGAAGTA
>CAYNHK010000140.1:0-12646 GCA_964396875.1 uncultured Acidobacteriota bacterium | reverse complement strand
CCCCCCGACACCTCGACCTCGACGTCAGGCGCGGCCTTCCCGTACTCTTCGGCCCAGACCTGGGCCACGTTGACCATCGTATCCGAGCCCTTGTTCTGGATGATGGTCTTCGCGGGCTTCGTGCTCGTCTGGCCACCGCCGGTTCCGCAGGCGAGGACGGCGGCGAGCGGGAGAAGCGCGGCGAGCGAGCGCGGGCGCAGCCGCATTCGGGTCGGGGGAAACATTCGGGTCATGGGGTTCTCCTTGCCTGGTTCTGGACCGGCTACTCGATTCGTATCCCCAGCACCGCCCCGACGAGCGCGCGCACGTGGCCCGAGAGGAATTGGAAGGCAGCCTCGTAGGCAGCCTCGACCTCCTCTGGCGAGCCCGCGACGCGCGAGGGATCGTCAAGGCTCCAGTCGATGTAGACCATCTTCCGCGGGGCGGGGGGGAAGGCCTGCTTGGCCTCCGGCGCTACCCCGACGATCACCTGGTAGTAGTCGAGGTTGGGGACCTGGTAGACCGCCTTCGGCGCCATGCGCGAGACGTCAAGGCCCTTCTCCCTCAGGAAGGCCGTGGTCCTCGGATCGATCGCGCGGGGGTCGAGCCCGGCACTCGAGAAGGTGAACTTGGGCTGGCCGAGCGACTGTGCGATCGCCTCCGCCATCTGGCTGCGGCAGGCGTTGTGCTCGCCCACGAACAGCATCCTTATGGTCTCGGCCCCGGGGTGCTTCGCATACTCGCCCGTGCACATGTAGAGCGTCTCCATGCACACGTTGCGGGCCTGGTCGGCCACCCGCTCGAAGCGGCGACCGATGTTGACCAGGGGCTCCAGCATCTCGGGCAGGACCAGTTCCCGTCGGAGGGCTTCAAGGAGGTCCGAGTTGAGTCGGCCAAGAAGCGCGTCGACCGCGGGCTCCACCTGGATGACCCGCCTGGCCAGGGTGGGGTCCTGGGTCACGAAGGCCTCGACCGCGTCGTGAAGCATCGGGATCGCGAGGTCGGCCATCTCCAGGATCCGCCCCCGGATGGGGTCGGGCGGGGGGAGGCGGCCCAGCCGAAGGAGCTGGCGGGCCACGCTCTCGGCGTAGTCGCCTACGCGCTCGAGCTCGAGGTTGATCTTGATCGCGCCATAGGCGCGCCGGAGGTGGACGCCCACCGGCTGCTGCCGGACGAGGAACTCCAGGCAGAGCCTGTCGATTTCCTTCTCTTTCTCGTCAATGTACTGGTCGCGCAGGATGACCGCGTAGGCCCGCTGGCGGTCGCCGTCCTTGAGCGTCTCCACACAGTCGCGCAGCGCCCGCTCGGCGAGGGACGACATCTCCAGGATCTGCTGGCGAATGCGCTCGACGTCGCGCTCGAGCGACTCCTCCAGACGCGTGGCCATGATTCCCAAACACCTTAGGCAAGATGCCCGATCGATGTCAAGGAAAGGTGGCCGCGCGCTCAAGGCCCCAGACCGCAGGCAAAAAAACGGGCGGTGCCAGGCATCCTGACATCCGCCCGCTTTACGTCTTTGGGTCTTCGAGATCCGCTCCCGAAGTTGGCGTTTTGAAACGGGCTGAAGCTACCGGTCCGCTGCGACTCCCGCGTGGCGCGCGGGTTAAATCCTCCCTACCGCACGAATCTGTAGCCGATGCCCACCACGGTCTCGACGTGGTGACGGGCCGGACCGAGTTTGGCGCGAAGCCGCCTCACGTGCGCGTCGATGCTTCGGGCGTCGACATCGGCATCGTGACCCCACACCCGGTCGAGCAACCTTTCGCGGGTGAGAACCCGGCCCGCGCGCTCGACCATGTAGCGGACCAGCTCGAACTCCTTGTGTGTGAGGCGAATTTCCTCGCCCTTATAACGAAGCACGTAGGAATCGAACTCGATCTCGAAATTTTCGTCGGTGTAACCGGTCGGCCCTTCGAGCTGCGCCTCGAGTCGCCTCATTCCGACCTTGCAGCGAGCCACGAGTTCCTTCATCGAGAAGGGCTTGACCAGATAGTCGTCGGCGCCCATCTCGAGGCCGAGCACACGATCGACCTCTTCGCCGCGCGCCGAGACGATCAGGATCGGCGTTCGCACTGAGCCCGGCTGACGCCGGAGCATCCGGCAGACTTCGAGGCCGTCCATGCCCGGCAGGTTCAAGTCGAGAAGCACGAGATCCGCGCCTTTTCGGACGGCGTCGAGCCCTTCCTCGCCGGTGCGGGCGATGCGAACGGAAAAGCCGGCGCGTTCGAGCGCGTAACTCATCGCGTCGGCGATATCGCGGTCGTCCTCGATCACCACAATCCGGCGGCGAGACTCGACCGAACGTTGTTTCTCTGGAGACACCTCCGCGACGGGAAGGCCCGGTTCCATAGGCTCGAGTTGATTCATCGGTTCCTGACCACTGGAACACTATGGAGGCGAAGAAAAGACCCGGAGTCGCCCGGGTTAATTCCGTGGAAAGAAGACCACACCCACGACGGGCGCAGCGGCTACCACGCTCCCGTGAACGACATTCCGATTCGGGCGGCGGGCCGACCGTAGGTCTAGAACATCAGCTTGACCGCCAGCTGAACCTGGCGCGGATCCCCCACACCGAGCCTCAGGAATCCGTCGAAGTTGAACAGACCCGGCGTCGACAGGGTGTTGATGTTGTTCTTGTTGTTGAACGTGTTGAACATCTCGACCACGGGCAGCAGCGTCGCCCTGGAACCGACCTTGAAGGGACGTTGCAGCCGCCAATCGAAGGAGAAGTACTTGTTGTCCTTCCGGTCCCAGTTTCGCCCGCGGTCCGTGCCATTGAGAACGCGGGGCGACGTGGTGATCGGCTGGGCCGTGCGGGCCTGGAGACGCGCGTTCCCCTGCAGGCCGCCCGGCAGCTCGCCATAAGCGAACAGATTGAACTTGTGGCGGATGTCGCGATCCGAAGGTCCGTAGTCCTGGGACAGATCGTAGAAGTTGAAGGTGCGCTCGGTAAACGGGTCGCGCTCGTTCGAGTCATCGTCCTCGTCCTTGGCGAGAACGTAGTTCGCTTCGAGCTGGTATTTATCGGAGAAGCGCTTCTTGAGACCGACGGTGGCTCCCTTGTACTCGCTCTTGCCCCGGCTGTTGATCACGAAGACGTCGCCGAACTGGGGCTCGAAGGGGTTGGCCCCGGTGTAGACCGTGGTGTCCCGTGTTGCCGGCTGGTTCGGGGCCACTCCGGTTCCGTGAGTGTTGTAGTTGAGGAAACGCGTGAGCCGCGTGCCCTTCGAATAGGTGAAGTCGATGTACGCCGACCAATCAGGGGCGAGCTCCTGCTCGTAAGCGACGTTCGCGGTGTAGATGCGGGGATTCTTGTAGTCCCGGTCGAAGACGCGGATGCCGGTGAAGAGGGGGAATGTGCCGGCCGGAACCGGGGAGGGGGGCAGGATGTTCGGCCAGGTCGGAGTGGGCGCGCCGAACGCGGTCTTGAGGGCGCTGCTCGTGAAGTCGCTCTTCTGCTGGAGACCGTTGGTGGTGACCGCGCCCACCTGGGTCAGCATGTTCTGCCGCGCATAGAAGATCCCGCCACTCGCCCGGATCACCGACTTGCCGTTCCCGTTGACGTCATAAGCGAACCCCAACCTGGGCTGAAACTGCATGGTCTGGTCGGGAATCGTGCCATCCGAAGGGAACTTGGGATTGTTCAGCAGGGAAGCGTAGGCCGTGGTTTTCGGATCCACGGTTTCGGGCATGTACTGGGCATCCCAGCGGATCCCGTAGCTCACGGTCAGCTTCGGCGTGGCCTGCCATTTGTCCTGGATGAACGCGGAGAACTCCTCGTTGTTGATGTCGGACGCGCCGGCTGCATCGACGGCGAGGCCTCGGTTGTCGCTGCTCTGGAGATAGAAGAGGAGCGGCCCGCCGGTGGGCGTGGCTCCCGCGGAACACGTCGCGGGGTACGTGACGTAGCTGCCGTTCGAGCAGGAGATGGTGTTCGGACCGAAACCACCCGGCCCCGCAGGCGAGGCGTAACGCAGGAAGCCGGTCACGCTATCGAAGAGGTACCGGCCCTTGAAGAAGCCGCGGAACACCTGCGCATTGTTGGTGTGGAGCCACTCGACGCCGAACTTGATCGTGTGTTTTCCGCTCACGATCGAGAAGTTGTTCTTGATCTGGAAGCGCTTGATGAGCTCGTCGACCGTGGGCGCCAGGAAGAAGGGATTTCCGAAGCGGAACGTAGGGCCGAATCCCATGCCGGTGTCGGCGGGAATATTCGACTCGACGGCGGAGCGGGGGCGGTCTTCGCGCGAGAACGTGAAGTGAAACTCGTTGAGCCGGTTGGAGGACACGGTGGTGAAGAGGTTCACGTTCAGCACGCTGATCTTGGAGGGGCCCTCGATGCCGTTGGCCGAGTTGCCGTAGGTCGACACATCGAAGGTCTGGTTCTCGTTCCGGGAGCGGTTGAAGTTGAAGGAGACAGCGAGGTTGTTCTTGGCGCTGAGGACCCAGTCGAGTTTGGCCAGAATGGCGTTGTTGTTGACCTTGTGATCGATCGGTTGCCCCTCGTCCTGGCCGCGCGTGGCCTTCATGAAATTGAGCAGCGCCAGACGCTGGCAGTCGGAGTTTGAGTTGATGAGCGACTCGTTCGCGCCGATCGTGGGCGTGCTCACGGAGCATGGGGTACCGATCGGCTCGGAGAGGTTCGGTCGCTGCAGGTTCTCACGAATGCCCTCGACGGCCAGGAAGTAGAACGCCTTGTCCTTCACCAGCGGCCCTCCGATGGTTCCCCCGAACTGTTCGCGGTGGAAGTCCTTCAGGGGTTTGCCGTCGGACGTGTTGGAGGTGAGGTCCTCGAGTCGCTGGAAGTGGAAGAGGCTGCCCCTCACCTGGTTGGTGCCGGACTTCGTGATGACGTTGATCACACCGCCGGCGGTTCGGCCGAACTCGGCGTTGGCGCCGCTCGCCACGACCTGAAACTCCTTGATGGCCTCGAGGGTGATGTCGACCGCGGCTCTCTGACCCCCCATCTGCTCGCCGAAGAAACCATTGTTGTAGTCGCCGCCGTCGAGACTGATGTTGTTGAACACACCCCGCTGGCCTGCGAACGTGATCTCGTCTCCGTCGGGACCCTGGACGACGCTCACCCCGGGAGTCAGGGTCAGGAGATCCTCAAATTTTCGACCCAGGACCGGGGTCGTGCTGATGGTGGTTTCGTCGAGCGTCGTGCTCTTCTCCGTCTTGAAGGTGTCGACGGTGGCGGTGCCGGTTACAGTCACGGTTTCATCGATCGCTGACACCTTGAGGCTCAGATTGAGATTGATCGCCTGGCCGACGGTCAGGGAGAGGTTCTCCTGGACCACGGTGGCGAAGCCCGCCTTCCTGACCGTCACCAGGTAGCGACCCGAGGTCAGCTGGAGAAAAACGAAGCGGCCGTCGGCACCCGTGGAAAGAGAGCGGCTTTGGTTGGTGTCGACGTTTCTCGCTTCCACCGTGGCTCCCTGAACCACGGCCCCCTGCGGATCAACGACGGTCCCCTGGATGACACCGCTGGTGATCTGGGTCTGGGCCGAAGCCCAACCGGCCGCGAGGGCCACCAGAAAAAGCGCCCGCACAAACGTGTTTCGCATACTTTCCTCCCAAAGTAGTGTGACGTTCCGGTGACTCTAGACACGAAACGGGACGCGCTTCAAGTTAATTTCGCCGACCGGAGGTCTTGCCCTCGTCTGACCGACGTCACCGCGGGGTGGGGAGAATCCGTCGATGAATGCCGCGGTTCGTGAGGGTGACGTCCCGCCACCACCAGCCGTCCGTCTTCATTCGAACGGCCGCGGCCTCGAAGCGGTCCGCCAACGCCCGGTGCCCGCCCAGCTCAGGGCGACGAGTCAGAGCGGCGTTTCCGGGGCCGCCTGCAAGGCGTTTCAGCGCCACGTGAAGAAACAGGCCGAAAAGTACGAAGGCTGCGGTCGATCCCTGGCGGACCGGCCGCAGCCCTTTGCTGCTGGACCCGTTTGAGGAGGAGCGTTTAGCTCTTCGAGTGACGCGCCCGATCTGGATTCTCGGGCGGCTTTTAGGAGGTTTGTTGCCGGAAGTATCTGAGGGACTCGTGACAGCTTCGTGACAGCCCGGCTAACGTTTTGAAAACTATCCGCGCAACGCGGAGCGCGGTCAGGGGGCCGTGGAGAAACGGTAGATGGTCTGGCTGGAGTATTCCTCGCCCGGGTTCAGACGTGTGCTCGGGAAGGACGGCTGGTTCGGCGAATCGGGAAAGTGCTGGGTCTCGAGGCAGAGGCCGGCATACCGTTGGATTGGCGTCCCCTTCTTGCCGATGAGGGAACCATCGAGGCCGTTGCCGGTGTAAAGCTGTAGCCCGGGCTCGGTGGTCAGAACCTCCATGATCCGGCCGGAGCGGGGCTCGTAAATGCGAGCGGCGAGGCGCAGGCCGACGTCCCTGGGTACAAGAACGAAGTTGTGGTCGTAGCCCTTCGCAAGACGGAGCTGCGGATCCGCATCGTGAACGCGTCCGCCGATGGGCCGGGGCTCGCGAAAGTCGAAGGGGCTGCCGAGCACGGAGCGCAGTTCACCGGTTGGAATGAGCCCCGCGTCCACGGGCGTGTATCGATCCGCATCGATGAAAAGCTCGTGGCTCAGGATGTCGCCCACGCCGGCGAGATTGAAGTACGAGTGATGGGTCAGATTCACGACCGTGGGCCGGTCGGTGGCGGCGACGTAGTCGATCCGCAGTTGGTCGTTCTCGGTGATCGTGTACGTGACGGTCGCGGTGAGCGTCCCCGGATAACCCTCTTCCCCATCCTCGCTCCGATGGCTGAGCCGCAGCGCTGGTCCCTCGTTCGTGACAAGCGGCTCGGCGGCCCACACAACCCTGTCGAAGCCACGGAGGCCGCCATGAAGGTGGTTGGGCCCGTCGTTGGTGGCGAGAACGTGGTCCCGGTCATCGAGACGAAACCGTCCCTTTGCGATACGGTTGGCATATCGGCCGATGAGCGCACCGAAGAACGAATGTGGACCGAAGTAGCTTTCGAGCGCGTCGAAGCCGAGAACGACGTCCGCCAGACGGCCCTCGCGGTCGGGCACGTGGAGAGCCATCACAATTCCACCGTAGTTCGTGATCGTGGCCCGCATCCCGCGGTGATTGGCGAGTGTGAAGACCTGCGCTTCCTGCGCGGAAGTCACGATCGTTCGAAGGGGCCCAGGCGAAGACATCCAAAAGCCGCCGCACCCGGCGAAGAGCCCGTGAAGATCCGCGGTCGGTGTCCCGATCGGTGAGCGAACCCGTCGGCGATCCGCTCGATCGAAGCACCTTTGCGAGCCAGAACCGCCACCGTGCCGCCGCTGCCGCCGCCGGTGATCTTGGCGCCGAAGAAACCGCGGGACGGGCCCGCGTCTCGAACGATGTCGACCAGCGCATCGGTGGCATCCGAACCCAGACCACAGGCCGAGTAACTCGCGTGCGACTGGTACATCAGTTCGCCGAGAAGATCGCAGACCTCGTCAGAAAGGGGACCATGAAGGAGCTGCGCAAACGTCCTCACGCGAAAGTGCTCATGGACCGGGTGCGCGGTGGCGGACCGGACCGCGTAGTCGCGGTTCGGCTCCGGCCGGGTCACTGTGTCTGATGTGTGACCGTACTTCTCGAGAAAATCCCCGCCTCGCAGGACCTCCGGCAGGCGCGGAGCCGCCGCATCGAACTCCGAAGGTGTGATGTTGGCGAGATAGCGCCTTTGGCTCTGCCCGAACCGCGGGATTTCCTGCTCCAGGATTCGCGCGCCCATGAAGGCCGCTACCCGCACGGATGTGTAATCCGAACCCGAGACCGAATGACGCACCCCGGAATCGAGGCCGAAAAACTCCAGGCCTTCGGGGAGAGCCAGCGGATCGCGGAGTTCCGCGGGCTGGCACAACAACGAGAGCAGTTCGCCCTCTCCGCCGCACGACGCGGTCATCTGATCCATCACACCGCAGGCCGCGCCCACGATCCGGTTCTCGACGATCTGGCTGAGGAGTGCGACCTCTCGCGGCTCGAGGCCGAGACGGAGGAGAACCGAAAGCGCCTGCATCGTCGCAACCTCGAGCGCCGCCGAGGAGCTGACGCCCTTGCCCTCGGGGACCTCCGAGCGGATCAGGATGCGGAGACCGGCGGTCGCGGCCACCGACTTCTCGCGCGCCAGAACGATCAGCGCTCCGAGCACGTAGCCTGCCCAGCGGGATTCGTGGCGTTCCGCGAACCATTGCCGCGCCGCTTCGTATCTGAGCGGTGTTCCTTCTGGAGACAGGTCGCGGATCGACGCTTGAAACACGCGCTCGGCGCTTCCGCCGGATTCCGTGGCGAGGCTTCGGACCTCAAACCGGCCGTCCGCTGTCGCCTGGACCGCGACGAGCGTCGCTTCGCGAAGCGGCCACTGCAAGACGAGAGAGCCCGAATAGTCCGCGATGCCGCCCATCACATCGAGACGGCCGGGTGCACGGGCGATGACGATCTCGCGCGAGGCGTCGAAGAAGGGATGGCTTTCGACAAGGGCGGCGAACGCGCGCGCATCCGGTAGCGAAAGCCGTGACGGCTCGAGGACGGGCCGTCTCATGGAATCAACTTGCGCGCGCGCAGCGCTGCCTGCAGGCGCGGCTCGATCTGCGAACGGAGGGCCTCGTTCGCGTACCCGGCCCACGCGACGTCGGCCTCGATGTCGAGGGGGGCGTTGAGCGGACCACCCGCGGGATTGGCGACGATGACGCCGGCCTCGCGCGCGATCAGCTCCGTCGCGAGATCGTAGGGGTGACAACAGATCCCGAGCTTCAGCCCGCGGGCATTCAACACCGGTTCGACCAGCGGCCTCAGGTCGGCGACGAAACGGTCGTGGCCGGCGATCAGTTCATAGAGCTGCCCGCCCGTGCAGATGTACTGGTCCTCGAAACACTGGGCCTTCCCCGCCTGCACCGGACCGAGGGCCTCGCGGACGATCTCGTCGTCGATGGCGGCAAGCTCTTCGCGCGCGCCGGGGAAAAAGCGGGCGATCGTCGCGAAACCGTGCGCGATCGTGGCCGCGGTCGACGGCTTGAGGGTGAGCGCTTCAGTTGTCTTGAGAACTCGGTTGTACCGCTCGGCCCGAGCACCCTCTCCCCGAAAGGCCCAAAGACAGTCGGACAGGTGTTGCTTCAGCAGGGGAATCTCGGTCTGGGCCGCGAGCACGACGTCGGCGAGCGTTGTCGCCGAACCGCGATTGGGCGCGACACCGGTGAGGATCCAGGCGCTTCGCTTCTGATACATGAGACCGCGGGTTCCATCGATGGGATCGACGAGAACGCGCCACACCGCTTCCGATTCCGTGCGACCGCGGGGAAGGACAACGCCTCCAGGCGGCAGGCCCTCGGCGAGGAGAACGATCGGAGCGAGCGTCGCCACGCGCTCCTCGAAAAGAGCTACGAGCCTCTCCTCGCTGACCCGATCCACGCCGTAGATGGTGTCGCCGCTCGTGTCGCGATCCACCTCGCTCAGACGATCATCAGCGGTTTCGCAGGCGGCCACCACGAGATCGCGAATCTCCGCCTGGATCGCGAGAATCGGTGCGAGGAGTGGGGCCGCGTCGTTCATGCGAGCGTGTAGTGGACCGAGGGGAGTGCTCGAAGTTCCGCCGCCTTCTCTTCAGGCGACGTGTCGGAAAGGAAGTTCCCGCCGCCGATCTCCGGCCCCGCGAGGTACTTGAGCAGATCGGGTTTGCGCAGGGGCGGGTGGAACTCGATGTGGAAATGAAACGCGCGATGGTCCCTTCCGTCGGTGGGGGCCTGGTGGAGAGCCATCACGTAGGGAAACGGTCTCCGCCACAGATTGTCGAACTTGACCAGAATGTGGGAAAGCGCTTCGGCGAAATCGACCCGCTCGGCGTCGCTCAGTTCCGCGATGCTCGGCACGGTCCGCTTCGGCGCGACATAGACCTCGTACGCGTAGCGCGCGAAATAGGGCACGAAGGCGATCGCGGTGGTGTTCTCGAAAAGTACACGACGGCCGTCTTTGGTCTCCGCCTCGAGAACATCCTGAAACAGGATCCGGCCGGTCTTCGCCAGATGGTCGTTCGAAGCGCGCGCTTCGGTCTCGATGTACTTGAATACGAAGTTCGTGGCGTAGATCTGGCAATGAGGATGAGGGTTCGACACGCCGACCACGGCGCCCTTGTTCTCGAAGATGAGGACGTGCTCGACGCCTTGAAGCCGTCCAAGTTCGACGTATTGATCGCGCCAGACTTCCATCAGTTTCACGACTTGAGCGACCGGCAGCTCCGCCAGAGTGGTGTTGTGAAGCGGGCTGTAGCAGATAACCCTCGCCTTGCCCTGAGCCCGTCGGTTGCGGAGAACCCCGAAAGGAGTGGGGTCGGGATTCTTCGACTCGTCACCGACGCAGGGCGCGTCGTTGTCGAACACGAAGACTCCCGTGTAGGGGTCGTTCTTCTTCCCGCTCACTCGCTCGTTGCCGGGACAGAACGTACAGGTCTCGACATACGCGGGCGGCTTCTCGGGCGCGTGGACGATGGTGTCGCCGATCCAGGGCCGGTTCTGCCGATGCGCGGCGACAATGATCCACTCTTCCCGCAGAGGGTGAAACCGCTGCTCCCAGACGCTCATGCGGAAGCGTCTTCGCCGAGGCCGTCGAACGTGGGCTTGAGCGCTGGATAGAGATCGCGATATCGGGAGTAAGCGGTCTGGTACACGCGGTTCCACTGAGCGTCGGGACGGTCGCGGCCGGTTATCGCGATGGCGGCGTCGCACGCGGTGGGAACGTCCGGCCAGGCCGACACACCCACGCCCCCGAGCAGCGCCGCGCCGAAGGCCGCGCCCTCCGTGCTGTTCACGGTCACGATCTCGACGTTGAGGACACTCGCGATGATCCGGCGCCACAACGCGCTCCGGGCTCCGCCGCCGGCCACACGGACCTGATCGACCTCGGACAGGCCCGCGGCCTTGAGAAGATCGAAACAGTCACGCATCGAGAACGCGACGCCCTCGAGAACCGCGCGGGTCATGTGCGCGCGGCGATGGCGGACGGTCAAACCCACGAAGGACGCACGAGCCAGGGGATCGGGGTAGGGCGTGCGTTCACCGGAGAGATACGGGAGGAAAGTGAGACCCTCGCAACCAGGCGGCGCGCTCTCCGCCTCCTGAACCAGCGCTTCGAAACTCTCGCTTGGAGCAAGCGTGTCCCGATACCACTGCAGGCTTCCCGCCGCGGACAAGGTGACGCCCATGAAGTGCCAGCGGTCCTTGAGGGCATGGCAGAACGCGTGGAGTCGGCCTTGCGGCTCCACCAGGGGTCGTTCGGTGGTGGCGAAGACAACTCCGGAAGTGCCAAGAGTCAGCGCGACGATCCCTGGGCGAACCGCACCGGCGCCCACCGCACCGGCCGCCTGATCGCCCCCGCCCGCCATCACGGGCGTGCCTTCGCCGAGGCCGGTCTCATGCGCGGCCGCTGCGGTAATGCGGCCGGTCATCTCCGGACCTTCGTAGGTCGGCGGCAGCCACTCCGCGGGAATCTCCAGCGCCTCGAGAACCTCCCGCGACCAGTTGCGCGCGGCCAGGTCGAAGAGCAGCGTTCCGGAGCCATCTGCTTTGTCCATCGCGGCCGCTCCGGTCAACCGAAGCCGAACGTAGTCCTTGGGCAGGAGGATCAGCCGGGCCTTCGCATAGACCTCGGGTTCGTGTCTGCGCACCCAGAGGATCTTCGGGGCGGTAAATCCGGTGAGAGCGTCATTGCCGGTGACGCGGACGAGTCTCTCCCGCCCGGCCATGCGCGACCTGATGTCGTCGCACTCCGCGGCGGTTCGCTGGTCGTTCCACAGGATCGCGGGTCGGAGCACGCGGTGTTCGGAATCGAGAAGCACGAGACCGTGCATCTGGCCGGTGAGACCGACGGCCACAACCTCGGATGCCTCCGCTTGAGCAAGACTCAGAACTTCGCGGATGCTGCGCGCGGTCCCCTTCCACCATTCGTGGGGGTCCTGCTCCGACCAAAGCGGCCGCCGTGTCTGAACCGTGAGAGGCGTGCTCGCGACCGCGACGATCGCGGCCGACTCATCGATCAGAAGGGCTTTGGCCCCCGTGGTCGAAACGTCGATCCCGAGAAACAGGCGGCGCATGGTTCGCTGCGGCCTCGATCAGCGGATGCCGAGAAGGACCTCGATGGTGAGTTGATCGAGCCGTTCGTACTTGAGGCCGCGGGCCCCAAGAGCCTTGCGGTCGAACGCGTGAGTCTTGAGGGAATCGGCCGCGGCCCGGCTGTAGGCATCGACCTTCGGGAGTCCATCGGATGGCAGTGCGTCGATTTCCCGCAGAATGGCCTGGATCTCCTTGTCGTCGTTGAACCGCCGCGCCTTCTCCTTGTAGATGAGGTACGTCCGCATGCTCCCGCGCGCGAAGTCTTTGACTCCGTCAACGTCCTCGGTGCGGTAGGCATGAGAGTCGAAGTGCCGGCTGCCCGAATAACCAACGTCTTCGAGGAACTTCACGGTGAAGAAGTTCGACTTGATCGAGTGCGAGCCGAAACGAAGATCCTGGTCGTACCGGCCGAAGGCCTGGTCGTTGAGATCGATGTGGAAGAGCTTCTTCGCGTCCCAGGCCTGGGCGATCGCGTGCATGAAGTTGAGCCCGGACATGTGCTCGTGAGCCACCTCCGGGTTCACGCCGACCATCTCCTTGTGATCGAGGGTCTCGATGAAACCGAGAATCG
>CAYNHK010000139.1:0-12774 GCA_964396875.1 uncultured Acidobacteriota bacterium | reverse complement strand
CTTGGGCCACGCGGGGGTTTGGGGGGCTGAGCACTTTGCGGCCCCCCAACTCAGACTACGGTCGTCACCCGTGCCAGCAGATCCGCATAAAGGGAGGCCACCCGCGGCAGCGCGTACTCGGAGCACGCGCGTTCCCGCGCGGCCCGGCCGAGGCGATCCCGGATTTCCCGCTCCTCGCACAACTTGAGCAGCGCCCGCCCGAGTGCGGCGGCATCGCCCCGCCGCACCAGCCAGCCGAACGGACCCGAGGTCCATTCCCCGGAGGCGGGCTCGGAGGCGCCCGGCGCGAGGCAGTCGATGTTTCCGCCCACATGGGTGGCCACGCAGGCACACCCCGCAGCCATGCCTTCGAGCAGCGCGTTCGACATACCCTCGGCATCGGACGAGAGAACCAGGATGTCGGAGTCGCGCTGCATGACACCAGGCTCTTCGATATTGCCGGCGAAGGTGACGCGGAGGCCCAGGCTTGATGCGAGGGCCTCCAGGCGGCCCCTTTCTGGTCCATCCCCCACGAGCGTGAGCTCACCGGGAGCGCCCGCCTGGCGCCAGGCCGAAAGGAGGACGTCGAGGCGCTTCTCGGCCCTGAGGCCCCCGACGTGAAGGACGCGTGTCGGACGGCCCGCGGGCCGGGACGCGGGAGGATTTCCGACTTCGACCCCGTTGGGAATGACCACGATGCGGTCGGCCGCGTAGCCTTTCGCCACGGCTTCGCGACGGCCTTCTTCATTGAGCACCACGAGCGCCGCGACCCGGGTCCGCAGGTAACGATGCACGAGCGAAGAGAGGACGCCCCAGGCCTCGAAGTCGCTCGTGGCCCCGGTGCTCGAGACGCGAAGGATCAGGGGCCACCCGCCCGTCCCGCGTGCGAACCCCGCCACCAGGGCAGGGTAGAGCAGGTGTTGAACCAGCACGGGACGAGTGGCGGGGTTTCGTGCCAGTTCGCGCCAGAGGCGGAACGCGAAGGTGGCGCGCTCCACCTTCCGGATTCTCAGAGCGGACCGTGCGGCGAAGCCGAGGCGTCTGACGGGCACACCGTCGAGTCGCTCTTCCCGAAGATGGCCGGCTTCAAGGAGACGGGTCGCGATCTCCACGCGGTGTCCGGCCCTTTGAAGTGCTCCGGCCAGGCGCTCGGCCTGCCTCTCGGCCCCCCCCACCATGGGGCGGAACTGACCGACGACGATCAGAAGGTCCGAACTCACCCGTCGATTCTCTCATCGGCCCCGACAGCCCCCATGCGGGGCACGAGGCCGCGGTGAAATAGACTCACGCGACCTTTGAGCCTATCGACCGTCAACATGCTGACCCGCGACACCTATCTTGCGTTCGGACGGCCGGACTTCGGAGAAGAGGAGCTCGCCGCGGTCAGCCGGGTACTCCAGTCAGGCTGGGTGGGCATGGGGGCCGAAACCATCGCCTTCGAGAGCGAACTCGCCCGTTTCGTGGGGGCGCCCGAGGTGGTCACGGTCAATTCCTGCACATCGGCGTTGTTCCTCTCTCTGGCGGTCCTCGGGGTCGGGCCGGGGGATGAGGTCATCTGCCCGAGCCTCACCTGGTGCGCCACCGCGAACGTGGCCCTGCACCTCGGCGCGACGTCGGTCTTCTGCGATGTCGATCGCCGGACCCTGTGCGCAACCACGGAGTCGATCCTGTCCCGGGTCACCCCGCGAACGAAGGTGGTGATCCCCGTTCACTTCGGCGGACGGGCCTGTGACATCGCCGGGCTTCGCGCGGCGCTGCCGCCGCACGTGCACATCGTCGAAGATGCGGCGCATGCCCTCGGAGCAAGTTACGCCGAAGGCGGTCCGGTGGGAAGCTCGCGGAATCTCGTCTGCTTCAGCTTCTACGCGAACAAGAACCTCTCCACCGCGGAGGGCGGCGCCATCGCCCTGTTCGATCCCAAACTCGCCGAGCGTCTCCGGTCACTGCGGCAAAACGCCATGCCGGCTGACGCGTGGAAGCGCTTCACCGACGCGAGCACGATCATCGCGGTAGGGCCTTCGGAGATCGGATACAAGCTCAACTACACGGATCTGCAGGCCTGCATCGGGAGAGTTCAACTGCGCCGGCAGGAGTCCTTCGCCGCCCGCAGGATCGAGATCGCCCGCGTCTACATGGATCGCCTGCGCGGCGCTCTTGGGGCCGATGGTTTCCAGGAGGGACTCGATGCGGGGAGCCATGCGCGGCACCTGTTCGTGGTGAAGATTCCCATCGAGAAGAGCGGCTCGCGCGACGCCCTACTTGCCCGACTGCGTCAGCGCAACATCGGAGCCACCGTCCATTACATGCCCCTGCACCAGATGCCTTTCTATCGCGTGCCCCAGCTTTCGTTGGGAGAAACGGAGTGGCTGGCCCCAAGGCTGCTCACTCTGCCGATAGGCAGCGCCATGACGACGACGGACGCCGAATATGTCTGCGGCCATCTCCTCGAGCTGCTCGGACATGACTAAAACCGCGCCGGCTTACGGCTTCTACGGACGCCTGTCCGCTGATTTCCCGTCCCAGATCATCCTGGACACTACGGAGGTCTGCAATCTCGCCTGCATCCACTGTCCGCATCCGGAGTTCAAGAAGTCACCCCACTATGCGGGCCGAACCCTGGGAGCGGAACTCAACGCGAAGGTGGTCGAGGAGGTGCGCGACCACGGGAAGGGAATCACCCAGTACATCCGATACACCGGCGAAGGTGAACCGCTCATCCACCCGGGCATCTTCCCCATCCTCGACTACACCGTCCGCGAGTCAGGAGTGCCGGTGACGCTCACCACCAACGGAACCCTCCTGACCGACGCGAGAATCGAAAAACTGCTGGAGACGAAGCTTCACCTCGTGGATATCAGCATCGATGCGCTGAGTTCCGAGGCTTATGCCACGATCCGGGTCAACGGTGACCTCGAGGTGACGCGGGGGAACGTGCAGCGCCTGATTCAGCGCGCGCGGGCCACCGGCTCGAAAACCCGTATCGTGGTGAGCTTCGTGGAGCAGCCTCAGAACACGTCCGAGGCCGAAGGATTCGAAGCCTTCTGGAAAAACGAGGGCGCCGATTACGTAGTGATCCGGCGGCTTCACTCGGGGGCGGGGGCGGTGACGCCCATCGCCGTCGGCCTCCTGAAAGACGCGGCCGCGGTCGAGCGCCGGCCCTGCCTGTATCCCTGGGAACGGATCATCCTGAATCCGCGCGGCGAACTGGTGTTCTGCCCTCAGGACTGGGTTCACGGCAGCGTCGTGGCCGACTACCGCAACACCACCATCCGCGAGGTCTGGCAGGGGGAGTTCTACAAGTCGCTGCGCGACGCTCATCTCAAGAACGCCTTCGCGAATCACCCCTTCTGCGGGAATTGCCCGGACTGGAAGAGCACACGGTGGCCCGAGGAGGGCCGCAGCTACGCGGACATGGTCCAAGAGTTTCAGGACCAGGGGTGAGTGTGATCCCGCACTCACGGCCGTGGATCACCACCGCCGATGTGCAGGCGGTGAGCGCGGTCCTCGCAAGCGAACATCTGGGGCAAGGCGCCCTGGTCTCTCGGCTCGAACGTGTGATCGCGGCCTGGGTGGGTGTCGAGACTCCCGGAGTCGCGGTGGGCAGCGGGTCCGCGGCCATCGCCTTGTCCCTTCGGGCCATGGGCTGTGGAGCCGGCGACGAGGTCCTGATGCCCTCTTACGTATGTCGCGAGGTCCTGGAGGCGGTCGTCTCCTGCGGCGCCGCACCGGTGCTGTGCGACGCCGGGCCGGACTGGGTCGTGACCGCGGAGAGTTTCCAGGCAAAGATCACCCCGCGATCCCGCGCCATCATCGCTCCGCATCTCTATGGCATCTTCGTGGACATCGAGGGCCTGCGTCCCTTCGGCCTGCCGATCATCGAGGACGCAGCGCAGGCGATGGATGCTTCCGGCAAGCGGCCGGCGAAAGGAGACGTGGTCATCTTCTCGTTCCATCCGACCAAGTGCCTCACCTCGGGCGAGGGCGGCATGGCGGTCACGCAGGACCCGAACCTCGAAGGTCGGATGCGCGATCTCCGGGATGGGGGAGCGAACCCAAAGGCCCCGCGGGTGTTCACTCCCCTTTCCGATCTGTCCGCCGCCTTGTGCCTTTCCCAACTCGATCGATACGAGGACGGTCTGGTTCGACGCCTTGGGATCGCTTCCGCCTACGAAGCGGCGCTGGCGCCGGTCCTCGGGGAAGCGTTCGTGAAATCCCTCCGGACGCTCTCCGCGCGTTCCATGTTCTTCCGTTTTCCCGTTCGCGTGCCGCGGCCGGGGCTCGAGTCATTCGCCGCCGGCTTTCTGTCCGAAGGCATCATCGTGCGGCGCGGGGTCGACGAACTGCTGCACCGCCGTCTTGGCCTGCACGACGCGGATTTTCCGGAGTCGGTGCGCCACTTCGAGACCACGTTGTCGCTTCCGATCTACCCGGCCCTGTCGGACGAGCACCGGGATCACGTGGCGGCGACCGCCCGGCGCCTGCTGGCGGCGACGCCGGTTTCCGCGCGGAACTGAGGAGATCGAGACGGCCATGGGTCTCCGGGTTGGCGTGATTCAGTCGGTCTACGCACCGTGGCGCGGCTATTTCGATCTGATGGCGGACGTGGATGTCTTCGTCCTCTACGACGACGTTCAGTATTCGAAGAACTCCTGGCGCAATCGGAACCGCCTCAAGACCGCGGAGGGTCTGGTCTGGATGACCGTGCCCGTCAAAGGCAGCCTGTCCCAGACCATCGACGAGGTCGTGGTCGACGGCAGGGCCTGGGTCTTGCAGCATCGAGCGCTGATCCAACGCGCTCTGGGCGATGCTCCGTACTTCGCCGACGCCGTTCGCCTCTTCGAAGAGGCCACGAGCGGAGATCTCCCCGTAAAGCTGAGCGATCTCAACCGTCGCCTGATCGTCTTGTTGTGCGAATACCTCGGCGTGAAGACACCCATCGAGTCGCCGCGTTCCTACTCCCCCGAGGGACGCAGCACAGAACGCCTCGTGGATCTTCTCTCCAGGATGGGCGCGACTTCTTACGTGTCGGGTCCCTCCGGCCAGGACTACATCGATCCGAAACTCTTCGCGGACGCCGGGATCCAGCTGGAGTACAAGACCTACGACTATGCTCCCTATTCCCAGCTTTGGGGACCCTTCGAGGGCGGCGTCTCCGTCCTTGACCTCATCGCGAACGAAGGACCGCGCGCGCCAGGGTTCCTCAAGAGCATGACCCCGAACCTTCGAGTGGTGTGATGATCCTGCGTCTTCTGTTTCTCATCCTGCTGCTTCAACCCGCCCGGGTCCTCGCCGAAGAGCCAAAGGCGCAACGCGCGATCCTGATCTCCATCGACTGTCTCTCGGCGCGGGAATTCGAAGAGGTGATCGCCCCGGACAGCGGCTGGAAAGTACCGTCGTTGAGGCGCCTGGTGAAGGACTCGGTGAACTACCGCTTCGCTCACTCACACGCTCCCTGGACAACACCGTCGCATGTCTCGATGCTGAGCGGCCTGTATCCCGCCCAGCACGGCTGGAACCTGCCCTATCAGGCCATGTTCGTCGAGGGTCGCACCTCGTTTCGGAAGGGCGATTTCAAGACCCTCGCGGACTACGCGCGGGCGGCGTCCATGCGGACTTTCGCGGAAACCGGCATCGGGTCCATCTCCGCGCGCTTCGGGAACGGCCAGGGCTTCGAAACCTACAAGGAGCACACGCCCGGCAAACCCCCGGCGATTCCGGGGATGCTGCGCGCGGAGGCCCGGCAGGTGGGCGCCGCCATGGCCCGTCAGATCAGGAGCCGCGGCCGGGAGCGCTATTTCGCGTTCGCCCACACCTACGACTTCCATCAGGGACCGGGGGACCGGATCGCCGAAGCCGCCTCGGTGGTGCGGGCGGACCGTTCGCATCTGAAGATGCTCGAATGGATCGACCGGGAATTCCTGGCCCCCATGCTGACGGCGCTTGATGCCCAGAAGGCCTACCGGGAAACGATCATCGTCCTGACCGCCGATCATGGATCGAACATCCTGCGCCTCGACCGAAAACTGATCTTCCGTGGGCTGGGTCACTACGAGGAGAATCTTCACGTCCCCCTCGTGATCAAGTATCCGGGAGGTCGACGGGCCGGCGAGACGGTGCGCGCCTCGGCGCGACACATCGACCTGCTCCCCACCATCGCCGCCGCCCTGAACCTCAAGACCCCGGGGTACCAGGGGGATGGGGTCAGGCTGCAGGAACTGCCCGTCGTCGGGGCGCCGGGCAGTTTCGAGGCCGGACCCGGCCGCGATGAGATCGGTCTGTCCTGGTCAGAGACCGACGGCCACACGTTCCCCCGCCAGGCCATCGTCTTCAACCGATACAAGTACATTCGGATGGCGGAAGACCCGCGGGTCCTCGGGTATCTCCTGAAGCCGACGTACGCGCGGACTCTGGGCGACACGGCGTTCCTGCGGCGGCACTTCGACTTTCCGCCCAGGGATGAGGAACTGTATGACCTGGCCGCGGATCCCTTCGAGATCCGAAACCTGAGCCGTGATTCCGGCAGTGCCGGGGTTCTCACTCGCGCGCGGAGTCTCATGCAGCGGCTGGTGTCCCGCTTCCCCCGGCCCGATCCCAATCGGGACCGGGTCGAGAAGGTCGATCCGGCGACCCTCGAAGCCTTGCGCGCGCTCGGCTATGTCCGATAGTTCGGGGGATGCGGCGCGCCGAACCATCCGCGATTTCGGCGACCAGTGGACCCGCTTCGACAATACATCGGGCTACCTCGGCTCTCAGGAGAACCTCGCGGATCAGCTGGATCCCTTTCTGAAACCGGGGGATCTCGAGAATCTCCGGATCGCGGATGTGGGAGCGGGCCTCGGGCGGGTTTCGCTTCAGCTCCTGCGGGCGGGCGCCTCGCAGGTGGTTGCGATCGAGCCTTCGGACGCTTTCATCGGGCTCGTTCGCAACGTCGCCGGCCATGAAGATCGTGTCCGTTGTGTCCGCGCCGAAGCGCACGATCTGCCCCGGGAGGGGTTCGACCTGCTCGTCTGTCTCGGAGTGCTGCATCACATCCCGGATCCCGGCCCGGCGTTGCGCGCGTTCCTCGAGGCCGTGCGTCCGGGCGGCCGCGTCCTCATCTGGGTTTACGGACGTGAAGGAAACGGCCCCTATCTTGCGGTGGCCCAGGCCCTCCGTTTCATCACGCGCCGGTTGCCCCCCCTTGTGCTCACCGCCCTGACCTGGATCCTCTATCCCTTCCTGCGCGTCTACATCGCAGTCGCGAGCGTTCTTCCCCTTCCCTTGAGCGAGTACTGTCGGCGCGTGCTCTCGAGGCTCACACCCGCGCATATCCGACTCACGATTTTCGACCAGTTGAATCCGACGTGGGCCCGGTACTATCGCCGCCACGAGATCGACCGGGTCGTGGCCGCAGCCGGTTTTGAAGACGTGCAGACCGCGGCCAAGCACGGCTACAGTTGGCTGGTGAGCGCGCGCCGACCCATGAAGCCGCGGGAGGCGGGGGCATGACCCTCACCCGATTGATCCGGCGAGTGGTCGCGCCGGCGCTTTTCTGCGCGACCCTGATTCCCCTGCTCGGCTCTTTTGGTCTCCTGCGTCGAACCGTCGCGGTGGATCCGGACCAGATCCAATTCCAATCAGGTCTCGCCTACTCGTTCGCCGCCCCCGACTCGACCTGGCTATGGAGCGTTCCCGCGGACACGCCGGAGACGCCGGGGACTTCTCGTCTTGCCCTGTATGTCGACGGAAAGCCGCTCGGGCCGCCGCACTCGCTCCATGACGAAATCGTGCGCAAGGGCGGCGGATCCTATTCCCATTGGCAGAGCTATGTGTTGTTCTCGATGCCGGATGGGTCGGATCCGCGGCGCGGGCGAGGCCACCTCACCGTTCGGTTCGGTCCCACATTGAACCCGGCGATCGCCCTTCTCCTGTCGCTGGTCCTGGGATGGCTCGCGGTCCGCGCGCTGTGCTTCCGGAACGATCGCTGGCAACGACTCCGGGAATCCGCTTTCTGGAAACGCCTGGCCATGAGGTTTGCCGGATGGGGCGCTCTCGCCGGCGCCTTGATGGTCGGGCACTCGCTATCCGGGGCGGCTTCCCGCTGGGCCCTCTTCACCCTTGGCTGCCTCGCCTGCCTGGCTTTGAGGCGGTGGAGCGGGGCGACGGCGGCTCCGTTTTCCGCATCGCCGCGTGTCGCGACGCTCATTGGCCTGGTGGCGGGGCTCCTCAGCGTCTCGACCTCGCTGATCGCGGTTGGCGCTCTTTCGACCCCCTTCAACACCGATGCTCCCTACTACTTCACGCGGCCTTCCGAGATGTTCTCGCCGCGCGGCGGCGAGGTGAGCGCGACGACACCTCTGTTCGGGCTCATCTTTGGTTTCATCCAGCTCATCGGCTTCGAGGGCGCCGCCCTCATCGGGCTTCAGATCGCCGTTCGCGCCGCGGCGGTATTCGCCGCTTCGCGCCTGGTTGCGGGCGGGTCCTTGTGGCTGGGAGGTGTTCTGGGCCTGTTTCTGGGAATCGATCCGGTGGGAGCCACCCTCACCACGATGTACGCCACCGAGAGCCTGCACTCGAGTTCTCTGATCCTCGCCGCCGTGGCGATCGCCTCGCTTTCGCCGATCGCGTCCCTGCCTCGGGGGATTTCGATCGGTGTCTTCGTGGGCCTCACCGGTCTGTTCCGACCGTCGGGGATACCGCTGCTCGCCCTCGCCATCGTGTTTCTCGTCTGGAACGCGAGAGCGAGCCGGGCGTTCCGCGGGGCGCTGGCCGGAGTAGCGATCGCGGTTCTGCTCGTGAGTTCGGTGGCGCGCCTGCAGCGCGGGTCCTGGCACCCGATCGGCGGGGGGGGAGGTTTCGCCTACGCGTGGCCGCTGCTCGTGCATCAATTGCTCGATCCTGCGAACGGACCGCAGTCTTTGGCGCTCACCTCCGCCATCCGCTCCTGCGACCCTCACTGGCCGCAAGAGCCCATCCGCATCGAGACCGATTCGAACGAGAGAATTCCCGCGATCAAGACGTGCCTCGTGTCGTCGGGGCGTCCCATCGACGCGGTGTTCCAACTCTTCGCCGCGGCGTACCGCGAGGCGATCGTGGCTCAGCCGGTCCGTTTTCTGGCCTCCGTGCGCGACGAGTTCCTCAACTACCTCGGGACCACGCTCGCCCACAACATCCTCCTCGGCGCCCAGTTCGCGACCGACGAGGATCTTTCCCTCATCTGTGAGCCGAGTGCCGCCAATCCTCTTTTCGCCCGCGCGCCGGCGTTGCGAAACGGCGAGGCAAACGAGCGGGTCATGGACACGCTCGCGTTTCTCTGCCCGGCCCCACGTCCCATTCCCCAGTTCAGCGGACTGGCCCGGGAGGCCACGATGTGGTCCCGCGGGGTCTTCCAGCCCTATTTCTACGCCCTCGAACCCCCGTTCTTCCAGGGGGCGGTCTCAAACGTCGCCGAACCCTGGTGGATGGGCCTTTGCGCCGTGTCGTTCTGCGCCCTCGTCCTCGGAATCAGCCGCGGGTGGGCGTTCCGGATCGCCGCGCTGTCGGCTCTCATCCTGGGCACGGCGGCGGCCACGGTGGCCCTGACCCACCTGACCACGGCCCGGTATCTGGCACCCTTCTCTCCCTGGTTCCTGGCGCTTTCCGCCCTGCTGGTATTCGCCTTCGCACGCGATGTGGTCGACAGCGTCCTCGAGTTCACCCGCATCGCCCGAAGCCCCGAGACCCCTGGACTTCACGGCATCGCGGGGGCCCCGGTGTGGAAGCCGCTGTGGCAAACCAAACCCGCGACACTGGGCGCGGATCTCAAGGCGCTGCGCGAACTCTTGACCACGAGACGCCCGCTGCTCCTCGAACTCACGCGCCGAGAAATACTCGACCGACACGCGGGCCAGCTCCTCGGCGCGGGCTGGGCCTTGTTTCAACCTCTGCTCGTCGTGGGCGTGTACCTGTTCGTCTTCGGTTACATCTTCAAGGGGCGGATCGGAGGCGGCGCGGCGCCGGGTTTCGACTACCCGGTATTCCTGCTCGCCGGACTCATCCCATGGCTCGGGTTCCAGGAGTCGATGTCCCGCTCCTCGGATGTCATTGTCATCAACGCGAATCTGGTGAAGCAGGTGGTCTTTCCCATCGAGGTCCTCCCGGTCCGTTCCGCGCTCGCCGCGATGTTCACCCAGTCGATCCTGCTCCTGGGCCTCCTGGCCTACGTCAGTATCCGCACCGGCTCGGTTCCGTGGACCTACCTGATGCTTCCGGTCTTTCTGGTTCTGCAGTTCGCGGCCTTCGCGGGTCTCAACTACTTCCTCGCGGCCTTCGGGGTCTTCTTCCGGGACACCCGGGAACTGGTGCAGGCCTTCGCGGTGATGGGCATCTACTTTCTTCCCACCATCTACTCGCCTGAGAGCGCGCCGGCCTGGCTCCTCTCCCTGCTCGCGCTCAATCCCTTCAGCCACTTCATCTGGTGCGCGCAGGATGTCTTGTTCTTCGGCGCCATCCATCACCCCTGGTCGTGGCTCGTGACCTCGTGTTTGAGCCTCGTCGTGCTCGTGACCGGTTTCCGTTTTTTCCGTCGCGCCTCGACCGTCTTCGGCAACCTTCTCTAAGAACCCATGACCGAGCAGCCGCCCGTCATCCGAGTGTCCGGCCTGAGGAAGGTCTTCCATATCTACGACCGCCCCTCGGACCTTTTGCGCGAGGTGCTCGGGGGGCGCTCGAAGGCCCGACTCTTCACCGCGCTTGAGGACATCAGTTTCGATGTGGCCCGCGGTGAGGCCGTAGGGATCCTCGGCCGTAACGGAGCCGGAAAGAGCACTCTCCTGCGAATCATCTCGAGAACGCTCGACGCCACGGAGGGCGAAGTGACGGTTCAGGGACGGCTCTCCTCGATTCTGGAACTCGGAACCGGCTTCAACAACGCCCTGACCGGCCGTGAGAACGTGGTGGTGGGCGGCCTGATGATCGGGCTCCAGCGCGAGGAGATTCTCGACAAGCTCGAGTGGATCCTGGACTTCAGCGAACTGCGTGAGTTCATCGACCAGCCGTTCCGAACCTACTCGAGCGGCATGCAGGCCCGGCTCACCTTCGCCACCGCGGTTTGTGTCCGGCCTGAACTCCTGATCGTCGACGAAGCTCTGTCCGTTGGAGACGCGCGCTTCCAGAGAAAGTGCTTCAGCCACATGCACAGCCTGAAGGCCGAAGGCTGCACGATCCTGCTCGTTTCGCACGACCCCAACACGGTAGCCGCGTTCTGCGATCGTGCCCTGCTCCTGGAACGAGGCCGCCTCGTGGTGGATGGGCCGCCCCAGAAGGTGGGGGCGCGATATCACCAGATGATGTTTGGTGATGGAGGAACCTCGCTGTCCCGGGAGCCCGGGGCGGAGGCCGACGCGACGACCCCCGGGCTCATCGCCACGGCGGGCGGGGATGGGCAGCGATGGTCGCGCCACCTGCGGACGGGAACCTTGCAGGAGGCCGAGGTCGTGACCCTGGAAATCGTGGACGAACAGGGAGTCGCGACCACCCGGCTCCAGACGGGCGAGCGCTACCGGTTTCGGCTGGTGGCGAGGTTCAGCGAACTGGTGCTGCGGCCCACCGTGGGCTTCTCGATCCGGAACACGCAGGGGCAGACGCTGTTCGGCATGGACACGCGCTCCGCGCACTACGACCTGCCCGCCCGCAAGCCCGGCGAGACGCTGTCGGTCGAACTTGCGGTGACCATGTGGCTCACCAACGGGCCGTTCTTCTTTGGCGGAGGAGTGGGCGCCTCACCCGACGGTGTGGACGCCTATGCGATCGACTACTACCACGATGCGCTGCTGTTCGACATTCCCCGCCTCAAGGGAGTGCAAAACGCCACCGTCGTGAACCTCGAAGCCGAGTTTCGAGGGGCCGGCCCGCACGCGGGCGACCGTCATTCGGTCGAGACGATGGAGTCCGAACCATGAGGATCGGCTTCCTGGGCAATGCCAACAACTATCCGTTCATGCTCGCCCGGGCCGTGCGCCGCGCCGGGCATGAGGTTCTCTTCGTGCTCAATCGGCGAAACGCCCTCGACCGTCCGGAGAATCGCTACGATGACGTGGATCTCGCCAAATCGGACTGGATCGTGGATGCCGGAGACCTCGAAGCCACGGAGCGATTCCAGTTTCCCCCGGAGTCTCCCCTCCGAGACCGGGTTGTGAGCCTCCTGAGCGGCTGCGACGCGGTGATTCTCAACCACGCCGCCCTCTCGCTGGCCTCGCTGATCGGCCGCCCTCATCTGGCCTTGCTCACCGGAACCGACATTCAGAATCTGGCCAACCCCGATTACGTGCAAGCGGCCGATGGTTTTCCCCTCGCGGACAGGCTATGGCTCGAAAACGCCATCGCCCGTCAACGCTCGGGGATTGCCTCCGCCGTGGCAGTCAGCGCGTTCTTTCGGGGCCTGGTGCCCCGTCACGACGCCACCCTGGACGGCCTGGGCGTCGGCAGTGACCGCCGCTTCTTCTGCTGGATGACCGATCCGCACCACATCAAACCAGCCGATGCGCCCGACAACCAGCGCGTCCGCATCTTCAACCTCGCACGGCTCACCTGGAAGAGGGTGGGCGAGGGCGAGTTCACCGAGGATCACAAGGCGTCCGACGTCATGATCCGGGGCCTGGGCCGGTTCGTGGAACGACATCCGGAGGTCGACCTCGACATCCGTCTCGTCGAGAAGGGCCTCCAAATCGAGGAGGCGCGCCGCCTGATCGCGGCCTCCGGGCTTTCGTCCCGGGTGACCTGGCTCAAGGAAATGACCCAGCGCGAGGTGATCGAGGAATACCGGCGCGCCGACATCCT
>CAYNHK010000138.1:0-12844 GCA_964396875.1 uncultured Acidobacteriota bacterium | reverse complement strand
TTGACCCATTCGAGCGTCACATCGGCGGGCGAACTCGCCTTCCGCCAACGCGCGGCCAGCGAGCCGATCTCGGCCCGCTGCTCGTCGAGAGGCCGACCCTCGTTGCGCAGAACCGTCGGGCAGCCCTGGTTGATGCTGACGCGGGTGTCGCCGGCGACGGGGTCGAACGAATAGGGAAACATCTGGCAGGAGAGCGGTTTGGCGGTGCCGCCCATCTCCTCGTGGATACGGCAGCGATTTTCGTCGGAGAGAAAACCGCAGACCCCGTCCGGGCGCTTTCGAATTCTCAGAAGACCGCCGGTCAGATACTCGAACACCGGGTTCTCGGTCCCAGGCGCGGCCGTGGCCGACTCGCGAAACCAGCGGGCAGCGTTCGCCGCTTCCAGTCGCTGGCTTTCCGCGGGGGTCGCCACGATGTCGAAGGAGCGGCGGCAGCACTGCCCGCAGCCCTTGCAGGTGAAGTTCTGTTCGGGGTCGAGAACAAGGGACATTGGTGGGCGCAAGCCTATAGCGCCAGGCCGGGGGGCCGGAGGATGACATAGGGGCTTGCCGGGCGGCATAATCCGACGGAGGCTCTCGCATGAACCACCCCACCCTCGTCGTGATGCTCGCAGCGGCGCTCGGCACGGGGCCCGCTTGGGCCGCGGCCGGCCAGGTGGCGGCGGGGCGCGGTTTCAAGGTCTCGGTACCGGCGGGATTCGTAGTCGCCACGGGAGATCAAGTCAAGCCCCTGATCGACATGGGAGGCGTGGCACTGGCGGCGACCGCACGCTTCGAAGGCACGGGCTTCCTGGCCAGCATCGTCGTGGTGCCCGTGGCGGCGCCGATGGAAGGCGATCTCGGGGCGCCAGCACTTTGCGGCCAGTTGGCGCAGGGTTCGGCCGCCAAAGCGGGTGCGACCTTGACGAGCCAGAAGATCATCGCGGCCTCGTGGGGGCCGGGGTGTCAATACGAGCACGTTGCGACGGGGAACCCCGGCAGGGGAGCCATCGGCACGCTCGTCTACCGAGGCAAGACCGCCTGGGGGGTGACCTGCAACCTGGACCCAAAGGACCAGCGCGCGCGAGCAGGCTGTGCCGAAGTACTGCGCTCGTGGAAGTTCGACGCCGCGTCCGCAGGCCCGGCCAGATAGCCCGCCGGCGCCAAAGCCCTGTCTACCTCCAAGCGTATCGAGGGCTACGCCTCGAATGCTCGTTGGCGAGGGATTCGACGCCGCACGAAGTAAGGCGCCGACGCCCTGTCTCCCTGCCAGCGCAACGAGGGCTTCGCCCTCGAGCGCTGGCTGGGAGACAGGGATTCGAACCCCGATTCTACGGTTCAGAGCCGCATGTCCTACCGTTGGACGATCTCCCAGTGCGCGAGGGTGAAGGGGTAGTTTAAGGAACACCCCCCGCTCCCGTCAATGCGGAGAGGATGTCGTCAGCCCAGGCTTCAGCAATTGCGGACACCACGGACGCGACGGAACGGGCGAAGAAGCGTTCCCCACCGGCTGCTAGATTGTGGCGATGTTCGTAGTTGCTCTGGTTCTCGTCGGCGCGGTTGCGATAGCACAGCCACCCGCGCCGGATGCCCCGGACCACCACGCGCAAAACCTCGTGATCAATCGGGCTCTCGGTGTGCCGTGCGTGCACTGCCACAATCCGCCGCGGTCGAAGGCGGCGCCCAAACCCACGTATCTCTTCGCCCAGCGGATGATGCGGATGGTTGAAGGGCTCAATGCCGGCAAACTCAAAGAGCTGGGTGGCATCACCTGCTGGACGTGCCACCGCGGGAAGATCAAGCCCGCGAGGCTCCCGCGCGAATCGTGGGAGGCGCTCAAGGCCGAATACGCGTCCGTCTTCGTCGGTCCTCGTGCCGAACGCGCCGTGAGCATGAGCGTTTATGCCGCATCCCTCGGCAAGCGGTGCGACCACTGCCACATCGAGGGGCTGTGGGGCGACGAGTCGAAGTATCAGAAGCTTCTGACCTTCAGAATGCTCTCGCTGTTCGAGGAGATTCCGACCTACTTCGAAGCCTCGCGGCAGCCGAATCTTCAGTGTTTCCTCTGTCACCAGGGCAAGGTCAAGCCCGAGCGCGAACCCCCACATTAGGAAGGCGACTTCGGGGGGCTCGTCAGCCCTTGCGTTGGCAGCTGCAATCGCGGCAGCCGTGCTCGGCGCAGGTGCCGCAGGATTCGGTGACGCGCTTCTTGAGCGCTTCCCGCGCGCGATGCACGCGCACCCCGGCGTTGTTCGCGGAAAGCCCGTGCTTTTCCGCGAAGTCCTTCACCGCCTCACCGTTCATCTCGATGGCCTGAAGGGCCTCGGCGTACTCGGGCTTGAGGGTTTTGGCGAGCCGGCCCACGCACGCGCAGATCTCGGCCTCCACTTCTCCGTTGGGCGCGTCGCGGCTTTCCATCTCTCGCGCGAACGCCTCGAGCGCGCGGTTCGCGGAGCCCTGACGTCGGAATCGGTCGATCGTGGCGTTGCGTAAGGTCCGGTAAAACCACCGGACGACACCTTCATCGGTGGGCGCCATCTCCGGCCGGTTCACCACCTTGATGAAAGCGTCCTGGAGGATGTCTTCGGCGAGCGCACGGTCGCCAAGGCGGCGTTCGAGGAATCCCAGGAAGGCCCGGTGATTCTCGAGCAGGACGTCGAGCGGGGCTTGTGCCTCTTTGGGGGTTCCGGCGGCGGTATCCATCAGGCCACGCAGTGTAATGAAAGGCCGGGCTCCGCGTCATCAGAGGGAATAAGGGAGAAAACTGATGAACCATCCAAAAGAGACCAAGAACCACGGGCCGGACCGGGGGCTCGCGGCAGCCGCGATCACCACGATCCTCCTGAACGCCGCCTGCGTCATTGAGGCCAAATCAACGCCCGCGGCCACCCCACCCAAGGTTGGGGTGGTGGCCGCCGAGGAACGGGACATCCCGCTCGAAGCCGGCTACACGGGCCGTGTCGAGGCTATCCACACCGTCGAATTGCGGCCCCGCGTTTCCGGAGCCCTGGAGCAGATCCTCTTCAAGGAGGGCGGCCGAGTGAGTCGGGGGGCGCCTCTCTTCCGGCTGGACCAGCGGCCCTTCACGATCGCGCTCGAGCGAACCCGGGCCGAGGTGGCGACGGTTCAAGCTCAGCTCACTCGGGCCAACGAAGAGATGGAACGGGCGCAACGGCTCGTCTCGAAGGACGCGGTGTCGGTGGAGGAATTGCAGCGGCGGCAGTCGGAAGCCGCCGCCCTCAAGGGCCGGCTCGACGCGGCGCTCGCGGCTTTCCAGGAAGCCTCCTTGAACCTCGAGTTCACCACGGTGACGGCGCCCGTAAATGGTCAGATCGGCCGGGCCGAAGTGACGGAGGGCAACCTCGTCACGGGCGGGCCGGGCCAGGGCACGCGTCTCGGGGTTCTTCACTCGATGGACCCGCTCTACGTCTACTTTGAACTCGATCCGGCCACCGCATCAAAGGCCCTCGATCATCCACGCACCGAGTGGCGGGCCGTTGTTACGCCGCTCGACGGCGGGCCCTCGGTGAAGGGCCCGATCGATTTCGTCGACAACAGTGTGGGCGTTTCGACCGGCACACAAAAAGTCCGCGTCCGCGTGCCGAACCGCGATGGCCGCCTCTTGCCCGGATCCGTGGTCCGCGTGGCGTTCCGCTACGGCACAGACGCGCGGGCGACAGTCGTGCCGGAACGAACGATTGGTACCGACCAGGGCGCGCGTTTTGTTCTCGTGACTTCGAGCGACGGCACGGTGGAGTACCGGCCGGTGACCCTGGGCTCCAGGGCCGAAGGGTGGCGGGCGGTGAGCGATGCCGTGCGCCCCGGTGAAAAGGTTGTTCTTCCCGGCCTTCCTGGGCTGCGGCCCGGCATGAAGGTCACTCCCGTTTCCGAGGTGCTCCAATGAACGTCTCTCGCTTCTTCATCGATCGGCCCATCGCGGCCATCGTCCTCTCCGCGCTGATCGTCATCGCGGGAGTGCTCAGCCTGGGCGGCCTGCCGCTCACCGAATATCCGAGGGTCACCCCTCCCACCGTGGTCGTGCGCGCCGCCTATCCGGGTGCTAACCCCAGGGTCATCGCCGAAACGGTGGCGGCCCCCCTCGAGCAGGAAATCAATGGCGTTGAAGGCATGCTCTACATGAGTTCGCAGGCTGCCGGCAACGGGGCCCTCACCATCACGGTGACCTTCGAGGCCGAAGTCGACGCCGACCTCGCCCAGGTTCAGGTGCAGAACCGGGTGTCGCGGGCCCTCCCGAGATTGCCCGAGGAGGTCCAGCGCATCGGCATCACCACGCAGAAGGCGTCGCCGGACATCCTGATGGTGGTGCATCTGCTCTCTCCGGGCGAGCGCTACGATCCGCTGTATCTCTCCAACTACGCGACGCTGCGGGTCAAGGACGAACTCGCGCGCATCCCGGGCGTGGGTGATGTCCTGATCTTCGGCGCGGGCGAGTACAGCCTGCGGGTCTGGCTCGACCCGGCGAAAGTCGCGGCCCGCTCCCTCACCGCGGGCGATGTGGTGAGCGCCATCCGGGAGCAGAACGTACAGGTGGCGGCAGGGGCCATCGGCCAGCAGCCGTCCGCCGGAAACGCTTTTCAGATCGCGGTGAACGCCACCGGCCGCCTTTCGGACCCTGAGGACTTCGCGAACATCATCGTGCGAGTGAGCGAGGACGGCGGCGTGGTCCGGATCCGCGACCTCGGGCGGGTGGAGATGGGGTCGAATCAGTACGCGATTCGCAGCCTTCTCAACAACCAGCCCGCGGCCGCCATCCAGATCCTGCAGGATCCGAAGGCGAGCGCGATCGAGGTCTCAACCGCGGTCCGCGCCGCCATGGATCAGCTCGCGAAGGGGTTCCCGGAAGGCGTCGAACACCGCATCGTCTACGACCCCACGATCTTCGTGCGCGCGTCGATTCGAAATGTCGCTCTCACCCTGTTCGAGGCGACGGGCCTCGTGGTCCTGGTCGTGTTGCTCTTCCTGCAGACCTGGCGGGCTTCCTTCATCCCGGTGGTCGCGGTGCCCGTCTCTCTCATCGGAACCTTCGCGGTGATGCACCTGTTCGGTTTCACTCTCAATACCCTGTCCCTCTTCGGTTTGGTGCTCTCGATCGGCATCGTGGTCGACGACGCGATCGTCGTGGTGGAAAACGTCGAACGTCACATCGGCCGCGGTCTACGTCCGAGGGACGCAGCTCTTGCCGCGATGAACGAGGTCACGAGTCCGATTCTGGCGATCACCGCTGTGCTGTGCGCGGTCTTCATCCCCACCGCTTTCATGGGCGGTCTGTCCGGTCAGTTCTACCGACAGTTCGCCCTGACCATCGCCATCTCGACGGTCCTTTCGGCGATCAACTCCTTGACCCTGTCACCCGCCCTCGCCGCATTGATGCTCAAAGCGCACGCCGCGCCGAAGGACTGGCTGACCCGGACGCTGGATCGTACGATCGGGCCGCTCACCCGTCGTTTCAATGCCGTCTTCGATCGCGCGGGCGACATCTACGTCTTCGGCGTGGGCCGGGCGATGAAGTTCGCGGGGGTGACGGGGGCGGTGTATGTGGGCCTGCTTGGCCTGACCGCGCTCGGCTTTGGCGGCATCGCCACGGGTTTCGTGCCGTCGCAGGACAAGTACTACCTGGTGGGCATCGCCCAGCTTCCAAACGGGGCTTCTTTGGACCGAACCGAGGCGGTGGTGAGGGAAATGACGCGTCTGGCCCTCGAGCAGCCCGGTGTCGAGAGCGTGGTCGCTTTCCCCGGCCTTTCGATCAACGGCTTCGTGGCGAGTCCGAATGCCGCGGTTCTCTTCGCCATGCTCGATCCCTTTGAATCGCGCACCACGGCTGACCTCGGTGCCGGCGCCATCGCGGGCGCCCTGAACGGAAAGTTCGCCTCGATCGGGGGCGCGATGGCGGCCATGTTCCCGCCCCCGCCCGTCCCGGGGCTTGGAACCATCGGCGGTTTCAAGCTTCAGATCCAGGATCGGGCTGCGAAAGGTGAGCGAGCCTTGTTCGAGGCCACGCAGAAAGTCGCGGCGGAAGCCTGGAAGTCCGGTCGCCTTGCGGGCGTTTTCTCGAGCTATCAGGTGGACGTTCCGCAGCTCTTCTTCGACCTCGATCGTGAACGCGCGAAGCAGCTCGCGGTGCCGCTGGACCGCGTGTTCGAGGCGTTGCAGGTCTATCTCGGATCGCTGTACGTCAACGACTTCAACACCCTCGGCCGCACGTATCCGGTCACAGTCCAGGCGGATCACGCCTTCCGGATCGATACCGACAACATCGGTGAACTCCAGGTGCGGGGCAGCGGCGGCGCGATGATCCCGCTCGCAGCACTCGCGACCATCCGCCCCGATTCCGGCCCCGATCCCGTGTCCCGCTACAACGCCTTCGTGGCCGCGGACGTCAACGGTGGGCCGGCCGCCGGTGTGAGTTCAGGCGAGGCGGTGAAAGAGATGACGCGGATTCTCGATGCCACGCTGCCCGAGGGCTTCGCCTACGAATGGACGGATCTCACGTATCAGCAGATGCGCGAAGGGAATGGCGCGGCGCTCGTGTTCGCGCTCGCGGTTCTGCTCGCCCACCTGCTCCTCTCCGCCCAGTACAACAGCTGGACGCTTCCCCTCTCCGTGATGGTGGTGATCCCGACCGTGCTCTTGAGCGCGATCGCGGGATTGTGGCTCGCCGGCCGCGACAACAACATCTTCACGCAGATCGGCCTCGTCGTCCTCATCGGCCTCGCCGCCAAGAACGCGATCCTCATCGTCGAGTTCGCCCGTCAGCGTGAGAGCGAAGGATCAAGCGCCGCGGAAGCCATCCTCGAAGCCTGCCGGCTGCGTCTGCGGCCGGTGCTCATGACCTCGCTCGCCTTCATCATGGGCGTGGCGCCGCTGGTCCTCGCTACCGGCGCGGGCGCCGAGATGCGGCAGGCCATGGGCCTTGCGGTGTTCTCGGGAATGCTCGGCGTGACCCTCTTCGGTCTGATCCTCACTCCCGTGGCGTATCACGTGGTGCGGACGTGGCGACGTCCGGCCTTCACCATCGTCCCAAAGCGCCTGGCCGCGGCCCTTGGCCTTGTCCTGAGCGTCGCCTCCTCGGGGGCCGCCTGCGCGGCGCGCTACGAAGCAAAGGTCTCAACCCTCGCGGCTCCCGCCTCCATCTCCGTTCAGGGAACGGTGGACTCCGGCTTTGAAAGCGCGTGGTGGACGCAGTTTGCCGATCCTGTCCTCGATGCCCTCATCGAGGACGCGCGGATGGCGAACCGCGATCTGCGCGCGGCCACCTCGCGGTACGAGGCGGCGAGGGAACTTGCGGGTGCTTCGTCACTCGAGCGGTTGCCGCAAATCGACGCCACCCTCGGCGCGTCCCGGCGTCGGCCGAGCGCCCTCGAGGCCAACGGCATGCGGCCAGGGCCGGCAATCTCGAGCGTTCATGCCGGGCTCGACCTCACTTGGGAACTCGACCTCTTCGGCCGCCTGGGGAAGAAACACTGGGCGGCCGCCGCGGAGGCTTCGGCCTCTGGAATGGACGCCCGCGGTGTCGAGGTCGCCATCCTCGCCCAGGTCGCTTCGGCATATTTCGAACTGCGCGGCGCTGAGCACGAACTGGCTCTCGCGGAGCGGCTGAAATCCGGAATCGCCCGGCAGATCGCGACCACAAACGCGATGCTCGAGGCCGGCCGGGTGACGCGCCTCGATCTCCTGCGCGCGGAGCAGGTGGATGAGGAACTGGTGGTCGCGGTCTCCGCGGCGCGGCACCGGGCGGAGCGGGCCCGCCTGCGCCTCGCGACGCTTACGGGACGAACGGCCTCGGGCTGGCAGATCTCCCAAGCCATTGAGGCGCCCCTGCGCACCACCGTCCTCTCGATCGGTACTCCCGCCGAACTGCTGCGCCGCCGGCCTGATGTCGCGGCCGCGGAGCTGCGGGTGACCGCCGCCTCCGCGAGTGCTTCGGCCGCGCGCGCCGAACTCTTCCCGACCGTCGAAGTGACGGGTGCTTTCGGTCTCGTCGCGGGCAGTGTGGGCCGGCTCACGGAGAGCGCGGCGAAATCCTGGTTCGTGGCGCCTCGCCTCATCTTCCGCGCCCTGGACTGGCCACGACTGCGCCGCGAGATGCGGGCCAGGGGCGCCCTCGCGGACGCTGCGTTCGCTCAGTACGAGCAAACCGTACTCGCGGCTCTCGAGGAGTCTCAGACCGCCGTCGACGCATACGCCGCCGCGACTCGTGAGCTCGAAGCCAACGAGCGCCGGGCGCTCGCCGCGGCCGAAGCGGCGCGGATCGTCGCGATTCAACATGAGGAAGGGCTCGTCGACTCCCTGACCCGGACGCTCGCGGAGCGGGACGGGATCTCGGGTGCGCTCGAAGCCAATCGCGCGCTCACGACGCAGCGGCTCGCTGTGGTCAACGTCTACCGCGCCCTGGGCGGAGGTTGGAGGTGAGCGGGCCGGCCGAGTCCTGTTGCCGCCGATCCGACCCTTCAGCCGGAGCCGCGACGTCAAGATCCAGAGTGATCTTGAACACCGGGTGCTGCGCAGGCGCCGGCGGGATGAAACAAATGGGCGAAAAACCCGTATCTTCGCGGGTGCCCATGTTCAAGAAAACCCTCCTCGCCCTCGCCGTCCTCCTCGCCCTCGCCGCTTCCGGTTTCGCCGGGTTCGTGTTCCTCGCCCGGCCCCTCAGCCGCCCCCCCCAACAGGTCTCCGCGGTCGCAACGCCGGAGCGTCTCGCCCGCGGCGAATACCTCGCTCACACGAGAGGGTGCGTCGATTGCCACTCGGAACGCGACTTCAACCGGTACTCCGGTCCGCCGAAAGCACCCTTCGGCGCCCATGGCTATTGCTTCGACAAAGGCGTGGGTGTGCCGGGCGTGGTCTGTCCGCCGAACATCACCTCGGACAAGGAAACCGGCATCGGAGCCTGGACCGACGGCGAGGTCCTGCGCGCAATGCGGGAGGGGGTTTCCCGCGACGGACGGCCGCTTTTCCCGCTCATGCCCTATGGCGATTTAAAGCATCTCTCCGACGAGGATGCGCTCTCGATCGTGGCCTATCTGCGCACCCTTCCTCCTGTGAGCTACAAGGCTCCTGCTCCGAAACTCGACTTCCCCCTCCCCATCGTCATTCGCTTCATTCCGCAGCCCCTCGAGGGTCCGGTCGCCGCCCCCGCGAAAACCGACATCGAGGCGTACGGCCGTTACCTCACCACGACCATGGGCTGCGTCTTCTGCCACACCACGGTCGACCCACAGATGCAGCCGATCCCCGGCCGCGAATGGGCGGGGGACAATGAACTCCGAGGCCCTTGGGGCGCGGTGCGCTCGGCCAATCTTTCTCCCCACGAGACCGGCCTCGGCGATCGGACCAAGGAGAACTTCATCGGCCTCTTCCGCGCTTTCGGCAACGTGGAAGGCGAACTCCCGAAGGGTTCGCAGAACACCGCGATGCCGTGGGCCGAGTACAACAAGTTGACGGACGAAGATCTCGGCATCGTCTACGACTACCTGAAGATGCAGAAGCCGATCGCTCACACTGTCGACAAATTCCCGAAGACCCCGCGCGGCTAAGCGAAGATTTCATAAGGTTTTTCTTGACCCTGGAACGGGTTCCAGACTCGATAATGCCTGCGACATGGCCATCGCTTCTGGAGAACTCGCGCGTCTTGCCGGAGTAAGCCCGGACACGCTCCGGCACTACGAGCGTGTCGGCGTCCTGCCCAGGCCCGCGCGCTCCCTGAACAACTACCGGGCCTATCCCGAATCCGCGCTGCCTCGCGTCCTGCTCGTTCGTCGGGCGCTCGCCTTCGGCTTTTCGCTCGCCGAACTCGCGATCGTCCTCAAGGAACGAGAGCGGGGCGCCCCTCCCTGCAGCAAGGTGAGGGCGCTTGCCGCCTCAAAGCTCGCGTCGACCGAAGTGCGGCTGCTCGAGCTCACGAAACTGCGCGACGATCTGCGCACGCTTCTCGAGACCTGGGACCGCAAGCTTCAAGACACTCCCGCGGGCGGCCCGGCGCGCCTCCTCGAATCCCTTTCCGCTCTATCCGACATCCCAACCACCAAGGAGACACAACATGAACCCCGCCGCCCTGATTCTGATCGCCGCCCTCATCCCCTCGCAGGACACTGGAGCCACGAAAGCCCGGAAAAGCGAACACCAGCACGAGGTCGACGCAAACGGTGACAAAGTGATGGGCTTCTCCCACGAGAAGACCACGCACCACTTCATCCTTCAGACCGACGGCGGCGCCATCCAGGTCGACGCCAACTCGAAGGACGACAAGGAGAGCCGGGATCAGATCCAGGGCCACCTTGGCCATATCGCGAAGATGTTCGCCGACGGCAACTTCAAAGCGCCCATGCTCGTGCACAGCGTGACTCCTCCGGGAACGGCCACGATGGCGAAGCTCAAGGCCGACATCAGCTACACCTACGAGCCCTCGGTGAAGGGCGGCCGGGTCGTGATCGCCACCAGGAACAAGGAAGCGCTGGCCGCGATTCACGAGTTCCTTCGCTTTCAGATCAAGGACCACGCGACCGGAGATCCGCTGACCGTGCAGCCCGCGAAATAGGCGGAATCGAGCCCCGAATCGCCCCTCAAAGGGACGGGGCGGTCCGGCACGTAAAATGCCCGGCATGAAGAAGGACTCTTTCGGTTCCCGGGCCGCGCTCCAAACCAAAGGCGGCGCGTTCACGATCCATCGGCTGGACGCTCTCAAAAAGGCCGGGGTGGCGCCGAACCTCGACACACTCCCCTTTTCGATTCGCGTCGTTCTCGAGGCGATTCTCCGTTCGGTGGACGGTGAACTGGTCCACGAAGCCGACGTGAAGAACCTCGCCGCCTGGAACGCAAAAGCGCCCAAGGACATCGAAGTCCCCTTCATGCCCGCCCGCGTGATTCTTCAGGACTTCACCGGCGTGCCCGCCGTGGTCGACCTGGCCTCGATGCGCGCGGCGGTGAAGCGCCTCGGCCACGATCCCCGCCGGGTGAATCCGCTGGTGCCCGTCGACCTCGTGGTCGATCACTCGGTCCAGGTCGACGCCTACGGAACGAACGAGGCCCTGGCGCAGAACTCGAAGCTCGAGTTCGAACGCAACAACGAGCGGTACGAGTTCCTCCGCTGGGGTCAGAAGGCCTTCGACAACTTCCGCGTGGTCCCGCCGGCCACCGGCATCGTGCATCAGGTGAACCTCGAGTATCTCGCCAAAGGCGTGCTCACGAAGAAGGAAGACGGCCTGACCTTCGCGTTCCCCGACACCCTCGTCGGCACCGACTCGCATACCACGATGATCAACGGCCTCGGCGTCCTGGGCTGGGGGGTCGGCGGTATCGAAGCCGAAGCCGCGATGCTCGGCCAGCCCCTTTACATGGTCACGCCGCAGGTCGTGGGCATGAAGCTCATCGGCCGGCTGAGTGAAGGTGTCACCGCCACCGACATGGTTCTCACCGTAACCCAGGCTCTGCGCAGGAAGGGTGTGGTCGAGAAGTTCGTCGAGTTCTACGGCCCTGGTCTTGACGGCATGCCCCTCGCCGACCGCGCCACCATCGCGAATATGGCGCCGGAGTACGGGGCCACCTGCGGCTTCTTCCCCGTCGACGACGAGACGCTGCGCTATTTGCGCAATACCGGCCGGACCGCGGAAGAAGTCGATCTCGTCGAGCGGTACATGAAGGAACAGGGTCTGTTCCGCACGAAAGACTCGGCTGAGCCCGTCTTCACGGACACGATCGAACTGGACCTGTCGACCGTCGAGCCGTCCCTCGCGGGCCCGAAACGTCCACAGGATCGCGTCGCGCTGAAGGCGATGAAGGAGTCGTTCCGGAATTCGCTGGTGGCTCCGGTCAAGGATCGCGGTTTCGGCCTTGGCCCGGACGACCTCACGCGAACGGCGGCCGTCGAGATGAAGGGGGTCCACAGCACCCTCACCCACGGCGCGGTCACCATCGCCGCCATCACGAGCTGCACCAACACGTCGAATCCCTCGGTGATGCTCGGGGCTGGTCTCGTCGCCAAGAAGGCGGTGGCGAAGGGCCTCACCGTGAAGCCCTACGTCAAGACGTCGCTCGCTCCCGGCTCCAAGGTCGTGACGGAGTACCTGATCAAGTCGGGACTCCTCGGTGACATGGAGAAGATCGGATTCAATGTCGTCGGCTACGGTTGCACCACATGCATCGGAAACTCTGGCCCGCTTCCGCCCGCGGTCTCGAAGGCGGTCAACGAGGGCAGGCTCGTGGCCTCGGCGGTGCTCTCCGGAAACCGCAACTTCGAGGGCCGCGTGAACCCCGACGTGAAGGCGAACTACCTCGCTTCGCCTCCGCTCGTCGTCGCTTACGCCCTCGCCGGCACCACGGACATCGACTTCGCGACCGAGCCCATCGGCCACGACAAGTCAGGCGCGCCGGTGATGCTCAAGGACATCTGGCCCACCATGAAGGAAGTGGCGGATGCTGAAGCCTCGGTGACCGGCGAACTCTTCACGAAGAGCTACGCGGACGTTTTCGGCGGGAATCCCGACTGGAACGCGATCTCCGTGGCGGAGGGCGCTCTGTTCGACTTCAAGGAGCCCTCGACGTACATCCAGGAGCCGCCCTTCTTCCAAGGGCTCTCAATGCAGCCCGCTCGCCTCACGGGCATCGAAGGCGCGCGCGTGCTCGCGATCTTCGGCGACTCGATCACCACCGACCACATCTCGCCTGCGGGCGACATCGCGGCCGCTTCTCCCGCCGGCGATTTCCTGAAGGCACGGGGAGTGGAGAAGAAGGACTTCAACTCATACGGCGCGCGGCGTGGAAACGACCGCATCATGGTTCGCGGCACCTTCGCGAACATCCGTCTCAAGAACCTGATGGTGCCGGGCGTCGAAGGTGGGGTCACGGTGGT